>JASHOJ010000060.1 GCA_030041155.1 Candidatus Binataceae bacterium | reverse complement strand
GTGTAGCTGACCAGAACTCGGCCGCCGGGGCGTGCGGAGACAAACCCGCGCCGAAAGCCCTCGAACGTGATTCCAATTGATGGAATCTTGATGCCGCCGACCGCGCCCGCGATGCCGGTCTTGCTCATCCCGCCGGCTATCACGCCCTCAACGTACGCGCCCTCCTCGATTCGGAAGGTGACTGAGGCGACATTCGACGACGATCCGCTTCCTGAAGTTACGATGAACCATGCTTTGGGAAACAGTTTCGCTACTTTGAGCGCCGTGTCGGTGTACTCGAACCCGTGCGCGAAGATCACGTTAAAGCCGCGTGCGGCGAAATCGCGAAACGCGTCTTCGAAATCCGCAGGCGACTGCGTCTGGACCATCGCCGTTTCGGCGCCAAGTTGCCGCTTGATAAGTTCCAGTCCATCGTACGCCGCCGCGTTCCAGCCGGCGTCGCTTACCGGTCCGGTGGTCAGCAGCGCAACCTTGAACGCCGCGCCGCTTGAGTTGCGTGCGCTGTTCGAGGACGATCGACATGCGTCCGAGACGCAGATGATGGCGAGAGCGCCTATAAGAATAATTACGCCGGTGAAAGGAAGCGCTTTTCCGCCATGATGTCGCGAAGCTTGCAATTTGAGCCTCAACTGGGAAAGCATAATTCGTTGACTATCAGAGCTTGTATCGGTAATCGATAATAGGTCAGTCCGGCGGGCCTTGAATCGGGCCGTCGGCATTAGTGGGGCGTCGGGTTTCCGCTCCGTGGGAGGAGAGAGTGACCGGACATTCAAGGCGGTTGTGGCTGACATCGGCGCTGGCCGGCATGATTATGCTCGCGGCTGGCGCATGCGCCGCCTCGCCCTCCTATGCGGCTGCCGACGTGCCATTCCCGCAGCCCGTTTCGCTTCAGCCAAATGTGAATTTCTGGATCAATGTCTTCACAGCCTACTCGGTGCGCGATTTCGTCGTGATGGATCGCGACAACGTATCGCGCATCTATCAGGTCTACCATCTGCCCGGTGACGGCCAGCCCGGCCGCGACGATATCGAGTGGGTGAATGCATATCTGAAGGACAAATATTCCGACATCCTGAATCGTCTCGCAGCCGGGCATACGCCAATCGGCTTCGATGAGCAGCGGGTCGCGGCGCTGTTCAAGGGCGAGGGCCCCGGCGCGTATGCGTATGCCGCGCAGAATCTTCGGGTGCAGGAGGGCTTGCGCGAGCGCTTCCGCGAAGGACTACTTCGCAGCCGCTATTATCGCCCCACGATGGAGAGGATTTTTCGCGAGGCGGGGCTGCCGCCCGAACTGGTGACGCTTGCGCAGGTCGAATCGGGATTTCAAAGTCGCGCCCACTCGAGCGCGGGTGCGACCGGAATCTGGCAGTTCACCCGCTCCACTGGCCGCAAATACATGCGCGTTTCGCGCTACCATGACGACCGCCTGAATCCGATTCGCGCGACGAGAGCCGCGGCCAAGCTGCTCAGCTATAACTATGCGATGCTCGGGGACTGGCCGCTTGCGATTACGGCGTACAACTACGGCACCGATGGCACCGCGCGGGCGGCTGAGGCTTACGGCGGCGACTTCGGCAAGATGATCGAGGACTACAACGGTCCGCACTTCGGCTTCGCGGTTAAAAATTACTACGCCGAGTTCCTCGCCGCCCTGCAAGTGCATCGCGACGAGGACCGCTACTTTCCAGGAATCGAGACCTCCAAGGCTTATGTCGCCGCAACTCAGACCTACACCGTGCATAGAGGCGACACGCCCTCCGCCATCGCCGCGATGTGGGGTGTTTCACCGCGCGCGCTGATGGATGCCAACGGCATTTCGAGTCCGCGCGCGCTTCGCATCGGCTCGGAAGTCGTGATTCCCAGCAGCGACGTTGCCGAGGACGATCTCGATACCGCGCCGCCTCCAGCCGTGCATCATAGGCGCGCGCGCCGCCATCATCACCACACCAGACGCGTCCAGACCTCGATGACGCGGCTGATTCACATCGGCTGATCGCGCTCAGCTGCTCCCTCCCGATGCGGCCTCCGCGACTTTGGTTCGCGGACTGATGGCGCGGTAGCTTTTTCGCGCGCGCAGATTTTCCAGATAGCGGGCGAGTAGCGGAAACTCGTCGAGCGCAAGACCGCCAGCAAGAGCGTCAACCTCTAACACCATCGCGAGCGCCATCATCGGCGTGTCCGCCAGCGAGAATTCTCCGCAAATAAACCCGCCCGGCGGCGCATTCTTAAGCTGCCGTTCCAGATAGGGCAGATCGCGCTTGCGCAGCAGATCGCGCCCCTGCTCCATGCGATTGTTGTCGCGCTTGGACGGCTCGCTCCAGTACGGCATCCAGATGAGCGGCACGCTCTGCGCGAGCATCGCTTCGTCGCCATAGTTCTCGAGCTCGCGAACTCCGGCGCGGGCGATAGGGTCGCGCGGCAACAGATGCGGCTCAGGGCAGCGCTCCTCGAGGTACTCGTCAATTACCGTCGAGTCGAAAATCACCTGCGCGCCATCCTCGATATACGGCACCTTTCCGAGCGGATGCTTCGCCAGCATCTCGGGCGGCTTCTTCCATAGATTTCCGGGCGAGAGATTCTCGATTCGGTACTTAAGCGACTTCTCCTGGAGAACGATCTTGGTTTTCGATGCGTGCGTGGAGCGAAGCGTTCCCCACGGATAATCGCGCTCAGTCGTGTATAAGACGATCATTTGGCGGTCCTCCAACAATTTCCGCAAGCGTATCATCGGCGATCGCAGCCCCGCCAACTGTAAAAGTTTCCTTCACAACTTCACCGGCTATTGTATGTTCTCAATACGGAAGGATTTACCATTCGGCAGATTACATGTTCCGCTTCCTGCTTATTCTTACCTCTGCGATCCTCGTCGCCATTCTCTTCCTGGCTACCACTTGCCGTGCACAAAACACTCGGTCTTCAAACAAGATTGTCGCGGGTGTCGTAGACGATGCTCTCGGCCGGCCGATCGTCGGCGCGACAGTCACCGTCTCAAACGCCGGAAAGCTCGTCCAGCGCGCCAAGACCGATAAGACCGGCCGGTTTCGCCTGAAAAACATCCGCGCCGGTAATTACTCGCTCACAGTCGCCATCACCGGCTTCGAACCCGCTAACCTGCTGCTGGAAGTTCCTCGAACCGATGCAAAACCGCTCCTGATCACCCTAGCATCAGAGCAAGCATTGAGTCTGCCGGTGACCGCGACTCGCGTCCGCGCGCAGAACACTCTCTCGTCCACCGGGGCGAGCGAGTACACGCTTACCCGGCAAGACATCAACAACCTGCCGCAGGGTGAGGCTACATCGCTCAACCAGGTGATGCTTCAGATGCCCGGAGTCGCGCTCGATCAAAATCAGGAGATTCACATTCGCGGCGAACACATGGGTATCCAGTATCAGATGAACGGGATCATGCTGCCGCTGGATATGAACACCGATCCCACCTTCACTCAGGTGTTGAACTCCTATTTTGTCGACAAGGCCAGCCTTATCGATGGCGTACTTCCCGCGCGTTATGGATACCGCACCGCCGGAGTGATCGACATCCACACCCGCGATGGTTGCGACGGTTCGCATAACAGCGTCACCGTACTCGGTGGGCAACGCGACACCGCGCAAGGAAGCTTTGAGCTCGGCGGCTGCGGCGACAAGTTAAGCTACTACGTAACCGGATTGTTCCTTCAATCGAATCTCGGCTTCAGTTCCGCGGTGCCCGCGCCCGACCCCGTCCACGATGCGGTGACGCAGGGGCAAGCCTTCGGCTATTTCAGGTACACCTTGGGACCTTCGGCCAGCTTGAGCCTGATCACGGGGATGACGCTCGCATTCAACCAGTTTCCAAATCAGCCGAATCTGACGCCTCAGTACCAGCTCTACCACATCAATCCAGCCAGCTATCCATCAAGCGCAATCAACTCAGGGCTAAATCAGCAGGACTACTTCGGAGTCCTGGCGCTGAAAGGAGCTATCGGCGCGGACTGGGACTATCAGCTAGCCTACTCGGCCCATTATAACTCCGAGACTTTCTATCCCGATCCGATCGGCGATCTGATTTATCAGGGTATCGCGTCGAACGTATTCACCAGTGATCTCTCGAATACCTTACAGGGCGATCTTACTTACCACTTAGACGATCATGCTATACGCGGCGGCTTCTACTTCGGCGAATATGGCGTCGAAACCGACCAGACTTCGCAGGTGTTCCCGATCGTGATGGGCACGGCGGCCACTACTCCTATTTCCGTTGCCGCGAACTTGAACAAGATCAATCTCGTATATGGAGTCTATCTTGAAGACACATGGCAGATAACGGATCGGCTGAGCGTCAACTTTGGCTCGCGATGGGACCGTGTAAGCGGCATAACGAACGGAAGCCAATTCAGCCCCACGATCAATTTTATCTACCGTCCGCAGGAAGATTGGACCGCGCACGCCGGCTTTTCGCGAAACTTTCAGGTTCCCAATTTTCAGGGTATCTCGCCCGGCATCTCCCGCCTTTTCGCGGGGACCACCGGCGCGATCGGCACCAGCTCGGGCGGTAATACTTCACCTTATCCTGAAACTGACTACACCTGGGATGTCGGCTTTACCCATCGGCTAACACGTCACCTGGTCTTCGCAAACGACAACTACTTCAGGATCGATCGTCACTACCTGGATGAAGGCCAGTTCGGCTATGTGCCTATAGAAGTGCCCTTTAACTATGTTCGCGGCTATGGCGGCGGAACCGAGGAGTCTCTAACCTGGAACTTAGAGAACTTTGCCTTTCGGCTGAACGCGTTTGTCGCGCGAGAGGAGGATATCGGCGTCGCGTCGGGCCAGTACAACTTCCCGCCCGCCGAGTTGTCGTATATCGACCGGCACTACTTTGTTCTTGATCACACGCCCTTGGTAGGCGCATCGGGTGGCGCTGCATACCGGTGGAAAGAATATCAGTTCACCCTTGATGGGTTGTTTAGCAGCGGCCTAAGAGGTGGATTTGCAAACGAGACTCAGCTTCCCAAGGTATGGCAGTTTAATTTAAGTGCGGCGCGAAGCTTTGATGTTCCCGGACTCGGAAAGCTTACCAATCGGATAATCCTGCTTAACATTTTCGATCGCACCAATCTGATTCGCCCCTCTTCCGGAATTGGTGTTTTCCAGGCCGCCTACGGGCCAAGAATCACGGTCTACGACGCCTTGACCATCCCGCTGCCGGCCATCTGACAGTTCTGCAAGTCCCGCGCGTGGCTGCGCGCGAGGAAGCCCGACTCTTTTGCCGCGCAGCCGAGCCGGGCGGTTTCTCCGCGGCTTCCGGCGCGCGATACTAGGAGCGATGGATCGCGCACACTTAGTCCGGTCCGACCTTGAGGGTCTGGCTGGAACACTTACGAGCCGCCTGGATGATCCGACAGCGTCGGCGCGCGCGATCGACTTGGTGGCGGAGCGCGCCGCCGATGAGCGGCTGGCGCTCGCCTTTCTGCTCCAGCTAGCCGAGCACTCGCGCGACTCGCTCGTTCGGGCGCTGCGCGATTCCGGAGTTGGCGCGGACCTGGTCTTCTGCCTTGGCGCCTCGGAGTTTATTGCCGCGGATCTCGGCGCGGCGGGCGAAGGATGGCTCGACGTGTTCGCTCGCGCTCGCGCCGCCACCGCCGATTCGATTCGCGCCCACGCCTCGGCGGCGCGGCAGGTCGAGGCGGGCAGCCGTCAGGATGCGGCCGAGGCGCTCTTCGCTTACAAACGGCGCAGGTTTCTGGAAATCGCGATAGCCGACTTGCTGCGGCGTGTCGATGTCGCCGAGACCGCGCTCCTGATGTCGGAGCTGGCGGACGATTGCATCGCGATCGCGCTTGCGATGGCGCGCAGTCTGGCCGCGCCGCGCGAAGATGCATCGTCTCTCAAGTTCTGCGTGCTCGCGCTGGGAAAGCTTGGCGCGCGCGAGTTGAACCTCAGCTCCGATATCGATCTCATTTATCTCTACGACGCGCCCGACCCGCAGGCGGTCGCCGTTTCCGCGCGCCGGATCGCCGAGGCACTCACCGAGATTCTGTCCGGCGGCGCATTTCGAGTGGATATGCGGCTCAGGCCCGGCGGACGCAATTCGCCGCTAGCGATTCCAATCGAAGCGGCGCTCAACTTCTACCAGAGCTTCGGCGAGACCTGGGAGCGCGCGGCGCTTTTGCGCGCCCGCACAACCGCGGGCGACCTCGATCTTGGCGAGCGGATGCTCGGTGAGCTGCAGAATTTCATCTACCGGCGCTTTCTCGATTTCGACACCCTGCGCGAATTGCGCGCCCTCAAGCGTCAAATTGAGGCGGAGCTGCGCTCAAGCGCGATGGTCGAGCGCAACATCAAGCTGGGCCGCGGCGGAATCCGCGAGCTGGAATTCGTGGTTCAGGCGCTGACCTTGATTTACGGCGGGCGCGACCCGCGGCTTAGAACCGAAAACACCATGACCGCGCTCGGCCGGCTTGAGGCGTTCGGCTATCTGCCTGCCCAGCGCGCGCACGATCTCGCCGAGGCTTATCTGTTCCTGCGCGACGTCGAACACAAACTGCAGGTGGTCGCCGGACGGCAGACGCATACGCTTCCCGCCGATCCCGCCGCGATGCGCGCGCTCGGGGTGCGCCTCGGTTTTGAAAAGAGCGTGGCAGGCGAGTCCGGATTTATCGAGCGTCTTGGCCGATGCCGCGCGCTGGTGGCGGCCCAGTTTCGCGAGACGCTTGCAAGCGGAGACGAGGACGCGCCGCCGCGAGTGCCGCCGCAGGCTGAAGCCGCATTCGCGGCCGCGCTTGAACCCGAGAGAGCTGCGCCGATACTCGCGCAGATCGGATTCGCCGCGCCCCAGGAGAGCGCGCGCCATCTCGAATCGCTCGCCAAAGGACCCGAGCATCTCTCCGAATCGGCGCGCCGCCGCGAGCTTTTGGACCGGCTTGGCCCGATCCTGCTTCACGAGATGAGCGAGTTGCCAGATCCGGGACTCGCGATCATGAATCTGGCGGCGTTCATAAACGCGGTCGGCGCGCGGACTTCTTTTCTTGCGCTACTCGAACAGCATCCCGCGACGCGCCGCGTGTTGTTGCGCCTGTTCGCGTCGAGCCGCTATCTGTCGACGGTTTTCATTCGCCATCCCGACATGCTCGATACGCTGGTGCGCTCCGATCTGGCCCGGCCGCATCGCGCACCGGAAGATCTGGCCGAGGAGCTTGGCGGGCTCATCGCCGCGAGCCGCGATCTGGAAAGCAAGCTCGACGCGCTGCGCACCTTTCGCCATCAGGAGTTCCTGCGCATCGCGATTGCCGACCTTGCCGGCGACCTGGAGCTTTCCGGCGTTCAGGCGGAACTGACCAGTCTTGCGGAAACCGTGCTTGCGGCCGCGCTCGAAGTTGCGCGCGCCGATGTGTCCGAGCGTCATCCGATTCCGCCCTCCATTAAGCTGGCGACGCTTGCGATGGGGCGGCTTGGCGCGCGCGAGATGACCTACAACTCCGACTTGGACCTGATTTTCGTCCACGAAGATTCCGGACTGGAGAACGCGGACGATCGGATGGCCGCTTCCCGGATCGCGCAGAAGCTGATCGCAACCCTGGAATCGCGCACCCGCGAAGGTTACGCGTACAAGCTCGACTTACGGCTCAGGCCGTCGGGTAATCACGGACCGCTGGTGACCTCGCTCGCCGGCTTCCGCGATTATCATCGCCAGAGCAGTGCAACCTGGGAGCGCCAGGCGCTGGTGCAAAGCAGAGTCGTCGCGGGAGACGCCGAGCTGGGACAAGAGATAGAAGCCGCGCGCCGCGAGTTCGTGTTCGGGCATCCGCTCAGCGCGGCGCAGGTCGCGGAGATAGCCGCGATGCGCGCGCGGATGGAGCGCGAAATAGGCGCGGAGAACAAGCACCGCCTGAATCTTAAGCAGGGCCGCGGCGGACTGGTCGATGTCGAATTTCTGGTCCAGATGATGGCGCTGCGGCATGGCTCAGAGCTTGCCGCCCTTCAGGTGCGCGGAACCCGCCCGCTGCTGGCCGCGCTCGCCGACGCGGGACTGATCACCATCCAGGATAGCGCGGCGCTTGCCGAGGATTTCGATTTTCTAACCCGGCTCGAAAACCGCCTCAGAATCGAGAGCGACCAGCCCGCGTGGGCGCTGCCAACCGATGCGGCCGCGCTGCTGCCGCTCGCGCGCCGGATGGGATATGCGGACGCGAACGGCCCGCGGCGGATGCTCGCGGAGCTTAAGCGGCGGCGCGAGCGGATTCGCGCCATCTTTGAGCGCTACTTCGCCGCTGAACAGGCCGCCTGAGTCGCCCGCCTCCTGCAACATATCGAGATTTCCGGCGCCGGATTACATAGTTGAGCATATCGTTCCTCACTACACTTTCACGAATTGCGATGACTCGATGTCAACTCATGTCTCATTCCCGCCATTTCACTCTCGGCGGCCTGGATGCTGTCCTGGGATGGCTATCGAGTAGAGTTCGCAAGAGGGAGGTTAATCTTTAAACAATATCCGTCGGCATGCGCCCTCACCCTCGCGTCACGGCGATTGCAAAATGAAGAGCAATCACCGCGCCGCTCTCCCTCTCCCGGAGGGCGAGGGTATTTCCATCGCCTTAATCGCCGATCGCCGCCACTCGTTGCAGGTCATCCTGAGCGGCAATGTGACCGGACGCCGGAACATACTGACGCGAGCCGGCCGGTAATCCGCTTTTTGTGCCAAACCATTTGTCCGGCTGCAGGTCATCCTGAGCGGCAGCGAAGGATCTCGCGCGGTCCTCCGCGCGTCAATCGCAAACGCATGGTTCTCGCGTGCGTGCTGAGCGGGCAACTGATCGCAGGCACCCCCTCCTTAGTCCTTTGGCTGATTTCGCCCCGCAACAAATCGCGGGAGAGGAATTCCAGACGTGGATTGGGGGCGGTGTGAAGGAGTAAGGTCCTGAGCCGTTAGCGGCAAGCGAGATCGAACAACGGGTTCAATCGATAACAGCGGATGGGAAAGATCACTCTGATAACTGGAGGAGCGCGAAGCGGCAAAAGCGCCCATGCGATTAAGCTTGCGCAGGCTTATCGGGGCGCGAGGCGCTTTTTCCTCGCCACCGCGACTGCCTCTGACCCCGAGATGGCGGCGCGAATCGAACGCCATCGCGCCGACCGCACGCCCGACATCGTCACCGTGGAAGAGCCGGTGAATCTCGTCCCCGCGCTTAAGACAATCGGCGCACGCGCCGACCTGGTGGTGATCGATTGTCTCACGTTGTGGGTCGCGAACCTGATGAGCGTGTACGTAAGCGCAAGCGACGATCCTTTTCTCAACGAAAATGAAATCCTTGCCGCGGCGCTTGGCGCTGCGCCGTTTTCATCGATCCTGGTGACGGGAGAAGTCGGCGATGGCGTCGTGCCCGGCAATCCGATCGCGCGCCGGTTTCGTGACTTGCTCGGATGGACCAATCAGCGCATCGCGCACGCCGCCGACGAGGTAATCCTGATGGTCGCCGGATATCCAATCAAGGTGAAGTAGTGGGTCACGCGGCGAATACCAGCAGCACCGCGACTTCAGTCAGTTCGCCGCACGCGCCGATAAGGTCGCCGGTCACTCCGCCAAGCCATCGTCGGTAGAATGCGCGCGCCCCCGCGACGATTAGCAGCACAATTACAATCGCGCCGATTATTTTTCGCGATAGCAGCGGCAGCATCGCGCCCGCCGCGGTCAAAGTCGCAAGCATCAGATTGTTCGGGCTAGCGTCCGCATCCGCGCGCGGCAACAGCGCGGTGCCTGCGCCCTGACTTCGCAGGTAGGGGATGCGATCCGCCGCCGCGACCATCGTCCATCGCGCCAGTCCCACCGCCGCGAATATCGCCACATAACGCGCCGTCCCGGCAATCGACGCGAGCGCGACGGCCTTGAGCGCCAGATCGAGGAAAATCGCCGCCGCGCCATAACTGCCAATTCGGCTGTCGCGCAAGATCGCGAGCGCGCGCTCGCGGTTTCGGCCTGCGCCGAGCGCGTCGGCGGTGTCGGCAAGGCCGTCGAGGTGCACCGCGCCGGTTATGATCGTCAGTGAAGCGATGACCAGTATCGAGCGAAGCGCGTAGCCGAACAGATAGCCGAGGATCAAATCCTCGAATGCGAGCGCGAGGCCGAGAATAAATCCGACCAGCGGGAACCATCCGAAAGACGCGGCAACCGCGCTGTCGGGCATCGGCCCGTCCGAGATGACTGGCGCGATGGTGAGGAAACTCGCGGCAAGGCGAATCTCCGCGCCGATTTCGCTTGCGGATGCGCCGGTCTCGCTCTCGCGCGCCGCTCTCATTTGATTTTTTCCGACACTCCGGCGGACTCGAACGTCGCCATCGAGCGGTAAAGATCGAGCGCCGCGTCGATCGTATTCATCGCGAGCGCCGCGCCGGTTCCTTCGCCGAGGCGCATCGCAAGGTTGAGAATCGGACGCACCCCCATCGCATCGAGCGCGCGCGAATGCCCGCCTTCTGCCGATTGATGGCCGAAAAACAGATAGTCGAACAGTCCGGGAAAGATCCGCTCCGCCGCGGCCGCCGCCGCGGTAGCAATAAATCCGTCCACGACCACCGGAACTCGCAGCGCAGCTCCGCCAAGGCATACCCCCGCCATCGCGGCTATCTCGAACCCGCCGAGCGCCGACAGAATCGCTTCTCCATCTGTAAGCGCGCTGCGATGGCGCTCGAGCGCGCGGCTGATCACGCCAATCTTGTGGCGCAAATCGTCGTCGGAAAGGCCGGTTCCCCGGCCTGCGACCTCGATCGGCGCAAGACCGGTAATCGCGGACAGGATCGCGGCGGCGGAAGTGCTGTTCGCGATTCCCATCTCACCGATTCCGATCAGGGTTGCGCCGCCGGCGAGCTCGGAGGCGATTTCGATTCCGATCTCGATTGCGCGACGCGTCTCCGCGGGACTCATCGCGGGTTGATGGGCAAAGTTTCGCGTCCCTGCGCCAACCCGGCGATAAAGCACTCCGGGAAATGGCGAGCGGCTGGTATCCGTTGCCACTCCGACATCGACAACTCGAAGCGTGTAGCCGAAGCGGCGCGCCAGGACGCTTATCGCCGCGCCGCCCGACGAGATATTGCGCAGCATCTCGACCGTTACGCTCTGCGGATAAGCGCTGACGCCTTCCGCGGCTATTCCATGATCCGCGACGAAGACCGCAATCGCAGGCGCGGCTATTATGCCGCTCGCGTTGCCGCGAATCGCGCAGTAACGGCATACCAGGCGCTCAAGCTGGCCCAGGCTGCCGCGCGGCTTGGTCAGAAAATCAAGCCGTCGCGCCGCCGCAGCCGCGGCATCGCGGTCAAGCGGATCGATTCGGCGAAGCGTTTCATCGAACAGGCTCATAGGTCACGGCGCCGGGCTTTCATTGGTCTGGCTTCCTTCGGACCCGTTCTCTGAACTTAGGTCATATCAATCGAAAGGCCGGCAAAAATCAGTTTGGTGACGCAGGTCAGTAGTCACGCCATAGGATTGCGGCAATCTTGCCCTGGTCCTGAAACACCTGAAGCAAGTCGCTTAGCTCGGTCACGTGGACGCTGTTCACGACTACGTGGAAAACCAGTTGGTTGCCGCTCCTCGTCTCGATATAGCCCCCCAATGCCTGACCCTCCAGCACGAGTCCTGCGCTGGAAGCTTGGACGAAAGTTCCGGTCTTCGCGTGCACCTGCCCGATTGCTCCCGCGAGCGAATGATTCGACTGAAAATCCTT
>JASHOJ010000059.1 GCA_030041155.1 Candidatus Binataceae bacterium | reverse complement strand
TTACTCATGACGTTTACGAAGCGTCTGCGCGAGCCGATCATGCGCGGCGAAGTCAACTGCACGGTCAGGATTTGGCGCCGGCTGCACGTCAAGGTCGGCGGCCGGTACCGCCTGGGTCCAGGATATATCGAGGTCACCTCGATCCGACGGATAACATTTCAGGAGATCACGCCGGAGCTGGCCCGACGGTCCGGATTTATCGGCGTGGTCGATCTCTTGAAGGTGGCGAAGCACGGAGCGGACGAAAATGTCTACTTGATCGACTTCAAATATCTACCAGCCGAGGGGAAACGGGCTGGAATAACGGTCCGATGAGTCGCGATTCGTCCGATCTGGCCGAGATCCTCTCCAAAACAGCACCAGCTTCTCCTCAAGTGCGAGTGGCACAAGGGCCATCGCATTCTCGGGGCGGCTGCGCCTCTGTTCGAGTTTTCGAACATGGGCTACGTTGTACGAGCGATGGAACGCGAACCGATCGTCTTCGTGGGTACCAGCGACCTTTCCGCGCACTTTCGCGGCAAGAGCTTTCCAGTTGCCGACCTGCCTTCGAGATTGCGGCGCGGCGTGGGGCTGGCACCCGCCAATATGTTTCTGTCTTCCTTTGGTCCTATCCAGGTGAACCCGTTGGGCGCTCAGGGCGAAGTCGTTCTGCTCCCCGATCCTTCTACGCGCGTGTTGGTTCCTTTCGAAGACGGGCCGGCGGAGAATTTTTTTCTCGGCGATATCCGGACTTTGGAAGGGGCTCCCTGGAACTTCTGCCCGCGCCACGTTCTGCGCAGAGCGGTGGAACGTCTGCACGGCGAAACCGGCTTGCGAATCCTCGCGAGCTTCGAGCAGGAGTTCACATACAGTGGAGTCGCGGAGCATCCGCAGCAACCGTACGAACTCGACGCTTATCGGCGCCAAGGATTGTTCGGCGAGACGTTGCTCGCGGCAATGCGTCAGGCGGGCGTGATTCCAGACGCTTTCATATCGGAGTACGGCCCCTGCCAGTTCGAAGTGACTTCGCAACCGGCGTTCGGACTGCGTGCCGCCGATGACGCGGTGATCACAAGGGAGCTCGCCCAGGCAGTGGCGTTTCGCCTCGGCGAACGTGTCAGCTTCGCTCCGATCCACGACCCGAACCAGGTTGGTAGTGGAACTCATATTCACTGGAGCTTCGTCGATCGGGACGGCCAAGCTGTCCTTTACGATGAAACGCGTCGATGGGGGCTTTCCACGATCGGTTGTAGCTTCGTCGCCGGCGTTCTGCATCATCTGCCCGCGCTTTGCGCCATAACCGCGGCGTCGGTGGCTTCCTATTATCGCCTGCGCCCCAACCGCTGGGCGCCGGTGAAAGCGGACGCCGGCCATCTTAACCGTGGCGCCGCAGTACGCATCGCTCCGCTATTCGATCGCGATCCGAATGAGAGTGCGCGGCAATTCAACATTGAATTTCGTGTCGCCGACGCCACCGCCAACCCCTATCTGGCATTGGCCGTTTTGATTCAAGCCGGGCTCGATGGCGTCCGGAATGCGCGCCAAATCGATGCCGCTCCGGTGCGACCGCTACCAACCTCCTTGATCGAGGCGTTGACCCTCCTCGAGGACAGCCATGACGCGGCGGAATGGCTCGGCGCGGAGCTTCTATCGGCGTATCTGCTCTTCAAAAGAGCGGAAGCCCACGAGTTGCGAAATGTTGATGAAAAAGAGATCTGCCGGCGTTACTCAGAAGTTTACTGAGCCAGCCGTCGACGGCAATGGTGATCGAGGAATGGCGGTTCCATTCCTCGGCCAATGGGTATGCGCGCACCGAGCTTGCGCAACGCGAGGAAATTTTTGAGGAGCCGGCAAATGAACGGACCAACTCGGCGTCCGCCGAGGCAACCGCTCAGCCGCGAAGTCGAGATCGATCCGGCGCAAACCGTCTTGTTGTTGGTCGATGTGCAGAACTACAACTGCGCCCGCGAGGGCGGTGAATATGCGCCGCTGAAACCGATCGAAAAGGAGCGGCGCTATGGCTACTTCTTCCGCACGCTAGGCGACAGCACACTGCCCAATCTCGTAGCTTTGCAGCGCGCTTGCCGCCGTGCGCGTATTGAGGTGATGTACACGGTCATCGAGAGCCTGACCAACGATGGACGCGATCGCTCGCTTGATTACAAGATCAGCGGCTTCAACGTTCCGAAAGGCTCGCCGGATGCAAAGGTTATCGCTGATCTGAAGCCGCAGGCGGACGAGATCGTATTTTCCAAAACATCTTCGTCGGTCTTCATATCCACCAACATCGATTACGTATTACGGAATATGGGCATCCGCTACCTGATCATCGCCGGCTGCCTGACCGATCAATGCGTCGATTCGGCTGTGCGCGACGCTTGCGACCTGGGGTATCTCGTGACTGTCCCGACGGATGCGTGCGCGACTCTATCGGCAGAACGGCACGAATGGTCGCTGCGTAACAATCGGGGCTATTGCCGCCAACTCACGACCGCAAAGTTGCTGGACGAGATAGCGCGCCTTGGCGGCGGTAAAGCAAGATTGAACTGACGCAAAAATGTCGCGATCCCACGCTCCCGGTAGAGCCCCGACTGAAGCGAGGTCAGATCGGAGCACGGTAGCCGAAGAATTCGTGATCTTCATTGTATCCGCCTTCGCCCGCGCCCAGGTGGCGGAAGTCTGAAACGAATTCGATCGCGTTAATCCATTTGACCTGCTTGAAGCCGAGTTCGTTCTCGCAGCGCAGGCGAAGCGGTGCGCCGTGCAGAATACTTACGGCGGCGCCGTTCATCTCGTAGGCGAGAATTGTCAGATGATGTTTCATGTTCTCGAGTGTGTGTACGTCGTAATAAGTTCCCCCGTCAGCGCCCTCTCCGAACGAATAGAAGACAACGTAGTGAGCATCGGGACTGGGCCGTAACATGTCGATTAGATGAAGCATCGGTACGCCACCCCATTTGGCGATACCGGTCCAGCCCTGGATACAAAAGTGATCCGTTATCTGCTCCTGCTTCGGCATCGCCATCAGTTCGGCGAGGGTGAATTCGCGGGGGTTCTCGACCAATCCGCCAATCCGAAGGCGATAGGACTTGAAGTTTGCTTTGATCAGATCGTTGAATTCGTCGCTTTGCGGAATTTTGCCGTTCGGCCAGAAGAACTTTGAAATGTCGTTTTCAGAATACTGAGTCGTGGGTTCCCACGATTCGCCCAGCGCGGTAAGCCCGCCCAAAAGCCAGTTGCCGGAATTCTGTATCAGGCGTGCGTGTTTTATCGTGAAGGGCGACGCCCAGAACCAGGCAGCCAGTACCACGCAAAGCGCAATACCGAAAACCACAAATCCCTGCGATGAATCGCCGTTCAGACCGGCGAACATGTGGTTCAGGTTCTCGCGCGCGCCGGTAATGAACACCATCGTCAGATGGAACGCGATGAACTGAAGGAACCAGCACAGCACCAGAAAATGAATCGAGCGTGCAACTTGCCGATTAAAGATTTTGCCCAACCGGCCCAGCCGGTTTCCGATCGCCGGCGCCTGGAGCAGTCCGGTGATCACCGCGATCGGCGCCGCCACGAATACGGTTATGAAATAAGCCAGCACCTGGAGGCTGTTGTAGTAAGCCCATCCATCATTCGGAGGAAAATGGAGCGACAGATACTGCAGCATCGTGGAAAGCGCGTTGGGGAAAACGCTCCACGACATCGGAACGATTCGCTGCCACTGATAGGTGGTGAACAGCAGCACGTAAAAGATTATGCCGTTGACCACCCAGAGCAGATCGAAACCGAAATGCCACCATCTGGCGAGTCCTATCGAGTGGCGTATTCCCGGAATCCCCAACCATCCTGGAATTGTTACCGCGTCATCTTTCGCCGTCCACAGCCGATCAGTCGGTACCGCGTGCTGAAAACGAAACCATTCGCTGCCCGGCGTGCAGTGAACGTTCCAATAGAGGCGCGGATGGTCGGCAAGAATCTGAATTCCGGCACGGATGATGAAAAACATGAAGAACAGATTCAGGAAATGCTGCCAGCGTAGCCACCACGGGAAACCGGAGTATCTGACCGGAGCGCTGGCGGCGGCGCCCGGATAGGAGGCAATGAAGTTCTGAACGACCGCGAGCCGTCGCAGCTCCTGGCATATAGCGACGCCGCCGATGATGAACAGCAGCCCGAGGGGAATGATCCAGAGCACGCTGAACCATCGCCGACCGAGACGGATTCGCGGCACGACGCCGCTATGGAGTGGCGTCCAATGGCTCAGCCTCACACGATCGTCTGCTGAGGTAAACCTCGCCTCCAACTGTTCAGCGAATTCGTCGGCCTGGCGAGCCTCACCCATTGGACTCTCCCCATAAGCCATTTACATCGCACTCGAACAGAGTGAAAGGCCCGTAAGATCGCTCACGGCAGGGGTGGTTGGGTAAATCCTTCGAAGAGCTATTCTGGCTCGAATGGGTTTGCACCGATGAGAAACTCGCGCGGGGACCAAACCCCAACCGTGATCGAGAGGGGATAATATGAATTACTGGCTACACGATCTTCCCATCGTCTGGATGGCGGTGGTGATCTTTGGAGCAACCTATATCGTTGCCGC
>JASHOJ010000058.1 GCA_030041155.1 Candidatus Binataceae bacterium | reverse complement strand
CCCTCTGCCTGCTGAATACCGCACAGAGCATTGCGAAACAAGGTAAGTAGAGTCGCGCACCTGCCGCGGCGAATGCGAGCTGGTGAGAATGGACTTCAAGATCGAATCACCCGACGATCAGTCAGGGCTGACTGAATTTATCACCTTCGCGGATAAAATCCGGCCCGAACTGACCGCCAGGTGGCCGGCTCAGACGGAGCTTCTACTGCCGATGCTGATGGGGCTTACGGCGATGATGGCGAACAAGCGCCAGCGCGCCTTTGTTGCCCGAGCAGACGGCCAAATAATGGCGCGAGCAGCGGCGATCCTCGACGACGCATACGAGAAACGCTGGGGCGAGAAGCTGGGGCATCTCTGCTACTTCGAGGCAGCCGATTCAACCGAAGCGGCCAAGGCCGTCATCAACGCCGCCTGCGAATGGTTGCGCCACAACGGGGCGACGGCCGCGCGAGCCGGCTTCTACCCGCCGCTTGATATGCCGTTTGTGATCGACGAATACGACTCGCTTCCGCCGGGCATGCTGCGGCTTAACCCCGACTATTACCATTCGCTGATCAAGAACGCCGGATTTGAATGCGAAAAGGGTCTGGTCGATTACAAGATTGCGGTGACGCCTGAATTGATCGCGCGATATGAAAGCGCGGTTCAAGCGACGCGCCGCGCGGGATTTGAGTTAAGGGTGCTGGCCGATATTCCGCGCGAGAAACTCGCATCCGAATTCGGTCCCGCCTTCAACGAAGCGTTTTACAATCATTGGGGCTACGTGCCCTCGAGCCCGGAAGCCATAGCCGAGATGATGATGTTCCTGGAGCTGACTGGCGGACTCGAAACCTCGATCTGCGCGTACCGTGGCAGCGAGGTAGTGGGCACCTTGATGGTCAGTGCGGAGGAAAGCTCCCACGCGGTGCTGAAAGCTGGCCGCGTGCTCAAAGATTCTGAAAAGCTGAACTTTCTTGCGATCGGCGTGCGCGAATCGGCGCGCGGCCGGGGTGTGAATCTCGCGATGGCGTCGTATGCATACCTGAAATTAATCGCACGCGGCGCGAAATATCTGAGCTATACGTTAGTGGTGGATGACAATTGGCCGTCGCGCCGGACCGCGGAGAAGCTTGGCGCGCGGGTCTGCGCAAACTATCTGGTCTACCGTCGCAACCTGCGGATGTAGCAATCGCGCAACTGGGCACGTGCGATCTCGACCCCCAGCCTACGGGGTTCGGAATTCACGGCAGGTTGGTTATTGCTGCAGGGCCGGCTGATTGCCAGGCGGAGCGGTGGATTGCGCCGAGGCCGCGGGTGCCGTGGCGCTCGGTGGCGGCGGCATCTCGGGCGTAATCACGGTGTCGTGATGGCCGGTCGGCTCGGTGATTTCATCGGGCGGCGGGAGCTCGGCAATCGGCTGGACCGTAAGCCCGTCATTCTCGACGTTGGCACCGAGCACTGGAGCCAGGAAGGTATCGGTCGCAAGATAGTGCAGCGGCCGCGCAACGCCATACTCCAGCGCCCATCCAAAAGGCGCCAGCAGATAGCTGAAAAGCTTGAGCGGCTGACCATCCTCGTCGTCGCTGTATTCCTGAGTATTCTGGTTGTCCAGATTCTGCGCGTGCGCGAGGGTGGGCGCGAGAAGTAGCGCGATACCTAAAATAATGGCTGCTCGTCGCATGGCTCGAAGTTTGGCCTTGATCCCCGGTGCTGTCAACCGCGCGACGTTCGCCGCGCATTGCGTGATCTTCTCTGCGCAATCTAGGGGCTGCAGCGCGCCGATGCTTGCGTTGGCGCATGAAGCGGCGCAATTCTAGCGGCGATGCGCCCAGCGGGAATGCGACTGTTTAGCATCGGATGCCTGCTTGCATTTGCGGCGATTATCGCCATCACGGTCCTGCCAAATGCCGCCTTAGCCGCGGCACACACCGGCACCGTCGCCTATATCGGCACCGACAACAACGTTTACATCGCAAAAGGCGATGCGAAACCGAATTGCCTTACCTGTCCGATCGAGGGCGAGCAGGTGCGCCGCGAGACCGTAGGCCGATTCGAGACGGCGGCGCTCAAGATGACCGCGGACCCGGCAAACGCAAAGGGATCGCAATATGGCTGGCCGACATTCTCGCCCGACGGAAAACGGATTGCGTACGCATCCGCAACTCCATCAAAGATGGGAATGAGCTTCGGTTTGTGGGTGTACGATCTCGCAAGCCGAAATGCGACTGAAATCTTCGCCAGTCCTTCCGAGCCGATCGATTACATCTATTGGCTGCCTGACGGCAATCAGCTCTCGTTTTTGTTGGGCCAGCATGACCAGTTGTCCCTGATGCTGGCCGAAACAGAGGGACACGTGCCAATTCGAATCGTGCTGTCCGGACGGCCGATCTACTTCGGATGGAGCGCCACACCCGGTCATCTGGTTGTCCATACCGCTGGATCCGATCCGGACGCTAGCGAACGGGTCGAGATTTTGTCGCTCGGGCGCAGCAGTCAGAGCGAGGATAAAGTGCTGTCGCGCGGCCGTGCTCCGTTCATGACGCCATGCTGGTCACCCGACGGGAAGAGTCTGGCGTGGATCGCGAACAATCATGCCGAATCGAATCTGGTGGTCGGCGACGCCGAGGCATCGCATCCGCGCTCGATCGCAAGTCTGGCGGTGGGAGACAGCACTTTCATATGGTCACCGGATTCGCACCATCTTGCGTACTCAACCACGCTGATCCCGCACGATCCGGTTTTTCAGGGAATCAGGTTGGTCGACTCGACCGATGCGAGCGAGCGTATTCTCACCAAAGATCCGGTGGCGGCGTTTTTTTTCTCGCCCGACGGGAAATTTCTCGCCTACATCTCGGTTCCCGAGGACAAGCCGTACTACGTATGGCATGTGATCGATCTTAAAACCGGCAAGGATCGCGAACTGGGCAAGTTCATCTCGACCCAGGAAGAAGCGACCGCGTATCGGTTCTTCGGTCAGCTCGCGCTGTCGCATCGCATCTGGTCGCCGGATTCAAGTGCGATTGTGTATGCGGGCGTGCGCCTGCTCGCGGAGCCGCCAAATTCGCTTAACGTCACTCCGCCGCCCTCGGTGTGGGCAGTTCCGATAAGCGGGGCCGCGCCTCGGAAGGTCGGCGATGGCGTCGTTGCGTTCTATTCCCCCGCCAGCGATTAGCAGCTTTCCTCACCCGGTCTTCACGCAAACAAAGGCGGTAGCGCGGGCGCCGAGCACGACTGCGGGAATCGCGTCAAGAATTCGCAGCTTTGCTCGCGCGGCGATCGCATGGACAAGACGCCACTCCGACGTAAGCAGGACCATGGTCCCGCCCATGATTAGTACGCGGCCCATCTCCGCAATCCATTCCGGATAGAGCCTGCGATTGCTGGCACGAGAGCCGTACCGAACGCCCCATGGAAGATTGGTGATGACCCTGGTGACGCTGGCGTCAGCAATCGGGAGCGCCGCGGCGTCCCATTCCTGGAGTGTGATCGGCTTGTAGCGTGGACCTATGTTGAGCGCCGCAGCCGCGAGCGCGTCTACGTTGGCATCCCCGCCAATCAGCCTCGCGTAGCGGCCAAAATGGGCGCGCTCGATGAGGATGGTCCCCGCGCCGCAGAACGGGTCGAGTACGATGTCGCGCGGGTCGGGTCGCGAGAGCCATCCCAACGCCGCCGCAACCGCGGGGCGAAGCGATGCGGCGCGATGGGCGAGCTGGTAATCGCGATGGCGCATCGCGTCGCCCGAGAGCCGCACCGCAAGCGTCATTTCCGACGGCAGCATCGTGGCCCAGAACTCGACGTCGGGGTCGCTTTCGTCGAGACGCCAGGTGTGGTCGCGGCGTTCCTCGATTCCACGTTCGACGGCGCGCTTCAGATCGACGCGCCGAAACGGATGTTCCCCGGCCTGACGCGCAACGACCTTAAAGCGCAGGCGGCGGCCGGCGCGCGCGCCCGGCTGAAACAGCGGACGCGCTGAAACGGCCGCCTCGACGAACGGCGCCTCGCGCGCGGCGGCGCGAATCCGGTCAGCGGTGACTCGGGAAGGATCCGGACCGCTGCGGTAGCCGGCAAGAGCGAAAATATCCTCGCTGCAGCGCAAATTCGCGAGAGCGGCCGCGTGCGGAGCCCCGAAAATTGTCATCCCGGCGCGATCCGGCACGATGCGGCGTCCATACTCGCGCGCGCCATGCACGCGCGCAGCGATTTCCGCGGCGGCAATTCCCTCAAATCCGGGCTGGGTCTGCGCGATGTAGAGGTTCGGACCGAAACGCAGCGCCCGCTGATGAGACGGCGCGGTTTGGCGGGCACGGGTGGAGATTTCCTGCCGAGTCACGGTGCTCCTTCGGCGCCGCGTCCGGCGGGCCGGATTTACTTGGTGCGGGACAGGTATTCGTGAGTCTCGGTGTTGATCGTGATCAGGTCGCCTTCGGCTACGAAGTGTGGGACCTGGATTACCATCCCGGTCTCCAGCTTGGCGTTCTTGAGCGTGTTGGTAACCGCGGCGTTGCGATTTCCTGGCTCGGTCTCGGCCACTTTCAAGGTAACCGTTTTCGGCAGCGTGACATTCAGCGGCGTGGACTCGTGGAATTCGACCTCGACCTCGAGGTTCGGGGTCAGATAGCCGACCACATCTTCAATCAGCTCTTTGGGAATCGTAATCTGATCGTAAGTTTCGGTATTCATGAAGTGAAAGTCGTCGCCATCCTGATACAGGAACTGCATTTTCTGTTGCGACAGGATGATGCGCTCGACGCGATCTTCCGAGCGGAACCGATTTTCAGTCTGCGATCCGGTCTTGATGTTGCGAAGCTTGGTTTGTACCATTCCGCGCCAGTTGCCGGGCGTAATATGGGTGACGGTCATCACGCGCCACAGGTCTTTGTTGTAGTCAACGATCATTCCGGCGCGTAGTTGCGTCGCTTGAATAAGCATCTTTCACTCTCTGAAGCAGGGTTAAAAAAGAAAATTTACCCAACCCGACAGAAGGTGGCAATGACTGGCTGACGGTCAATTCGACCGACAGCTCTCACCGCCAAAGGGGTTTTTATAGCAATCTGTCTTGTGGATTTCAGCTTGCGCTTGGAGGATGCATCCTTCAACATCCTTCCTCTTCTCCTGTGGAATACAAGCCTTCAATTCCGCTTGGTCAGAACTGTTTCTGATGCAACTGACCAATGCTTCTGGCTCAACGCCCTTGTTGAACAGACAAAGCTTAAGCGATCCGTCGTTATCCAGTTGATTCGCCATATTGTTGGCTTTCATCGACCAGCAGCCGAGGATGCCTAGAACAGCAATCACGACAAAGATACCCCTAACCATATCGCCCTCTTTAGCCATTCAGGAGACGTCAACGCTGCAGTCAATCTGTTTATCCCTGCACAAGACAGATCGCCATCAAGCAAGCCTCGTCCAAAAAAATCAAAAAGGCCGCCGCTCGCAGGCAACGACCCTATCGCGTGGACATGCAAATCAAAACGAATCTCAGGCGATCGACTCGAAAGCGTCAAATCCGCCGAGGGAGACATAGTGGGGGCGCTTTATGGAATAAATCTTCGGTACCACGGGACCGGTGCAGGCGTGTAGCCGGGCGGATATCCGTAAGCAGGCGGATAACTGTAACCCGGTGGATACGTGTAGCCCGGCGCATAACCGTAAGGTGGCCGCGCGTATGGGTTCCCATAGGCGTACGGACTCATCGGCACCACGATCGGCCCGCTGTAAGTCGGAAGCGCGTCCTCATTGGTATCGATCGTCGCCTCGACAAAGTTATTACCAAGGCCATAAGCGCGAATCGAGGCCTGAGTTCCCGGCGGGATCGGAAAGATCACATCGAATGAGCTGTAGCTGCCGCCAGTCAGGGAAATTGGCTTCATCAGGCGGCCATTCACATACACTCCCGCGCGATGAACCCCGGCGCCCGCGATCTGACCGACAGCCTCGTAACTGCCAGGCTGCGAAGTGACCGGCCTCACCGCGAGAACGTTGATCTGCACGTTCACGAGATTATTGCCGCCAACTCCGCCGGGCAGCCGCCGCGCGGGAGCGCCTTCGTCGTCAGTGCCGTCGTACTCGCGTGGAATCTCCGCGGTGTTGGCACTCGGCGGCGGCATCGGAGCCGGCTCCTCCGAGGCGACTGTATCCGCGGCGGTGGTGCCGCCAAGTTCGATTGTTTTGTCGTGAGCGTCAGGCGAATGAGTAAGCGCCGCCGCATCAGGCGCAAGCTGCGCGCGAGCCACCCGCCCGAGCGCATCGGTTACCTGGATTGTCTGCGACGGTGAGGGATCTTGCAGGCCGAAATCGAAGTCGACACGCTGCTCGCCGGTTACGTCGGTCACCTGAATTTGTTTGATCGCAGTGTCGCCGTCGTAGATAGCGGCGGACTTAAGATCAGTTCCCTCGAAATATCCTCGGACACGGACACCGCCATCGGAGAAGGTGCGGGAGTTGATGACGATCTGGGGTTCTTTCGGTGCCGCCGGAGGAAGCTCCGCCGCCGGAGCCGGCGATGCGGGTGGGAGCGACGCGTCTACCGGTCCGGCAACCGGCGCCACCTGCGCTTCCAGCGCGCCGATCTGAGTTTCGACCCGGTTCCAGTCGGGCACATTGGGTGCATTCTTTGCCTTCAGCGCAGTGTCGATTTGATTACGATCGCTCACCACCGCAGCCATCGCATGGCTGGCGGTCGTGCGGTCATTCTTCTGCAGCGCTGTACTGAGCGCCTGCGCGTCGCTTGCGAGGCTCGCAACCGGTGCGAGCAGCGGGCCGGCGGATTTCGCATCGCTATTGATCGAATTAAGCATCGCGAACGCTGAATCGCTTAGCTCGGCCGCGAGAGCCTGCGGGCTGTCCGCCCGTGCCGATTGCGCTATGGCAAGGCTTGCGACCGCGGCGAGCGCGAACAGCACCGTCGCCGCGCGAGTAATAGACACACGCGGTTGATTCGGCATGATATTCGTCGCCGCCATAGTCGCGATTGCAATCGGCGTCCCGGGTCGCATCGACGCCTTACGGCGACGATTGCTTGTAACGCTGTGCAGTCCGCTTAATTTTTTGCGCCAGGGACAGGAACACGTCGCCCTCGTCCGCGATGAACAGGGTGATCGCGCCTGCCACTCCAATTATCAAACCAAGAAGAAACGGACCCATCGAATGCTCCTTTAGGCGCAATTATAGTCCAACTGGCACGCCTAACAGAAACCGATTCGATCTGACCGATGCGTTCGCATCGCCTCAGCGAGTATAATTTTACTATCGCGCAGGCTGGCACCGACAAGCATTCTGTTAGTAGAATCCGTCGCCGGAAACGCTCTTTAGAACGTGGACAACCCGAGCCTAAACGAGGCCTCTCTCGCCGAGATCGACAGCCGCTACGGGCAGGATTACGACGCGCTGCGCCGCGGCGCGGGTATATGCGTGCTCGAAAATCGGCTGCTGGTGCGCGTTGTTGGTGACGACCGCGTATCGTTTCTTAACGGGATGTGCAGCAACGATATCAAGAGCGCGTCCGCTGGTGACGTTATTCCGGCATTGTTCCTGACCGAGCACGCTCATCTAATTGCCGATTTCTTTGCCTGGATCGAAAACGACGCGATCCTGATCGATATCGACGCCGAGCTATGGAATCGCGCGCGGTCGCATCTGGAAAAACTGCTGGTCGCCGACGACGTCGAGTTCGAAGAAGCGCACGACGCCGCGGTTATCGATATCGGGGGACCACACGCGGCTTCCGCGGCGCGCGCAGCGGCGAACATCAGCCCCGATGCGCTGGACGCGTCGCTCGATCCGCTGGAACCGTGGAAATTTATCCGTGCGGGCGATCTTCTGATTGGCCGAGTGCCGCGGCTTGGGTCGGAGGCAGTGAGCATCATTGCGTCCTCGGCAATAGGCGCCGAGATAGCGGCAAAAGCGGTATCGCGCGGCGGCAATTTTCGCGCGGTGTGCGCCGGCGCGCGGGAGACGGTCCGGGTCGAGAACGGTCTTGCCCAAGTCGGGGTCGACACAACTGAGAAAACGATCGCGCTGGAGGCACGACTTTCGCGCTCGATTTCCTTCAGCAAGGGATGCTACGTCGGGCAGGAGACGATCGAGCGGGCGACAGCGCGCGGCGGGGTGCGTAAAAAATTATATGGACTTAGGTTTGAAGGCGGCCAAGTGCCCGAGCGCTCAAGCGCCGTGATGCTTGATGGCAAGGAAGTGGGGCGGGTGAGCAGCGCGGTTTATTCGCCTCGGTTTGGCGCGATAGGTCTTTCGATTCTGCATCACAGCGCCTGGCATGAAGGCATTGCGGTCAAGATTCAGGCCGCGGGAGGTGAAATCGAAGCGCGGGTCGCCGATTTGCCATTTTACAATTGATGCGGAGCTTCAATATTTTATAATTAAAGCAGCACTTTACATTTGTCGCCCGCGGATGCGCGGGGCTATTGCGGGAAGGAGCAAATTCGGATGTCAAACACCTTGGGCAAGCGTTACCAGTGCGAGAAATGCGGCACCGAAGTCCTGTGCAACAAGGCCGGCACCGGCGAACTACAATGCTGTGACGCTAACATGAAGATCAAGGAAGCGAAGCCGCTTCCCTCATCCGATTAGCGCGCGCCCGGTCGCGGTGGTTGTCGCGCCCTGACAGACGATACGGTGGCTGGGGTAGGGGAAAGAGCCGACCTGGTGATGCACGGGGGCACAATCCTCGGGCATCCGGAGAGCGACTCGGTCGCCATATCGGGCGGGCGCATTACCGCGCACGGCGTATTCTCGGCGCTCAAGCCGCTGGTTGGGCCGCGAACCCATCTGATAAAACTCGGCGGGCGCGCGGTTGCTCCCGGGTTCATCGATTCGCATCTCCATTTTTTTGAGGCTGCTGCGGCGATGGCCGGCGTCTCGATGTCGCGGTTTCGCACCGTGGGCGAATTGCTGGCCGCTTTGCGCGTCGCCGCAGGACGCACGCCGCCTGGTAACTGGCTGCGCGCCTTTGGATGCGATGAAGCCCTCTTGCTGGACAAGCGCGGACCTACGCGTCAGGAACTCGATCAGGCGGTCGCCAAGAATCCGCTGCGCCTGCGGCATCAGACCTTGCACGCGTCCTACCTGAACTCGCGCGCGATAGCTCAACTTGGACTCGAAACCGCGAATTTTCGTCCTCCGCCCGGCGCGACGCTGTATCGCGACGCCTCGGGCCATCTTACCGGGCTGGTCGTCGGGCTTGAGGAATGGCTCGGCGCAAGATTGCCGCTCGTCACCGGCGCGGAGCTTGAAGCTCGCGCGCGAAACTTCAGCCGCGAGCTGGCCGCGGCCGGGGTGACCGCCTTCACCGACGCCACCGTCCGCAACGGAGTGGCCGAGATCGAGGCTATCGCGCGGCTGTGCACCTCGCGCGCTATCTGCCAGCGCGCCGCCGTGATGCTCGGGCAGCGTAATCTTGAGAGTGCGGCGCGCGCTGGCGAAATTGTGCAGGCGGGCGGAATCAGGCTCGCCGGGCTCAAGTTCATGCCGGGCGAGGGTTCAGACGTACAAAGGATCGAGCGGCGGGTGCGTATCGGATTGAAGAGTGGGCTCGATTGCGCCTTTCATGCGACTGAAGTTGAGGAAGTGGAGTGGGCGCTCGGCGCAATCGAGGCGGCAAGGCGCGAGCTTGCGCCGGAATCGACGCCGGCTGTGTGCCGTATCGAGCATGGCGGCGTGATCACACCGGAACAACTCGATCGGATAGCGGCGGCGGGAGCTTGGGTCGTCACCAATCCAGGATTCATTTATTTTCGCAGCGCCAAGTATGCGGACGAGCCAGGACTGACGTCATATCGATATCGGGCGCGCAGTCTGCGCGCCGCGGGAATCGAATTGGCCGGCGCGACCGACGCTCCGGTCACTCCGGCACGCCCGCTGGCCGCTATCGCCGCGGCGGTATCGCGTGGCACTTTGGAGGGTGGAACGGTCGGCGAAGAAGAGCGGCTGGATACCGCCGATGCGCTTCGGCTGTTCACTCGCGACGCTGCCCGGCTGCAGCGCCTTGATGCCGGCGAGGTTCAAGCGAACCGGCTGGCTGATTTGATCGTTCTGCCGCGCGATCCAACAACAACCGAGGCCGCCGACCTGATGAATACGGCGGTTGACATGACGCTCATCGGCGGGCGGGTGGTTTATGAGCGCGGACGACCCGCCGTTGCGCACAGCGACAGCGCGGACTTGCACTCGACGTAACCTTGACCAATCCGGGAACAGAATTCGCGGCCGTCCGTTATCAGAAGCGCGGCGCGGTCGCGTGGGTGACGCTTAATCGGCCCGATCAGTACAACGCGTACAACGTCGCGATGCGCGATGATCTGTTCCAGATCTTAAGCGCGGTCGCCGACGATCCTGAGCTTCGCGCGATGGTGCTGACCGGAGCGGGACCGGCATTCTCCACCGGCGGAGATTTGCATGAATTCGGCTCCGCGCCTTCGCCGATCGCCGCGCGATGGGTTCGCTTTCGGCGCGACGTATGGGGCCGCCTGCGCGCGCTGCCGATTCCCACCATCGCGGCGGTGCATGGCTTCACAGTCGGCGGCGGGCTGGAGATGGCGCTGCTGTGCGATATCGCGATTGCCGCCGACGACACGCGGATTTGTCTGCCGGAATCCGGAGTCGGGATGATTCCCGGAGTCGCGGGAACTCAGACCGCCTCGCGCCGCCTCGGACTTGGACGCGCGCTCGACCTGACGATCACTGGCCGCTGGATTGACGCGCAAGACGCATTGCTTATAGGTTTGGTCGCCGAAGTTGTTCCCGCAAAGCGGCTGGACCGCCGCGCGATGGAAATCGCGCGCGGACTCGCGAAGCAGCCCCGGCAGCGCTCCGCTATCGCGAAGCTCGCGGTGTGGGGCGGACTCGATCTCCCGCTTGGCGAGGGACTCAATCTCGAACGACGATTAGCGCGCCGCATGGCGCTATGGGCCCAAGCCTCGGCGCGGGTTAAATTTGATGAACGCCATGCGCCTCCGCCGCCGCGGAAGCGGCAATCCAGTAAGCGGCAGTCTAAAAGGAGAAGCGGTTCGTGAACACCGTTAATTTCGTAACGATTCCCTCTTCGATCGTGCCCGAAGAGGAAATCCTGGTCTGCGGGAATCGGCGCCTGACATACGCGCAACTCGCGCAGACCGTTGCGCGGATGTGCACCGTCTATAAGCAGCTTGGGCTCAAACCTCGCGAGGTCGTCGCCGCGCTCGACACCAACTCCGAGTTGTATATCGCAAGCTACTACGCGGCTGCTCAGGCTGGCCTAACCTTTCTGCCACTAAACTACAGGGCCAAGGAAGCCGAGCTCGAGTACATGATCAACACCGCCGCGGCGAAGGTGCTGCTCGCCGGCGATCGTTACCTCGATCTGGTTCGCAAGCTCGGTCCCAAGCTCAAGCTAAATCGCGTGGTCGGATTCGGTGCGGGTCAGGGAGATATAGCGCCGATATCGAAGCTTTTGTCCGATGCCGCGCCGGACGAAACCGAGGCGGAGGTCGAAGACGAAGATACCTCGATCCTGATGTACACCAGCGGAACCACGTCGCTGCCGAAGGGCGTGATGCTTTCGTTTCGCGATTTCACCGCCTATGTGACAGCGAACGTCGAAATGGCGGATGGAACCGATCGCGGTGTCGCGCTGGTGTGCGTGCCTTTCTACCATATCGCCGGCACGACGGCGTACATGAGCAATATCTGGACGGGTCGGAAGCTCGTGGTGATGCCGCAGTTCGAGCCCAAGGCGTGGCTCAAGCTTGCCGAAAGTGAACAGGTCACCCATGCGTTCGTGGTGCCGACGATGATGAAGCAGTTGCTCGACGAGCCGTCGTTCAAGACCACCGATCTCTCGAAGCTGACCAATCTCGCTTATGGCGGAGCACTGATGCCGATCCAGGTGATACGGCGGGCTATCGAGGCATTCCCGAAAACCGTTGGATTCGTGAACGCATATGGGCAGACCGAGACCACGTCGTCACTCACCGTTCTGGGTCCGGAGGATCATCGGATCGAAGGCACCGAGGCGGAACGGGAACTCAAGCTCAAACGGCTCAATTCGATCGGTAAGCCGCTGCCCGACGTGGAAGTTCGCGTGCGCGACGAGGAAGGAAAAATCCTCAAGCCCGGCGAGGTCGGCGAGATCATTATCCGCACCCCGAGAATCATGAAAGGCTACGCCGGACGCGAGGACGATTCGGCGCTGGCGGAAGGATGGCGCGCGACCGGCGATCTCGGATGGGTGGACGAGGAGGGCTACGTATTCTTTGCCGGGCGTAAGGATGACATGATCATCCGCGGCGGAGAGAATATTGCGCCAGCGGAAATCGAAACCGTTCTGATGAGCCATCCCGCAGTCGACGAGTGCGCCGTAATCGGTGTGCCGTCGGTAGAGTGGGGCCAAACGGTCAAAGCGTTCGTGGTACTACGAACCGGAGGAAAGCTTACCGCGGACGAGCTGAGCGAGTTTTGCAGATCGCGCCTGGCCAGTTTCAAGCGCCCGGAGCATATCGAATTTATCGCCGTTCTGCCGCGTAATCCGCTCGGAAAGATCCTGCGCAAGGAATTGCGTGGACAAAACGGGGAGTAAAGCAACGCCAACTCGATCGAAATACGGTGCGACGCCGACCATTATCGGCAATCGCGACGAAATCGACCTTACGCGCACCGGCGGTTGCGTAACAGCTCGGATGATCATGGCGGGGGCGCGGCATCGGATGACTTCCGCCGGAGCCAATCGCCTCCTTGACCTTTTCGAACAGGTCGAGGACGACGATTCTATCCGGATGCTGGCGCTGACCGGGACTGGTGCATGGTTTTGCGGCGGATTCAATCATGACGTTGACCCACGGCTGGTCGAATCGTTCGCGGCGATATCGAAGCCAACGGTGGCAATTCTCAACGGCGACGCGATCGACGAAGGACTGGAACTCGCGATGGCCGCGGATATCCGTGTCGCGCGATCATCCTCGCGCCTGGCGCTTGGCCAGCTTCCTCGCGGAGAGCTGCCGCACTTCGGAGGCACTCAGCGCCTGCCGCGGCTTGCCGGCGCGGCAAGCGCGCTCAAGATGCTTTTGACCGGTGCCGCTATCGAGGCGAGCGAGGGCTATCGGATTGGGCTGGTGACTTATCTTGCAAATAGCGAGCGCGATCTTGCCCGCACTGCCGCCAAAGTCGCCGAGTCGATCCTGACTCGCGCGCCGCTGGCTGCGCGCCTGGCGAAGGACGCCGTACTTAAGGGCTACGATATGACAATCGACCAGGGCGTAAGACTTGAGGAAGATCTCTACGCCCTGCTACAAACGACTGCCGACCGCGCCGAGGGGGTTGCCTCGTTTCTGGAAAAGCGCAAACCGATATTTCGTGGCGTGTGAAGGCCTGTCGTTTTATCGAGGGGAGTAGGTGATGGCGAATCAGTTGGGAAAGGTTTATGTCTGTGGGAAGTGTGGTTCGCAGGTGATTGTAACCAAGGCGGGTAGCGGCGAGCTAAAATGCTGCGGCGCGCCGATGGGACAGAAGAAGTAGAGGTGCCGAGACCGCACCGGCGGAGTATGTTCCGCCGGCCGCATAAAGACGGGCTGCCAGCCGAGGACGTCGATGCTCTACTGGATAATTGTTGGGCTGATCGCGGGATGGCTTTGCGGAAAGCTGGTGCGCGGCAGCGGTTACGGGTTTATCGGCGACTTGGTGCTCGGACTTATCGGTGCGATTATCGGAGGATGGATAGTTCGCACTCTGGGGATTGCTGGACCGACCCGCTTTATCGGATCAATTGTCGTCGCGACACTTGGCGCAATCGTTTTGGTCTGGATTTCTCATCTAGTCAGGCGGGCGGCCTGACGCACACGAGCTATCAGGCGAATGCGCGAAGGCTGAGTTCTTCGGCCTGAGTCTTGAACGGCTCCGGCAGCGTGATGTACTGCGCGTCGCCCCACGTTCGTTCCAGCCGATAGAACTCGCGTACCGGCTCATAGAAGATGTGCACGACCACGTCGTCGTAATCGAGCACCACCCAGTGCGCATGCTGCAGACCCTCGATCGCAAGCGGACGGATGCCGCTTTGGCGCATCCGCTCCTCGATTCCGCGCGCGATCGCCTGCACCTGGATATCGGAGCGCCCGGTCGCGATCAGGAAATAATCGGCGATGGACGCAAGGTGCTCCGACGAGAGCACAACCAGATCGTAGGCCTTCTTTTCGAGTGCCGCTTCGGCGGCTGTTATTGCCTTGGGAAGTGAATCCACTCTGCGCGGATGGCCCGTCAATAAAGCTGATGGCGCTGAATATAGTCCACCACGTCGCCCGGCAGCAGGTAATTTATGGACTGGCCGCGTTGCAGTTTGCGGCGGATTTCCGTCGCGGAGATTGGAAGGATGGTAGTGTCTACGAATGAAAGCGTGTGTTCGCTCGGATGCACGTAGTGATCGTCGCACTTAATGTAGCCAAACCGTTTGAGAGCGGCAAGTGAAAATCGCGGCGCGGAAGCCGAATCGCCCTCCGAAAGACGTGTATGAACCGCGAGGTTGCATGCCGCCACGAGTTCATCCGCGTTCTTCCAGGTGTCCAGTTCATTGAACTGGTCCGCGCCCATCAGCAGAAACAGCGCGGACGGCTGCCGCAAAGTGGCTAGGAAAAAACGCACCGTGTCGATCGTGTACGATTGTCCCGCACGCTTTATCTCGACATCGGAAACCATGAAATGCCGGTTTCCTTTGGTCGCCAGCCGCACCATCTGCAACCGATGTTCCGCTGGAGCAAGTCCCCCCTCTGTCTTGTGCGGCGGCGAGGAGGCCGGAACAAAATAAACCAAGTCCAGTCCTAGCGCCTCGCGCTGTTCCTCGGCCGAGCGCAGATGGCCGAAATGGATTGGATTGAAGCTGCCGCCGAACAGGCCCACTCGCATCGGATTATCCGCGCGCTCAGCCGCGTACCTGTCCGTTGCCGCTGATAACGTATTTGTAGGTGGTCAGCTCCCGAAGTCCCATCGGCCCCCGCGCGTGCAACCGGTTGGTCGAGATGCCGGTCTCAGCTCCGAACCCGAACTCAAACCCGTCGGTAAACCGGGTCGACGCATTTACGTAAACGGTAGCCGAATCAACCTCACGCTGAAAGCGATCCGCCGCCGAATGGTCGCCGGTCACGATCGCGTCTGCCAGATGCGATCCGTGCCGCTCGATAAACGTGATCGCCTCGTCAAGCGAATCAACCACCTTTACCGCCAGCACCAGGTCCAGATACTCGGCATCCCAATCGGCTTCGGATGCGGCCCGCGCTTCCGGAACAATCTTTCGCGTGCGATCGTCGCCGCGAATCTCCACTCCCGCCTTGATCATCCGGCTCGCCACGGCGGGCAGGAAACTCTCCGCGACCGCCGAATGCACCAGCATCGTCTCCATCGCGTTGCAAACCGACGGGCGGCTGCATTTCGCGTTGACGCAGATGTCCTCGGCCATCTTCAAATCCGCGGCGCGATCGACGTACGTGTGGCAAATACCGTCGAAATGCGGCAAAAGCGGCACCGCTGAGTTCTGAAGCGCCGCCTTAAGGGTGTGCCCGCCGCGCGGGATGATCAAATCGATAAGCTCCGGATGCCGCTTCATCACCTGAATGGCTTCGCGATCCGGATTGCCGACGAACGTCGCGGCTTCCGAGGCAAGTCCGCTCGCCGCAAGTGAATCGGACACCAGGCCGGACAGGCGTTGGTTGCTGGAAAGCGCCTCGGAACCCCCTCGCAGCACGACCGCATTTCCTGATTTGATGCACAGCGCGGCCGCGTCGATCGTCACATTAGGGCGCGATTCGTAAATAATCGCGATCAGTCCGAGCGGAACCCGCCACTTCTCGATCTTAAGGCCATTCGGGCGATCGAAGTTTTCTATTATGGCGCCGACTGGATCGGGAAGCGCCGCAACTTCCTCAACGCTGCGCGCGATCGCCACGATCCGATCCGGATTGAGCGAAAGCCGCTCAACGAACGCGCTGTTTGCGCCCTTGGCGAGCGCGCGCTCCAGGTCCGCGCGGTTTGCGTCCAGAATCTCGCGCTCCGAAACGCGGATTCTCTTCGCCAGCGCCGTCAACGCCGCGTTCTTCTGGTCGCTTCTCGCAAGCGCGATCGATCCCGCAGCCGCGCGGGCGCGCTTAAGAATCTCGATCACCTCGGCTTCGATGCTCATCCGAGTTCCCTCAAGAGAACGAAGTTGTCGCGATGGATTATCTCGTCGGCGACCTTGTATCCGATCACCGACGCGATTTCTGCCGACCGCCGGCCCATCAGCTTCATCACGTCCGCGGCGGGATAGTTCACCAGGCCGCGGCCGAATTCGACTCCGTCCGGATCGAGCAGGCTCACGCATGCGCCGGGCGCGAATTCACCTTTCACGGCGCGAATTCCTGACGGCAAAAGGCTGCGCCCGCGCCTTCTTAGCGCCTCCGCGGCTCCGCGATCGACGCCCAAAGCGCCTGCCGGCCGCAGCGCAAACGCGATCCAGTGTTTGCGGCTCTTGAGCCTGTTTCCAGCGGGCATCACCAGCGTGCCGCACTCGCGATTCGGGTCCAACACCGCGCGGAGCACTCCGGGCTCTCGTCCCGGCGCGATGATCGACGCGATTCCCGCGCGCGCTGCCTCGCGCGCCGCCTTGAGCTTGGTCGCCATCCCGCCGCTGCCGAGCGGCCCCGATCCCTCGGCTACCAGCCCGCGCATCTCCGCCTCGGGATCCGCAATGAGTCCGATAAGCCGCGCGTTGGGGCGCGTGAGCGGATTTCCGGTCAGCACGCCCGCGACGTCGCTCAGGATCACGAGCAGGTCGGCCTGCACCATCGTCGCGACCATCGAGGATAGGAAGTCGTTGTCGCCGAGCCTGATTTCTTCGACCGCGACCGTGTCGTTTTCGTTGATAATCGGAGTCACACCGGCGCCGAGCAACGCTTCGAGCGTCGCACTCGCGTTTTTGCGCCGTCCGCGTTCTGCGAGATCCTGATGAGTCAGCAATAGTTGCGCGATCGCGCGTCCGTTTTTGCCGAATGCGCCAGCCCATTCGCGCATCAACTCTATCTGTCCGACCGCGGCCGCCGCCTGACGCGCCGCGATAGTCGAGCCGCGCAGCTTTCCGAGCCGCACGTTGCCCGCCGCAACCGCACCCGAACTCACGATGATCACCTCGCGCCCCGCGCCGATTGCCTCATCGGCGCCGCGCGCCAGGTTTGCGATTACGTCGCTGCGCAATCCTTCTGGATCGGAGAGCACCGCCGACCCGACTTTTACGACCATCCTCCGGACATGCCCCAGCAGGTCGACCTTGTAATTCAGTTGCGACATTCCGCCTCGGCCCCGCCTGAATCCGAGAGCATCCGCGCGATTTCCTTCACCATCGGCTCAAGTCCGATTCTCCGCTCGGCGGAAATCGGAAAGACGCGCAGCCCGACGTCGTGCTGAAGCTCGCTCGCGGCGCCTGCAATCTCCTTCGAGGCGATCAAATCTATTTTGTTCAGTGCGACCAACGCCGGACGCAAAAGCAGCGCCGGATCGAACGCGCCTATCTCGCGCCGCACGGTGGCGAATGCGGCTGCGGGACTTGCGCCCGCGTCGACCACGAACACCAGCATCCGCGTGCGAGCCAGATGGCGCAGGAAACGGATTCCGAGGCCCTGCCCGCGATGAGCGCCTTCGATCAATCCCGGAATGTCGGCGACCGTGAAGCTCTCCTCATCCTGATGACCTGTTCCCGAGACGAACACCCGCCCGATATTCGGCGCCAGCGTGGTAAACGGATATGGCGCGATCTTCGGACGCGCGGCGCTGAGCGCGGTAAGCAGCGTTGACTTGCCCGCATTCGGCAGCCCTACCAGTCCCGCTTCGGCGACCAGGCGCAGTTCGAGGCGAACCCATCTTTGTACTCCCGCCGTGCCGGGCGTCGCGATTCGCGGAGAGCGGCGCGTCGGAGTCGCGAAATGCATGTTGCCGCGGCCGCCCTCGCCGGCCTGCGCAATCACCGCGCGCGATCCGGGCATCACCAGGTCCGCAATTGTGTCTCCGGTCTCGTCATCGAAAATCACGGTTCCCGGCGGCACCCGCACGACCATATCCGCGCCGGCTTTGCCATACTGCTGCTTGCCGCGGCCCGGCTGGCCGTCGCGCGCGACGAGCCGCGGCTGGTATTTGAAATCGAGCAGGGTCGAGAGGCCCTCATCGACCTCGAAGATGACGCTGCCGCCGCGGCCTCCGTCGCCGCCCGCGGGTCCGCCGAACGGACGATATTTTTCGCGCAGAAACGCGATCGCGCCGTCTCCGCCTTTGCCGGCACGCACGAACACTCGCGCTTCGTCGATAAACCGCATCGCGACTCGTTACTATAGCAGTGCGCCGCGGACGACTCCGCGCGCCGCGCGGACCGGTGTGCGATACGTCCGGCGCTAGGCGCAAATCTCCGCAAGCGCGCGAACCGCTTCGATCGATCCCGTCCCGATGAGCATCGTCTTCACCGGCGAGGCTTTCCACGCCGCCATCCGGTCTTTGATTCGCTCCTTCGGGCCGACCAGCGCGACGTCATCGATAAGTTTGTTCGGCACCAGCTCCATCGCTTCGTTCTTTTTGCCGGTCAGGTACAAATCCTGGATTTTTCCGGCCGCATCCTCATGGCCGAGGCGTTTCGCGTAGTCGTTATAGAAATTCTTCGATCGCGCTCCCATACCGCCTATATAAAGCGCCAGTTGCGCCCGCACCGGCATCCGGCATTTCTCCAGGTCGTTGCCCATCACACAGGTCACAAACGGCGCGACCTCGAAATTCGCCATCGATTTCCTGCCACCCGACTTCGCAAACCCCGCCTTGACCGGTCCGTCGTAAAGGTCCCAGCGCTCCGGGCTCATCCAGACCGGAATCACGCCGTCGGCGATCTCGGCCGCAAGCTCGATCCCTTTCGGACTGATCGAGGCCGTGTAGATCGGCATGTCCTTGCGCCCGTGCAGGATGCTTTTGAGCGGCTTGCCCAGCCCCGATGCGCCCGGTCCGGTGTAAGGAATCTGGTATTCCTTGCCGTGATGCTCCAGCGGGACTTCGCGCGCCAGGATTGTTCGCACGATATCGATATATTCGCGCGTACGCTGAAGCGGCTTGCCGTACGGCACGCCATGCCATCCTTCGACCACCTGCGGACCCGACGGCCCGATGCCCAGGATGAAGCGGCCGCCGGAGAGCGCATCCAGCGTCATCGCGGTCATCGCGGTTGCGGCGGGCGTGCGCGCCGGCATCTGCATGATTCCGGTGCCGAGGCGGATTTTTTTTGTCAGCGCCGCTATCCACGCAAGCGGCACTATCGCATCGGAGCCGTATGCCTCCGCGGTCCAAACCGAATCGAAGCCGCAGCGCTCGGCTTCAAGGATAAGGTCCATCGGCAAGCCCATCTGGGCGCCTGAATATCCGGAAATCAGTCCTAGTCGCATGATGCGATCTTTCCTCCTGCTTGCGAAATTCGCCTGATGAGGGCGAGCCCAGTCAAGCTCAAGCTGCCGAAAATGAAAAGCCCCGCGCGGCGCGCAGGGCTTCTAATCCTTCGATCAGCGGCGCGCGCTCAGGTTCCGGATTGCTCCGCGGCGAGACTCGGGACGACGCTGACCTGACGCTTCTCGCCCTTGGGCTCGTACTTCACGATGCCCTCGATTTTCGCATAAATCGTATAGTCGCGACCCATTCCGACGTTGCGCCCCGGATGGATCCGGGTGCCGCACTGCCGTACCAGAATATTTCCCGCCTTGACCGCCTGGCCCGCGTAGATTTTGATCCCGCGGCGCTGCCCCGGACTATCGCGGCCGTTGCGCGTTGAGCCTTGTCCCTTTTTGTGCGCCACGGATGTTTCCTCTGATTAGGCGGCGACTATTCGCCGAGTTCGAAAGCCGCGCGCTTATGCGCCGGCGGATATTTCCTCGATCTTCAGCAGCGTAAGCTCCTGGCGATGCCCGCGCTTGCGGCGATAGTTCTTGCGCCGCTTCTTTTTGAACACGATCACCTTTGAGGCGCGCGGCTGCTGCACGATCTTCGCCATCACCGCCGCTCCAGCGACCATTGGCGTGCCGATTTGCGGAGTCTCTCCGCCGAGCGCAAGCACGTCGGTAAGCGATATCCGGCTTCCCACCTCGCCCTTGATTCGCTCGACCGCGATCTGGTCGCCAACCCCGACGCGGTACTGCTTCCCGCCAGTCTTTACGATTGCAAACATGTTCTCGCCAGAATCAGGCACTTTACCGTCGCATTCGCTCCGGGTCAAATCTCGCCTAAGTCGGCACCGCGCCATTCCGAGCGAGGCATTCTCTAGCCGAGTCGAGAGCCGGTCGAAGGGGATCGGTGCGAAGCGATTATGAGAAGTCGCGAATCGTCGAAACGATAATCGCCTCGCACCGAATCAGTCCAAGCCCAGGCGCTCGCGCCCCTCAGGCGAGATCATCTGCGGATTCCAGGGCGGATCCCACACCAGGTCGACGTCGGCCTCTGATACTCCCGGCAGGCTCATCAGCTTTGCCTTGGCGTCATAGGCAATCGACGCGCCCATCCCGCATCCCTGCGCGGTCAGCGTCATCTTGACCTCGACCTTCTTCGTTCCGTCCGGCTGATCCCTCAGCTCCATCCCGTACACCAGGCCGAGATCGACGATATTCACCGGGATTTCAGGATCGAAGCAGGTCTTGAGCTGCTCCCAGACCATCGCCTCCAGATCGCCGGCCGCGCCCGCCGCGATTGCGCCCGCATCCGACGGCTGCTTGCCAATCGCGTCCGCGTCGGCGCCCGCGATGCGAAACAACCCGCCATACGAAGGCACCTGCAGCGTAAAAGTCCCGCCGAGCGATTGCGTAATATAGGCCTCCACGCCTTTCTCCAGCACGGTTTTTACTCCAGCCGGAATTTGAACGGCTTCCACGTCGCGCGCGATTTGAACAGCTTGCATGGCGGGTTCCTCTCACCACTGATTCTAAGCGCGATCGAGCGCTCGCGCTACATCGCGAGGCCTGTTGCGACGCCCCCGCACGCGATGATATCTGCGAGCAGATGCGCGCGGCGCGCGGGGGAATCCGCGGCTACGCGGAGGATGGCGGGGTGGAGTGAGGATGATGCAGAATAGCGGCGCATCAGGTGCCGGAATCAGCCTTGTGCCGCGAGCCTTCGGCGGCGGCACGATCAAGGAAAAGCTCTGCGCATATCTGGAATCGCGCCCCGGCGGCGCCGATACCGCTGAACTGGTCGCGCTGCTTCTGGATCGCGACAGCGGCGACTCCGAGCTCAAGGCGCGGATCGTCGAACAGATCATCGGCGCTGATCCGAACTTCATCTTCGACCCGGCGTCCGGGCTATGGTCGCTTCGCAGCAGCATCTCGTATCGCGTCCCGCTCGATGACGCGCAATTCACGGTCGTCGATCTTGAGACGACCGGGATGCGGACTGGCGCGGGCGGGATTATTGAAATCGGCGCCTACCGGATGCTTGGGCGGAGGCTTGCCGAATCGTTCTCGACCCTGGTCAGGCCGCGCGGGATGATCCCGCGCTTCATCACGCGGCTTACGTCGATTACCAACGAGATGGTCGCCGATGCGCCGCCGATCGAGCAGGTGCTGCCCGCGTTTCGCGATTTCATGGGCGACTCCGTTATGGTCGCGCACAACGCGGCGTTCGATCGGGGCTTTCTGGATTTCGAGTTTCGGCGGATTTTCGGAATCGGTCTTCGCAACCCGGTTATCTGCACGCTTCGGATGTCGCGGCGGTTCCTGCCCTCGCTCAAGCGCCGCCGCCTGGACTTGCTGGCGGAGCATTTCGGCCTTTCAACCGACGGACGTCATCGCGGACTCGGCGACGCTCGGATGGCAGCGGAGATTCTGTCGATCTTTCTCGAGATGGCGGAAAAGATGGGCATCACGCGCCTGGACCGCCTGCTCGACGATCATGCGCGCGGAGTGTCGAGGCGAAGAATCGAGCGCCACGTCCCGCCCGAGGAAATAGCCGCGCTTCCGCGCACCGCCGGCGTCTACCTGATGCGCAATCAGCGCGGCGATCTGCTCTATGTGGGCAAGGCGCGCCGCCTGCGCGATCGCGTAAGCTCCTATTTTACCCATTCGGTGACCGCCAAGACCGCCGAGCTGATAAATCACGTCTACAAGATCGAAACCCGCGACACCGCTTCGTCGCTGGAAGCCGCGCTGGTTGAAGCGGAGATGATTCGCGAGCTCAAGCCGCCGTACAATCGGATGCTCAAGTCGGCCCCGCCCGCCTATTTCATCAAGCTCGACCTGATGGACGAGTTTCCGCGCCTCATGATGAGCACGAAGATGAGCGCGCGCCGCGGTATGATGCATCTCGGGCCGTTCGTCGGTCGCAATGGACTGGAGCGCGCGATACGCGCGCTCTCGCGCATCACCGGGATGCGCACCTGCGCCGGAGCGCTTTTGCCCGACCCTGATTTTTCTCCATGCATGTACGGGCAGATTGGTTATTGCGCGTCGCCGTGTAACCGCTCTATCGACGCCGATAGCTACGCGCGCCGCGTTCACGCAGCGCTCGGATTTCTGAGGGGCCAAAGCGGACCCATCCTCTCGGGATTGGTCAGGGCGCGCGACGATGCTGCCCGCGCGATGCGCTACGAAGAAGCGGCGCGGCTAAGCCGCGAACTGGAATCGCTGACCACGCTTAGCCATCGCGTTTCGCGCCTACGCGAGGTGGTGACCGAAAACAATTTGATGATCATAACCGGGGATGGCGCTTCGCGCGTTGCGCACGTGGTGCTGTCGGGACGCCTGGCGCTCACCCGTGCTCTGGATTCGGACACGAGCGCGCAGGAGCTCTCAGCATTCGTGGCCGAGAACTATGATCGCTACCGCGCGCGGCCTATCGACCGCGCCGAGCTGGAGCCGATGATGATCGTCGCACGATGGCTCCACGAGCGATACAGCGATGAAGGCAGAATCGTCTATCTTCACGGTTCTGTGCTCGATCCGTCGGCACTCGCCGAGCAGACTTCGCGTCATCCCGAGCGAGCGCCGCGCGAGTCGAGAGCCTGCCCTGAGCCTGTCGAAGGGGATCGGCGCGAAGCGATTTTGTGAAGCTGGTTACAGATTCTCCGAGAACAGCTTGAGTGCGCGCGTCCATCCGTCCTTCGCCGCGGCGGCATTGTAAACGTCGGGCCGGGTGTCGTTGAAAAACCCGTGAGAGCATCCGGCATAGATCTTCACCTCGCCGCTCTTGTCGAATTTCTTGAGATCGGCGGCGAGCCGGTCAACGTCCTTGCGCTGAATCCATCCGTCGTTCTCGCCATAGGCGTAGAAGATCGAGCATCCGAGATTTCTGATTTTGTCGTCGGAGGGAATTTCGCCGTAAAACGGCGCGGCGGCTGAAATGCGGTTCGATTCGCACGGCAGCAGCATCGCGTAACTGCCGCCCATGCAAAATCCGATAATGCCGACCTTTTGCCCGCTGGTGCGCTTCTGCTGGCCGATCCAATCGACGGTGGTCTTCAAATCCTCAATACCGTCTTCCTTCTTGAGCCCGCTCATCAGTTGGCCCGCGGTATTGGGATCGGTCGCGACTTTGTGGCCCTGGCGCGAATAGAGGTCGGGAGCGACGGCGACATAGCGCTCGCGCGCAAGGCGCCGGGCTATATCCTTGATGTTGGCGTTGAGTCCCCACCATTCCTGCACCACGATAACCGCGGGGCGCGGCCCGCCTTCTTCGGGTTCCGCGACAAACGCATTGATCGTGCATGCCTTGCCGGGAAAGCTAACGTCGTGATCCTGAGTCTTTGCTTCTGGCATCGGAGTTCACCTCGCCATATTCGAAAATCGATGATTTATCCTTTGAGGCTTAACTACCAATTGACGCAGTCGCCGAAAAGCCAAAAAGAATGCGCCCTCGCAGTGCGGGCGAGACTCAGGAGAAGGGGTGCAAGATGGGGGTGCGGATTTTTTAATAGCAGGACCCTCACCTGGCGCGGCACGTCGATGTCAACAAAGAGCAATCGCCACGCCGCGCGTCCTCTCCCCATCGGGAGACGATAAGAGTAAGGTACTCAGGTAAGGAAATATAAGAATGGTAAGGGCGTGGCGGTTTCGACGATCACCAGTAAAGGACAGACGACAATACCGGGCGAGATCCGGCGGCATCTGAAGCTCAAAGCGGGCGATCGGGTCGAGTTTATCGTCGAAGCGGACGGCAAGGTGGTCTTGGTGCCCGCGACGGTGGACGTGCGCGAATTAAAGGGCCTTCTGGCTCCAGCTCCCAAGCGAATCTCGCTCGAAGAGATGGAGGCGGCTATCCGCAAGCGCGCGGCACGGCGATGATCGGAATCGACACCAACGTTATTGCGCGATACCTGGTGCAGGACGAACCCGAGCAGGCGAGAAAGGCAACCCAATTCATTACCAACGAATGCTCGTCGGAGGATCCGGGGTTCATCAACCGAATCGTTCTGTGCGAGCTGGTGTGGGTGCTCGAGACCGCCTATGGCTACCCGCGCGATGATGTGGCGCGTGCGCTGGAAAAGATTCTCCGCACCACGCAGTTCGAGATCGAAGACCACCAGGAAGCCTGGTTATCATACCGAGAGTATCAGGATGGCGCCGATTTCGCCGATTCGTTCATCGCCGCGGTTAACCGCCGGAGTGGCTGCGATCGAACGGTTACGTTCGACCGCAAAGCGAGCCGCCGCACCGGAT
>JASHOJ010000057.1 GCA_030041155.1 Candidatus Binataceae bacterium | reverse complement strand
AACGATCCACACCGCAGTCCTTCCGACCTAGGTGTTGCGTTCGCGGTGGCAGGAACACCCTCGGGTTTCTCACTGACTTAATTATCGATTTTGTTGTCTGAAATTGCTTATCGGAAAGAAATGTTGGAAGTGCGGCGCATTTTTCTGAAGCTATTTATGCGCTTGCCAAATCTTCAACGATAGGCGGACATCCTCTCCGCCAAATTCTCCATCAGACTATTGACCGCTCGGCGTGCGCAAGTCGATCCAGGAATCGCGCACTTGGTGATAATGCGTTGAGGGATCGTAGATGGTCACCGGCAGCGCCAGTTCCTGCGCCGAAAGCCGGCCGACCGCGGATAAAAGACTGTAAGAGGCAACCACGCGGTCGTGCTGCGCGGAGATCAAGCTTTGCCGCGCGTTCACCAGCGCCTGTTCGGCGATGAGCACGTCTTGCGTAGTGCGCTGGCCGGCAAGCGCTTCGTTGCGTACGCCGGTGAGAGCGCGCGCCGCCGCGTCGCTCTGGCGAACCGCCGCCTCAACCTCCGCTTTCGCTGCCTGCAATTGACCCCAGGTTTGGACCACGCTCGCGCGAGCCTGATCGCGCACCTGATCGACATTGAGTCGCTGCTGATCGACGTTTTCCTTGTCGAGCCGGATGGCGGAATATTCCGCGCCGCCCTGATAGATCGGGACCGATAAATTGAGTTGCACGGTGTTGGTATACTGCTTGGGCACCGTGATCTGTGGAAACAGATATTGCTGGACGTTGTATTGCCCGCTCAGCGTCGGCAGCAGCGCTCCCTCCGCGATCTTGACCTGCAATTGCGCAACATCGACGCCGTACAGAGCCGCAGTGACGGACGGATTCTCGACAATGCCGGCCGCGACCGCAGCATTGAGTGTCGACGGTGCTAACCGATCGACTGGCGACGCCGGCGTCAGATTCGCAGGCTCCACTCCGATGATGCGCCGGTAGTTGGCGCGCGTCGTCATCAGCGTCGATTCCGCGGCATGCATGGTCGCTTCGGCGGCGGCGAGTTGCGCCTCCGACTGTGCAACGTCGGTGTCCGTGACCTGACCGGCGGCGAACCGGTTGCGGGTGTCTTGCAGCGTGCGCTGGAGTACTTTGACGTTGTTCTGCTGGACTTCGAGATTGGCGGTATCGCGCGACATGTCCATGTAAACGGTAGCCGCGGAAAGCAGCACCGACTGCTCCATCATGCGCAACGTTTCGCGCGCAGCCGATACCTGACTCTCGGCCGCCCGCACTTTGTTGGCGGTCTGCTCGCCGTTGAACAGCGTTTCTGATACTGTCCCGCCGATCGAATGTGGCGTCGTTAAACCGCGATCCGAGAATTGCGCCCCATTCGGCAAAAGCGGAGGCGTTGGCGGAATGACGTCTTTGACGCTTGAGTACTGCCGCGCGACCGTGGCATTGGCGGTGATGGTTGGCCGATAGCCCGACAGCGCCTGCGGCACGCCTTCGTCGGTCTGGCGAACGATGGCGCGCTGCGCGTTGAGCTGCGGGTTATTCTCGTATGCCTTGGCGAGCGCCGATTCCATAGTTTCCGCGCTAGCCCGCTGCAGCGAAGCGACGAGGAGTACGACGACGCCAGCTGTCACTAGCGCTGCGAATCCGCGCCTACACCCGACTCGTGGACGACTTAGCCGCGTCCTTGGAGCCATTATTTTACTCGCCACCATCAGCCCCAATCCGACCGACGGCGACCTTAACGTGGGGGTAGGGGACCTTACAAGGTTAGCGGGGTATCGGCATGACGGCCTTGCGTGCGGCGCCCCAAAAGCCGCATTTCACGGAACCCGAACATCGCCGTGGCCAGAATAAGCGGCAGGAAAAAATCGAGCACGCGGAAGGTCAAAAGGGTTGCGAGCAGGTCTTCGCGCTGATATTGCCGCAAGCCGATCAGGATTGCGGCCTCGACGACGCCAAGGCTGCCGGGTGTATGGCTGGCCGCGCCCAGAAGCGTCGCCAGCACGAAGACCACGACCACAGTCACGAAGTCGACGGCAGGACTTTTCGGCAGCAGCATGTAGAGCGAGAGTGACGCAAGGAAGCGGTCGAGCGTGCCGATGCCGATTTGCAGAAGCGTACCGCGCAGGCCGGGCAGGGTGATTTTCCAATTCGCTCGGCCGACAACCCGCGGTTTCGGAACCAGCCAGAGCAGATAGCAGCCAATGGTGAACAAACCGGCAAGCCCGATCGAACGGTTGACCCACGCCGGCAACTCATCGAAGACGCTCAAAGCATCCGGCGCATAAGCGACCGCGCCGCCGAGCACGAACACGTTGCCGAGCCAGAAGGTGATCCCGGTCATGAATGCGATCTTGGCGATGTCGATGACGTTGAGCTTCCAGAACGAGTAGACGCGGAATCGGACCAGACCACAGGTCAAAGTCGCGGCGCCGAGCGAATGGCCGATCGTGTAACTCGTGAAGCTCGCGAAGGCCACGACGCGGAGCGGGATCTTGGTCTTGCCGATCGTGTGCAGCGCAAATAGGTCGTAACAGATCAGATTGGCGTAGCCGGCAACAACGAGAGCGCCCGAAATCAAAATGCGCAGCGGCGACTGTGATTCAATCGCGGCAATGACTTTTTCGACTTCGATGCCGCGCAGCAGATGATAAAGCGTGGCGGCGGCAATGGCGAGTATCGCGAAACTGATCGCGACGCTGACCTTG
>JASHOJ010000056.1 GCA_030041155.1 Candidatus Binataceae bacterium | reverse complement strand
CAAGATGTTGGCAAGAGGTTGGAAAGACGGGCGGATCTTCAATGCACAGCCGCAGTCAGGAGCCTTTACGGATTGCACGGCGGCGGGCTAGGTGGCGGCTCGAACTTCGGTTCCGCTTTTTCCGCGGCTAGCATCTTCATCAACTCCACGACGCCGCGTTCGAGCTAGGGTCGCGGCGCGCGGCATAATCGTGCGCTGGATATTCGACCTCGATGTCGATCCGCCGTGACCAGGCACTAACGATGTTACTAGGGCGCGATTGGCGCAAGTTGCCGGCTGCCCTGGTCTAGTTTGGCGAGATCAGAAGCGGTCAGCGGTCCAGTAGAGAGATTTCTCTGAAGCGAACAACTCAAAGGCGCGCGTGCTTGCATCCTCAGGTTCAAGGCTGAACCGACAGCCAAGTTTTTCGGGCGCAATAATCCGCCACATGTAATTGTTGTCGGTGTGATGCACCAGCGATGCGCCTGCGGCAGCGAGTTGCAATTCCAAGTCCGGATCATGCGCCAGATGGGTGGCTATTGCGCTGGTCGGCGTCGTCGGGCCTGAACCGTCGTGGAGGCGACTGGCGCGGCGATGGTCTCCGATCAGGCGAAAGGAAGAGCGCCTGCCGATCGCAATTTCGCCCAGATGGCGGAGCAGCGCGGCGAGGCTGCCGAAGGCGCCTTCGCGATAGCCATACTCCATCACCATCGTGATGCCATAGAGCCGAATCGCTCGCGCGTAGGCGGCGATAGCGCCGGCTTTGCGAGTCAGCACGAAGTACTCGTCCGAACCTTCGCCCGGATTCATCGGTTGATTGCCGGCAAAGCGCAGACTGCCGCGCCATTCGCTTTCATCTCGCACCGCGGTCACATTGATCCGTCCGCTGTAGGCGCGATGAATCGACATGATTTCCGCGAGATCGCGCTCAAGATCGAGCACGTCGATCTCGGTTGCGGCGTCAGCGCCAAGCTGAAGCGCGTCGGAAATCATGCTGAATTTGCGATTGATCTCGCGCCATCCGAACTGGTTGTAAAAGGTCAGTCGTTCGGCGAACAACAGCGAGACCTCGAAGCCTTCGCGCTCAAGCGTGTCGATCGCGAGCCGCATCAGCGAAGATGCTACTCCCTTATGGCGATAATCCTTGCGGGTGAAAACGCTGCCGATTCCGCCCATCGGCACCACTTTGCCATCAAGATTGATCGTGCGGTCGAAAATCTGGACGGTGGAAATGAGCGCGCCGCCGCGGTCGCGCGCTATAAGGCATAAGTCGTCGCGGAACTTCGGATCGTTCTGATTGTAGCGCGCGAAGAAGGCGCGGTCGTCGTACCAAAGCGAGAGGAGGTCCAGAACCTCATCCCGTTCGGACCTGCGGGCGGCGCGAATTTCCATCGCATCAACGGATGTCGTAGTGCAGATCTACCGGAGCGCCGTTGCGCATGATCATCAAATCGATCGATGGCCGCATCTGCATCGTCGCGATCATGCCCGCCGCCTCGGCGGGGTTATTCAAAGGGCGTCCGTTTACTTCGGTGATAACATCGCCATCCTGCAGTCCAAGATCGTCGAACACCGAGTCCGGATCGATCTCGGATAACTGATAGCCGTTCTGCTCGCTTCCTTCCATGTTGGGCGTCGCTTTGATTTGGGTCGCCAGAGCCGACGAATGCTGCAGCGCCACGCGAATGTCGCTGCGCTTAACTCCATAGCGATTCGGGCCTTCATCATCCACGTTTATATCCGGCATCGGAGAATCCGCCGCTTTTGCATTGGATTGAAACATCCCGAAGCGCTTGAGGCCGCGCAGGGCAGGGGGACCTTGCACGCCGCCCGGCATCGTATCTTCAGGGATCTCCAGCGCGACCCTGTGCGCGCCATGCTGAATTATCGCGCGGCTCTCCTGCACTTCGACCAGGCGCCCCGCGTCGGGAATGTCGTCGCCGAGCCGATACAGCGACTGTTCGCCTCGCTGGTCTTCGATTATCGCATAAGGTCCTATGCCCGTCACGTTGGAAGTTCCGAGCAGTTTTAAATGCAGGTCGACGGCGGTCGCGATCTGATCGGACGGCAGCGGAACGAGATTGAACACGTCGCGCTTAACGATCACGTTGTAGTAAGCGCGGGGATGGATGCCTTCATTCTGAACAGACCCAGGAACCTGAATCGCGGTCGGTACAGCTGCAAGATCCTGCGCGATAAACCGAGTCACCGCTCGCGCCGCCAGATACGCTATAGCCGCTATCAGCAGAAAATTGACTGCTACTATGTGGCGCTGTGTGAGGCGAAACTGCATCAACTACATCCTTGCCTCGGATTCATAAGACGTGGCTTCCACCATCCGCTTCACGTCGTAATTCCACTGTCCCTTCCATCGCTCGATCGTCAGGCTCGCCGGGGTGATTCCTTGCCGCACCAAGTCCATCAGCCGGAGCAGATAGATGCTCTCATCCTCACCCCGATCGTTCAATGCTCTCGCTCGCTCCAGACCCGCGCTCGCGATGCTGAGCAACTCGTAGCCCAATTCCGACAGCTTCAGGCGCCCGGCGCGCGCTTCTAGTCCGCCGCGATGCGCCGCATCGGTTATGGCCAGCCGTTCGGTGAAACTCCACCGCTTTACCAAGTCCCACGCCCCTGCGAGGCAATCGGAATTGTAGAGCACGCCTTTCAGGAGCGCCGGCAACCCGAGCATCAGTGTGGGCGGCTGACTATCGGCGGTGCGAACCTCGATGTAACGCTTGAGCCGGACCTCGGTGAAGATCGTCGTCAGGTGATTGGTCCAGTCCTCAACCGTTGCGCGCTGTCCGTTCCATCCCTCGCTCATGTAACGGCGAAACGTAATACCCGGACGATGGGTGAGGTCGATATATTCATGTCCGCGGATTAGAAAATACATCGGTACGTCGAGCGCATACTCGGCGTAGTCCTCGAAGCTACAGTCGTCGCGGAAAACGAATTCCAGTATTCCGCAGCGATCGCGGTCGGTATCGGTCCATATATGGCCGCGAAAGCTCTGATAACCGTTGAGCCCGCCGTCTGATAATGGAGAGTTGGCGAACATCGCGTAGAGCAACGGCACGATTCCCATGCTCACGCGCAATTTGCGCATCGCATCTGCCTCATCCTGATAATCGAGATTCGCCTGCACGCCCGCGGTCTGCTTCATCATCCGCTGGCCGAGCCGGCCCATCCGCGCCATGTATGGGTACATGATGTGGTAGCGGGTCTTGGGCAGAAGCTCGATTTCGCCGATTCGGCTAATAGGCTGCATCCCGAGTCCGAGGATAGCGGCGCCAAACTCGCGCCCAGCCTCCATCAACTGCTCGATGTGCAGCGAGAACTCACGATTGGCGCAGTGAATCGTGTCGCACTGCTCGCCGGAAAGCTCAATCTGTCCGCCCGGCTCTATTGTGATCGCGGCATGTTCGCCGCGCAGCGCGATAACTCGGCCGTGCTCGTCCTCCGGCTCGTAGCCGTGATGATCGACGAGGTACTTCAAAATCGCCTCGACCCCGTTCGGCCCGGAAAAAGGCAGGGCGCGTCCGTCGCGTGCGGAGACGGCGATTTTTTCGTACTCAGACCCAACCCGCCATTGATCGGATGGCTTGGACCCCTGTTCGAAATAGCGAATCAGGTCCTCTTTTTTCTCGACGAATTCGCTCATGACCGTACGCTCCAGCAAGAGGCCTGCCGCCAAGCGCGCCTATCATGTCGCCGGACATCTCAGGACGCAAGACGGTTGCATTATGCCACTAACCTCACAGCCAGCGCCTTAGGCGCGATTGCCCCGATGCCAGACCCGCGCTACAAACGCCCTTACCTCGAATATCGGGAAGCAAGCGATGCCGGAACTAGTCGTTGCGATCGACCAGGGGACCACGGGCACGACGGTTTTTGTGATCAACCCGGCGGGTCGAATATGCGGTCGCGCCTATCGCGAAATTCGCCAGTATTTCCCGCAGCCGGGATGGGTCGAGCACGACCCCGAGGAGATCTTCAGGTCCGTCCTATCGGTTACTCGGGCGGCGCTTGCGAAAGCGCGGGCAAAACCGGGTGATATCCGCGCCATCGGCATCACCAATCAGCGAGAGACTTTCGTCGTATGGGATCGCAAAAGCGCAAAGCCGGTGTATCGCGCGATTGTATGGCAATGCCGCCGCAGCGCCGATATCTGCCAGGCGCTTCGCGATCGGGAAAACGAAATTGCCGCGCATACCGGATTGCTCGCAGATCCGTACTTCTCGGGCACCAAGCTCAAGTGGCTGCTTGAGCACGAACATCTGCGCGCGCGCGCGGCGCGGGGCGAGCTATGCTTCGGAACAATTGACGCGTGGCTGATGTTCCGGCTTTCGCGCGGCGCGGCCTTCGCAACCGATTACACGAATGCGTCACGTACGATGCTCTTGAACCTTGAGCGCCTTGAGTGGGACGACGCGATGCTCAAAATGCTCGACGTTCCGCGGGAGATGCTGCCGGCGCCGGTAAGCTCGCGCGGACCAATTGCTGAAACCGCACCCGGCATCCTCGGATCGCGGGCGATCCCAATTGCCGCCGCGATTGGCGATCAGCAAGCCGCGCTGTTCGGCCAACGCGCGGTTAACCTGGGCGATTCAAAGGCGACCTATGGCACCGGAGCTTTCCTCTTGATGAACACCGGAGAGACGCCGATTGCCTCGCGATGCCGCCTGTTGAGCACCGCGGCGCTCGGTCCGCGCGGCGAGCGCGCATTCGCGCTTGAAGGATCGGTGTTTGTCGCCGGCGCGGCGATTCAATGGCTGCGCGATGGGCTGGGTCTTATCAAGCGCGCGCCCGACAGCCTTGCGCTCGCGCGCAGCAGCCGCGACCCGTCGCATCCATACATGGTGCCGGCATTTGTCGGGCTTGGCGCGCCGTATTGGGACGCGCAGGCCAGAGGCGCGATCGTCGGAATCACTCGCGGCACCTCGCGCGCGGATATCGTGCGCGCCGCGCTGGATTCAATCGCCTACCAGGTTCGCGACGTGATCGTCGCGATGCAGCAGGACACCGGACGCGCCATCACCGAGATGCGCGCTGACGGCGGCGCCGCGACTAACCCCTACCTGATGCAGTTTCAGTCGGACATCCTGGGGATCCCGGTGCGCCGGCCCGCGATGGCGGAGACGACGGCGCTTGGAGCCGCGATGCTGGCGGGACTGGCGTGCGGCGTATGGAAGTCGGAGCAGGATCTCCTGAGGCTTGGTGGCGGCGCAAAAATCTTCAAGCCGAAGATGAAGCCCGACGAGCGCGAGCGGCTGATTGGCGGATGGACGCGCGCGGTGCGCCGAGTCCTGGCTGAGCCTTTCCCACGCGCTTAGGCGGATGCCGCGTTGCCCGAGGTTCCCGCCTCGGCTCGCGCCGGCGCAAAGCGCACCGGCATGTGTTTGATTCCCGCCACGAAATTCGATCGCAGGCGCTCAACCGGACCGGCGAGTTCAAGGTCGGGCATTCGGCGGTTGATAGCCTCAAGCATCACTTTAAGTTCTATTCGCGCCAGGTTCGCTCCCAGGCAGAAGTGCTCGCCATGACCGAACGCCACGTGATCGTTTGGTGATCGATTGAGATCGAAAGCGTCGGGATTGCGGAATACCGCCTCATCCCGGTTGGCCGATGGATTCCAAATGACCACGCGGTCGCCCTTAGCGATCTTGTGCCCGCGCAGCTCGCCTTCCTGCTTAGCGGTGCGCAGAATGTGCGTGACCGGGCTCGTGTAGCGCAGGAATTCCTCGATCGCGGTGGGAGTGATATTCGGGCTGGAGCGCAAAATAGTGCGCTGCTCTGGATTTTCCAGCAGCGCCAGCACGCCGCCCGAAATTGCGTTGCGGGTAGTCTCCTGTCCGGCCACCAGCAGCAGCAGGCAGTTGAACAGAATTTCCATGTCGGTCAGGCGCTCGCCTTCCGCCTCGCCGTGCACCAGCGCGCTCAGCAAATCCTCACCGGGATTCTTGCGCCGCTGCTCGATTAGCTTCGAAAAGAAGCTGAAAAACTCGATCTGCGCATATTGCCCGGTCTCTATCGCGGTGCGTCCCTGCTGATACTCGGGATCGTCGAACCCGATCGACATGTTCGCCAGCGTGAACATCAGGTCGTAATGCTCGCGGTCGATGTCCATCATCTCGCAGATAATCGCGGTCGGCAGCTTCGCCGCGACGTCGACCACCAGGTCGCATTCTCCGCGCTCGATCACCGAGTCAATAATCTCCGCGGCGCGCCGATGCACGTGCGGCTCGTATGGCGCGAGCGCTCGCGGCGTGAACCTGCGGTTGACAATCTGACGAAGTTTCCCATGCCGCGGTGGATCGCTCGTCAGCAGCATCGTGCCGAATCCGGCTTCGCTCTCGGGGGCGCCGGTCATGTTGAATTGCAGCGACATTCCGCGTCCTGAGCTGTAGGTGTTCGGATCGTGATAGACCTTGAGCGCGTCTTCGTAGCGGGTGATCGACCAGAAGCCCTGGCCCGGAGCACGCTCGTGCCAATAAACCGGCGCCTCGGCGCGCATCACGCGGAAAGCCTCAAGATGCTCTCCGCGTACGAACAGCTCGGGTTCCATCAGATTTATGTCGGCCAGTTTCATTGCCCCTCCGAATCGATCCGGGTCAGATGCCAACCTGCCGAGATTGTAAAGAACATCACAGCGGGTGACTAACGACTGGATGGGCTAAATAGTCAGGGCAGGGCGGCTTCGATTTCCAGCAGGCGACGCTTGGCGTCGAG
>JASHOJ010000055.1 GCA_030041155.1 Candidatus Binataceae bacterium | reverse complement strand
TCTCGCCGCGGTCGCCAATAATCAGCGCGCGCATCTCGGCCCGCGGCGCGCCGGAAAAATTCGCGTCGATAAAATTGCCGATATCGCGCCGCACCCGCTCTATCGCCTGCGCAACCGGCATCCGGCGCCGTCCGACAACCTCGAACGCGGGAGTTCCAAACGATCGCTCCGGCGCGGTCAGCCGCGCATCAATTCCGCTGCGCGCCATGAACGCCTGGTAGTCGAATTCTCCCGGGTCGCCGTCGTTGCGTGGAAATCGGATCCGCCCGCTAAGCCGGATCTCGTCGCCAATGCTCACCTGCGGGCGGTCAAGCGCCGCGACCCGCACCATCCCGGTCGTGTCGCGCAGATCATCGCCGGTGCGTCCGGCGCGGGTGACCTCAAGAAAAATATGGGTCAGATTCGGAAGCTGATCCGGCTCGCGAGCGACAAAGCCCTGAAGCGTCAGCTTGGTTCCATCGGGGAAGCTGCGGATCGAATTCGGCGCGGTCGGCGGCGCGAGCAGATGGCGCACCGGAATGGTCGCGCTTGAGGCGAGCGCAAGAAGCGCAAGCAGATAGCCAAGCCGCGCCCGCCTTATGAGATACGCGGCGATAGCGCTAGCAATCAGCGCAAGCGCGATCGATTCAGGCGCGAAAATCCGGAAGTTTCCCGCCGCATCGCCGATCGCTATCGCCGCGGCGACTGTGTAGATCGGCGGGACATCCAGCAGCGCCGCCCGCCAGCTCCGCGCCTGAGGCGACAACGCAGAACGCCGCGGCTGATCGGAGATGCGTTCAAGCGCTCGGCTCGCGGATGCGGCGGCGATCGGACCGGTCCCCCCTTTGCGGCGCTCACTTCAGGGCGCCGCGGCTAACTATCGGTCAATTATGCTAATCGCGCGCGCACTCTTCCAGCACCCCGTCATTCCGCAACGCGCCCCTCGTCTCTGTGTCAACCCTTCCGCCCACCGGGAGAGGGAGAGCGGCGCGATTCCTGCCCGCCTTTGTCGCAGGAATCGTGACGCGAGGGTGAGGGCGCGCGCCCAGCGTCTCATCGCCGAACGAGCGCCGCGCCTCTGTGCCACGCTACAGCGCGTTCATTTGGCGCAGGGTCGTCTCGGCTTGCGCCGATACATCGGCATTCTTGGTGTCGGCCAGCGCCTGGCGCAGAAACTTGATCGCGTCGTCACGGTTTCCGTTCTGAGCGAGAATCTGCCCGATCCGAAGCGCCGCAAAGGTGTTGCTCGAATCGATATCGTACGCCTTGCGGTAATAGACCAGCGCATCCTGAGTGCGCGGCGGCGAAAATGACATGTACGCCTCGCCGATATTCAGGTAGGCGCTGACCGCCTTCGGCTGATACTGAACCAGCTTCTGGTAGACCTTCACCACGTTGGCGAAATCAGACCGCGAGTTATAATAGAGGCCCAGATAGACGTACGCGTCCTCCGACGTCGGGTCGATATCGGTTGCCTGCCACAAAAGCTTGAGCGCCTCATCGCTGTTGGTCATCTTGATTGCCGCATCGACCAGCGCCTGAGCCTTGGCCTGATTCGAGGAAGAATCCTGCGCCCACGCCGCCTGGCCGCTGAGCATAAGAAGCGCGAGTACGATCGCAATCGCGGTGTTCGAGACGGAGAAATGGGATCGGATGGGCGGAAGCGAACGCATCAGGAGGACGCCTGTCCTAAGATGGTGGCATGAACCGGGCGGGTTGCAAAGATATCCGCATCTGATCATTGATCATGCGCGTCATTAGTTGATGCTCGCGATTAGCCGCTTCGATCCCGCGGTGATCGCTTTCGAAAGCGCAAACGACCACGACGCGAGAGGCCCGATGAAGGAACTCCATTTCAAAGCCAACCAGCTAACCCTTAGCTGCCTCGATTACGGCGGCGAAGGCCTTGCTCCGATGTTGTTCCTGCACGGCGGCTCCGCGCACGCTCATTGGTGGGATTTCGTCGCGCCCGCATTCACCGACCGGTTTCATGTTCTTGCCCTCGACCAGCGCGGCCACGGCAACAGCCAGTGGGCCCATCAATGGGAGTACGGCTCGCGCCACTATGTCTCCGACCTGGAGCAGGTAATCGAATCGTGGGGACTTGGTGCTCCGGTGCTGATCGGGCATTCGATGGGCGCGCATAATGTGCTGGTTTATGCGGCCGCCAACAGCAAAAAGCTGCGCGCGATGGTCGCGATCGATACGCCGCCGGATTATTCGGAAATGGCGGTTAACTTCCTGCGCACTTTCGCCGACAAGCCGCCGCGCCGTTTCGCCTCTCTTGAGGAAGCGGTGCGGAATTTCAAGACCCTGCCGCGCGAGACGATGGCGCCCAAGGAACTGCTCGATCACGTCGCCCGTCACACCTATAAGCAGCTTCCCGACGGGGCATGGACGCACAAGCTCGACCGCCGCACTCTCATTCGCGAGCCGCTGGCGGTGTGGGATTCGCTTTCGCGCATCGAATGCCCGGCGCTGATCGTCAAGATCGCCAAAAGCCCGGTTCTAAACGTCGAGATGGCGCAGAAGATGATCTCGCTTCTGCCCAAAGGACGGCTCGTGCAGGTTGAAGATTCGTTTCATCACGTGATGTTCGACAATCCGAAGGGGCTCATCGCGGCGCTGAATGAGTTCGTGGCGGATCTGCCGGAAAAACGATGACCGCGCCGAAGAGCCACATCTTCGACGCCTCGCCGCGGCTGCATTATCTCGAATGGAATCCGGGCGGAAGCACGACCATCGTGCTGCTGCATGGCAATTCGGCCAAC
>JASHOJ010000054.1 GCA_030041155.1 Candidatus Binataceae bacterium | reverse complement strand
ATGTTCGACGGCTACGACACTGGCATCCGCTATGCCGATGACCATATCGGCCGGTTGATGAACCGGCTCGCCGACCTCAAGGTGCTGGACGACACCGCAGTGATGATTTCAGGCGATCATGGCGAGACCCTTGGCGAACTCGGCATCTACTGCGACCATCACACCGCCGATGAATGCGTTTCGCACCTGCCGATGGTCCTCAAGTGGCCCGGCCGCGGCGTCGGGCGAAAGGTAGGCGGGCTCTTCTACCAGATCGATATCGCAGCGACGATTCTCGAACTTCTCGGCGCGCGCGTCCCAGCGGATTGGGACGGCCAAGGCTTCGCGGCGGCCCTGCGCGACGGCTCTATAAGCGGGCGCGAGTATTTGGTGCTGTCGCACGGCGCGTGGACTGCGCAGCGCGCGGTGCGCTTTGGCGATCATATCGCGATCCGCACCTATCACGACGGTTATCACGGTTTTCCCGAGCTGATGATGTTCGATATCGCACATGACCCGCACGAGACTCACGACCTGGCCGGTGAAGATTCTCAGCTCGCTCAATCGGCGATGGCGAAGCTGGAAGAGTGGCACGCAAGAGAGATGATGCGCTCGCGAAACGGCATCGACCCTATGTGGACGGTGCTGCGCGAGGGCGGTCCGTGGCACGTGCGCGGATATCTGCGCGAATATCTGGAGCGTCTCAGACAGACCGGACGCAGCCAGTGGGCCGATCGCCTCTCATCGGCTCATTCCGCCGAATAGAGCCGGGGCCGGGGAAATCAGATTCGAAGGTCAGTTTAGTCGCGAAGCCGATTGACCACTTCCATCGTCACCAATCGCGCGCGTTTGCGCGACCGCAACAGCGGAACGCTGTTGCGCATCGTAGGCGCAGCTCGTTTTGTGTGGCGCGCGAGGAATCCCGATCTCACTCCTAATCCCGCCTGGGTTTGCAGTTTTTGTGTCATCCTCAGCGGGCGCGGAGCCTGCCACGAGCAGCGCCTAAGTGACTCCGGGTCCCCCGAGCCGCTCACCCCGATGCCGACGCCGTTCAAAACTGTGCGGATGCCGCCCGCGCGCGCATACTTGCGCAGCCGCCTCCAAAGCGGTTAGGCATTCATCACCGGAATTGTCATGAACTTTCCGTATTTTCCTGTAATCATCGCGGTCGTCGTCATTCTCATTCTGATTTTCGTGCCGTTCATCCGGCGGCTGGTCTCGCTGCTGGTCAGGATCGCGATCGCGGTAGTTGCGATCGTCATAGCAATCGCGGGAACGTCGCTGTTGCTGAACAATGAGACGGTGTTCGAAAAACCGGGCATCGAGGCGCGCACAATTCGCTTTTTCACCATGAAAACCGCGGCCACCAACGAAAAAGGGCTCGGCACCGTCACTTGCTCGTGGCCCGACGAGAAAGCCTCGCCCGTCGCGACTGCCTCGCCCTCCGCCTCGTCCGCGCCGCTAGAAGAAAAGCATCAGCACCATCGTCATGAGGCCGCCGCGACGAACGGAGCGCCCCGCCCGTCGCCCGCGGCATCTGCAAGCCCTTCCACGGCTGCCGAAGAGCCTCCAGAATTTCCCGAGTTGATGACCCGCAGCTATCCCGGAATCCCGCCGCAGAAGCTCTTTCAGCTCTCGCAGCAGGTGGTAAATTCGCTCGGCGGATGGAAGATTGTCAGCGCCGACGCGCATACGCGCGTGATCAACTGCACTTACACGACCCGGATTCTCGGCGCCGAGGATGACGTGCGAATCATGGTCACCCCCCAAAGCCAAGTCCAGCTCTGCTCGCGCTCCGCGAGCGCGCGGCCCGATTCCAACTCACTACTGCGCTACTTTCCCGGCGACCTGGGCGCGAATCTGGGCCATATCAAGCAGTTTTATGACACGCTTGAACCGAAGATGGACGAGGTCTACGAGGAGCAGCAGGAAAAGGAGAACGCGAACAAGCCGCCCGGGATGCGCTAGGCGCGCGCAATCTTTGACAAGGCGGGCTTAATCGGGACAGGCTTGATCTATGGCGATGCGCGAATCACAGATCGACTCGCTTGCGAATTTTCTGGTCCATGGCCTGATCGTGAAAAAGCTGATTGTTCCCAAGGCCGACGAAAAGGATCTGGTCGCCTGCGTGGTCGAGCTGATGTCGGCGAATTTCGAGTCGGAAGCCGCAATCGATGCCGAGACAGACGCGATGGTCGAGCAGCAGATGCGCAAGGATCCGCGGCTTGACCATCAGCGCCTGCGCTCGCTCATCCGGCAGAAGATCGCGGAGAAAAAAGGCTTCACGCTCTAAGCACGGGCTGCGGAACCGATGAAATTAAGCGAAGCACGAGTCCTGTATCTGGCGCGCGAGTCGCTGGCGAAGCTCCGCGACGAGGGTCTCGCCGAGATCGGAAACTTTCCCCTCGCACTTAGGCAAGGGCGCGAGCTCATAGCCGAATGGGATGAAAAAGGCGACGAGATCGACGCGGTGGTGCGCCGAAAAATCCTCTCGATCAAACGCGGTATCGTCGAAGGCAGTAACGAGTGGACGATCCTGTTCCGGCGCTATCGAGACGAGGAATTGCGCAAGCGCGGAATTCTCCACTGATGTCGCCGGACGGCGCAACGCCAGCGGCGCTTGTTCCCGGAGATGTGGC
>JASHOJ010000053.1 GCA_030041155.1 Candidatus Binataceae bacterium | reverse complement strand
AGAGAATCCGGACTGAAGGACAAAGACAGCGTAAGAGGACCCGGCGCGCTGCCATGAAGCGGACGCGCCGGGCCAGTACGAGGTACCGCGCATGAGCGTTCCGCACCTCGGCGTCGGACTCCAGTTCAACCCGGAACTGATTGGATGGTTTCCCTTCCTTGACCAACCTCTCGATGCGCTGGAGATCCTGTTCGATTCAGTGATGGGACCTCTTGACGGCCCGGCGCTGTTGTCGCCCCGCTCTGTCGATCTCGTGCGCGACATTGCCGACAAATTTTTGCTCATCGGACATTCGAACTACGGCGGAGATTTCGGGTTCGACGATCTGATGAGCACCGCTGCGGTGCGACGCCACGTTCCGCTTGCCAAGAAATTGAACGTCTCGTGGGTGGCGAACCACTGCTTCTACAGCGATGCCTCCTGGTCCGACGTTTGGAGCAGCCCGTTACAGTTTTCCAGCGCCGAGGTCGCTCGGGTTGCTGCAAGGGCGCGTGCCCTCCAGGCTCTCTACGGCGTACCGCTTGCGCACGAAAATGCCGCCTACTACCGGACCTGTCCCGGCAGCGAAATGCCAGAGGAGGAATTCCTCGCACAGGTCTTGGAACTGTCCGGGACCTATTTGCATCTCGACCTGCACAACCTGTATGCGAATGCGCTGAATCACGGCGCGAACGGCTATTCCATCCAACGCTTTATGGCCACCATACCGCTCGACCGTGTCATTTCCATTCACATGGCGGGGGGCCGTTGGATTGACGGTCAGTACCACGACCTTCACGACACGCAAGTTGCCGAAGCGGTCTGGGACCTGCTCGACGAAGTTCTGTCGCGCGCCCGCCCCGGTGTCGTGATCCTCGAATACGAAACGCAAGCTCTTCACTGCGACGGCGAAACGCTCGATACCGACCGCACCACCGACTTGATCCTCTCCGACCTCGAACGGGCGCGGCAGGCATGGGATCGCGCTTACGGCCCAGCGAGCCGTCGAACCACGCGCAACGAGGCTGCGTGATGGATGCGCGCTTGGTGTGGGACACATGGCGGCGCGTTCTGACCAGCGATGATCTCGTCGAGTGGGTCATGAAACCCGATTGCCGAGCAGAGGCTCCAAACGGCCTCTCCCCGGACGAGATTGCGATCCTGGCCGACTACGCGGGCACGCCCGCGGCGACCGATTCCAACATCGGCATGTACCGGCGCGGACTGGTCAGGAATGCATTGGGCGCGTTGGACCTCGTGCCGCTTACCCGCCGCCTGTTAAACGCGAGTGGACTAGACATCGAAGCGGTCGCGACGGAGTTTGCGCGGTCCGCGGGATATGCCGACAACGGACCTAATTTCTGGTCGACCGCAGCTGGTTTTGTTGCATACCTGACGGGCCTCCAGGAATTCGCTTCACGCGCGCAGCAAGACGTACTGGCGCTCGACGCGGCGACGATTGTGCTTGCCCGCCGCCTCGGTGAGTGCGCGGCTGCGGTGTGGCCGGACAGTGCGGCCACCGCCTTCTCGGCTGCGGGCTCACGAGCGCACCGGGAATCAACCCGCTTCGTCGCCAATCGGGCCGCGGTCGTCGTTTCATCATCCTGCGATCTTACGGCTTGGATTGAAAATCCGTTCAACTTCGATGCCGGCGAGGAGTTGGAACTTTCGCCGCGACATTGGCTGGTCTACTTTCCAGCAGCCGAGGCCGCGCACGAATACGCGGAACTGTCCGGGCGAAGCGCCCGCACCTTCGATCTTCTTTGGACTTCAAAGACCACAGCGGAGTTATCGCTGGCGTTAGGCGGTCTTCCGCGGGCGGATGTGCTTGCGGTGATCGACTCGCTCGCAGAGCTCGGCGTCATAGTCGGCGAGGCTGACCTGCTCAGCTTGACCCCTCCGGCGCGATTGCATCAGGGGTGCGGTGATCAATCCACAGGCACTCTTCATCCGACTCGCGCCGGAGCAGCGAGGCAAGCCCATGAGAGCACATGAGCAAGGTCGACCGTCCGACCTACACAGCCTTGTTGGCAGACTGCCCAACGACGCGTTTGTCATGCTTGACCCGGCAGTTGAAGTCCTGGAGCCCGAGATCGCCGAACATCGATTGCTGGGTCACGGCTATTTTGAAGTCGGCATGGTCGTGCCGCCGGGTGAAGGCCTGTTGGCGTTCGTGACCGCACTCGGCCAACAGCCGGTCAATCTTGGCACCCTGCGCGCGCAATTCGACGATCAGCAGATTATCGACAAGATGCTCGCTTCCCTGCGCCAGCACGGATTCATGCACGTCACGTCGCCGACGAAGCCGTCTACCGAAGAGCTCGCACGTTTTCGAGCGATAGCCGAGCAAAGGCGCAGAGAAACGTTACGCCGTTCACTCGTCATCGACCTGGATGCGCCAATTTCAATTGATGATCTCCGCGTCCGCTTGAGCGCGGAAGTCTCAGCACCAGAAGTGCGGTTGCGTTGTGCGCGATTAGTAGACCACAAGAGAATATTGGCCGAACTGGCGTGTCTGCGGCAAGCCGGCGCGGTGCGGATGCATCACACCGTGGTGCAAACGAACGACCTCTCAGCCGATCGCGAACTCTGCCGATCGCTCATCCGCTTGGGAGCGTCGGTCCACCTCGAAGCAGTGCCTTGGCCGGCACCCGATCGTCCCATTCCCGGGCTTGATGAAATGACCCGGAATTGCGTCGCCGTGCATGTGCTAATGACACCGGGCCTATCGATCCTCGACGATGCCGTACGCCACCGAGCCCTGACCTGGGCGGGGTCGGTATTTATCTCCGGCCTGTGTTTAAGACTTGAACCAGAGGCTCTCTGGCCGGCGGGGAATGCTCGAGAGGATGATTTCATCGACCTCTTCAATGCGGTACGTGCGATCGAGAACGAGTTCGGAGACGTTCTAATCGTCAACCTGCCGAGCGACGAGGTGTTGCTTGGCAATACGGCATCGTCTTCATCTCCCGACCGGCTGTCCGATTTTGCCAACAGTTTTCGCACATCGTACATGCGGTGGCGCCTCCCCGTGTTGAAGTCCTGTGAAAACGACAACAGCTGGAGCCAAATACCCGAAGTCGAGGACAAGCTGGTCCGCGCTCGAGAAGACCTGTTGCCTAATCATCCGGAACTGCTGTCGCTCAAGCCCGGCAGCGTCGTGGTGGATGTTTGCGGCGGCTTGGGACGCGTGGCGCGGCGATTGTCGCCAGTGGTTGGTGAAGAAGGACTCATCATTTCGATCGAGATGTTCCGCTGTCTGAGCGATCGGGCACGCCGGTTTGCCTGCGAAAGAAACTTCATGAACCTGCATTTCCGCCCCGGACTGGCGCAGCGCATTCCGCTGCCCGACGCAATGGCGGATGCGGCCGTCAACGAGTGGACCGGAGGCGTCTGGGAACTGGGGCTCGGACCGGCCATGGTCCGGGAAATGGCCAGAGTGGTTCGCCGCGGCGGCCGCATTGCAGTCACCCACCGGCTGGTGCGGCTTCATCTCGCGTCGTTGGCGCAGCCCTGGGTTCAGTACGAAGAAATCTACAGGTGGATGCGTGAAGCCTTCGTGCATCCGCAATTGACCATCATCGCAGAACGCGTATGGGGTCAAATCGCGCCGTCGCTGGTGGGCGACAATGCCACGTTTTGGCGCAGGCAGTATATGCCGCGCCTGGTCAATCCCTACGACGTAACATACAAATCTGACGACAGTCCGGGTACGCAAGCTGACGTCTATTTGACGCTCATCGCGCAACGGCAGTGATGCTCTCAAGAGTTGCTTCAAGCGTGACGTACGATGATGCGATCGCAGCAAACCGCCTTTGACGACGCCAACTCGTCGCTGCGTCGGCTCGGAATTCCGGCCGCCCTGGCGGCGGTTCACGCCGCGGGAATAAGCATCAGCCACGCGGTTCTTGGCGGATCCCATTCAGTGGCGATCTATCCTCCCGTCGATTCCCTGATGCCGCTTGATCCGTGCGGCGTGGTCGAGGCGGTTGACTGGGGCAGAGAGGCAAGTCTGTACGTCCACATCGCGTTTTGTGAAACGCGTTGTACCTTCTGCCACTACGCGGTCGATCACTACGCCGGCAGGACAAAAGGCTCCGCCGCGGATGATGACAGAGCCGCTCGCTATCTGGCCGCGCTGAAGCGGGAACTGGTGCTTTGGGGCGGAAGGTTGGCCAGATCCGGGACTGTGGTGTCGTCGGTCTATATCGGAGGAGGTACACCTCTGGTTCTTGAAGAGGCCGCGCTGCGGGATCTCATCTGCACTATCCGGGATGAGTATGACGTCCTGTCCGGCGCGGAGGTCTGCATCGAAGGCAGTCCCCTCACGATTACCGCGCCCGGTGGTGAGGACAAGCTGCGGTCTGTCAAGGAGCAGGGCGTCACCCGCCTGAGCTTCGGGGTGCAGTCCTTCGACGACAGCGTGCTCAAATACGCAGCTCGCGGGTACAAGAGCGACCTCGCTATTCGTGCATGCTCGATTGCAGACCAAGTCTTTGACAATTGGAATCTCGACCTGATTCAGGGGCTGTACAAAGGGTCGCCGTCCGAAGTGTGGCACAATCTCGCGATGCTAAACGAGATACGCCCGGCGCACATCACCTGGTACCATGGCCGGTTCGCGGATCGGCCCCAGGGACACTGGTACAATATGGAATCCAAGCATGCGAGTTTCGAGGATGAGTTCGCGACACTCCTTGGGCGTATGCTGATGTGGCAGGAAATGGCCTCGCTCGGGTACCATCAAGTCGACGGCAATCGATTCGTGCGCTCGCGTCGATACATCGATCCTTTCAAAAAAATTCGCACATCGGCCTCAAGCCAGCTTCTTGGAGTCGGCGCGGCGTCGTATTCGCATGTCGCCAGCCGTCCTGCAAAAAGGAACAGTCGCGGCTACGTTTTGCGCAATGAGCGGAACATCGGCGCTTACGTGGATTCTGTCTTGGCAGGCAACATCCCGATCACCACGGGACGTATCATCGACGATGAGGAATTGCTGGCCATGTCCTACGCCACAGGGCTTCGCACCGGGCGCGTCGAAGACGAAGACCTGCGTTCCATAGGGATCGAAAATCCTCAGCTTCGCCGGCACTATGACGCACTGGTCAAAGAGCTGAGCAATGCCGGCGCGCTGGAAGCCTATCTCGATAATGACGGCAAAGCAGGATTGCAGCTTTCCGAGCTAGGCAGACTTTTCGAAGACGAAACGCTGGCGCTGTTCTTCAGTCCCGCGGTCAAGAATGCGCTGGCGGGGAAAGCATCAATCGGACGCGAGCTACACTACGCGTAACCGGGAAAGTGGAGGGCTCCATGGACATTTCGGAGCGGACGATATCTCCGGGGCAGGACGGCGCTGCCGGTGACGGCATTCATGCCGCACGTGCCGGCTGGAGCTTCGGTGGCGAAACCCCCCAACGCTTCGATCGCCACATCGGGCGCTCCGTTCCCAACTATGAAGCTGGTCACACACTGATCGAGCAGGTGAGCGACTTTTTCGTGAGAAGTGACTCGATCGCCTACGAGATCGGAACTTCAACCGGCACTCTCTTGCGGCGGTTGGCGAAGCGTCATCCTCACGGAACGTGCTGGATCGGAATCGACGTGGAGCGCGCAATGATCGAACACGCGCGTGCCGTAAACAGCCAAACGTCGCTGAATGTGGAATACTTGCTTGCAGACGCGTGTGATGTAGACTACGAAGCGAGCGACTTCATCGCGTCATATTACACGATTCAGTTCGTTCCCCCCAGACGTCGGCAGAATCTAATCGATTTAATCTATAAGTCGCTCAATTGGGGCGGCGCGTTCGTGTTGTTCGAAAAAGTCAGGGCGCCCGACGCGCGGTTCCAGGACATGATGAGCACCTTATATGTCGACTACAAATTGGAAAATGGCTACTCCCCGCAAGAAATTCTCGGGAAGGCGAGCAGTCTGAAAGGCGTCCTTGAGCCGTTTTCAACAAAAGGCAATCTCGACATGCTGCACCGCGCCGGCTTCGTGGACGTCATGACCATATACAAGCATGTTTGTTTTGAGGGATTCTTGGCCATAAAGTAGAAAGAGACTTGCAGCTTCTTCGCCTGGCCGCGGCCATTTTCCGCCTTCGCACCTGCTCGATCACAATCAATGCGCCATCTTATGACTTTCCGATACCGCGCCTGCCCGTGTTTGGGTCCATAGGAACGAAAGCGAAAGAAAAGTAAAACGGGCGCGTGCAAAATCGCACACGGCTGTCGCTACTGCGTTGATCAAGCGAATCTTTCGCTCCATCCGTCGTCGGCGCGACGGAGAAGGTGCGGGCGAGCTTAGCCACTCATGCGTGCTCTTCGATTGATCGTCTCACCCATTTAGGCGCGATTTCAAGGATTAAACAGACTGTCCCGAAGCGCGATAGCTGCTGGCGACAGCAAGAATCCCACCGGGCCCTTCGGGCCGCCGCCCTTACCGTGGCTGGCTGCGCGGAGGCAGGATGCTTAGATCGAGTGCAGTTCGCGTCGGGTGGGGATTTCTCTTCAGCTTCACGGTCGTCCTGCCCCAATCGCTGCAGTCGAGCGTACTATATTTGATCCACTGCCGCAGCTCGCGATTGCGGCGCAGCGCGCGCCTGATCGACAAGCCGAAATACCCGGTGTTGGTGTTGTAAAATCCGGGCGAGATGCCGCGCCCGCGGCCATGACCGTGAATGAAGCGAATCCGCGGCGCGCCCATTTGCCAAGCCTGCTCCACGATATGCGCCAGCGGCGCACCTTTGATGTCCCGCGGATGGTAACCGTGCAGATCGATCTGCACGCCGACGAATGTTCCACCGTTCGGCGTTTCGGTCTTCTTCAAGGTCTTCTGTTTGCCCATGAGTGGCCCCGGTTGCGGAGCGGTGCGGACCATGAAATAGGCGTTGGGCATGTTTTCTCCTTAGGCTCTTCAGGCCACGCAACAACGCTCTTCGTGAATCCCGCCGCTACTCGCCCCTGATGCCCGCGGCCCTGATGATCGGCCACCATTTATCGATCTCGGCCTTGTGGAAGGCGGCGAGCCCTTCGGGCGTCTGCTGGTCGCGCGATGCCACGTCAAGCCCGAGCGCGGCAAAGCGTTCGCGCACCTTTTGGTCGGCCAAGGCGTGCACCATGGCGGCGTTGAGCCTGGCGATGACCGCGGGCGGCGTCGCTTTGGGCGCGAACAGGCCGAACCAGCCCGAGATGTAAAGGCC
>JASHOJ010000007.1 GCA_030041155.1 Candidatus Binataceae bacterium | reverse complement strand
GTTTGCATAAAACAGATCCCGCTTATCGAAGACGCCAACTTCGATCCCGAAACCAAAACTATCAAGCGCGACGGACCGGCGGTGATCAGCGCCTTCGATCTGCGCGCTATCTCTCTTGCGGTTGAACTTAAGAATCGGCATGGCGCGGACACCACCGTGATCACGATGGGCCCGCCGCAGGCGCGCTCCGCGCTGGTGGACGCGCTTGCGATGGGCCTCGACCGCGCGGTTCATCTCGAAGATCGCGTATTCGCCGGTTCCGATACGCTTGCGACCGCGCGCGCCCTGGCAACCTACCTTGCGCGGGAGAGTTTCGATCTGCTGCTGCTCGGGAAATATTCGCTTGATGCCGAGACGGGGCAGGTCGGGCCCGAACTCGCGGAATTGATCGCGGCGGCGCAGATTACCGGTGTGCGGAAGCTTGAGATTGACGGACGCGTGATCCGGGCCGAGCGCGAGAGCGATGAGGGATACGATGAGATCGAAGCGCGGCTGCCCGCGGTGCTGACCTGCGCGGAGCGCGTTGCCGCGCCGATCAAGATGAAGCCAGGCGCGCAGGAGGCGGCGCGAGAGAAACCGATCATCAGCGTGCGCGCGGCGGACCTCAGCGCGGATCCCGCTGCGTTCGGTCTTTCCGGGTCGCCGACTTGGGTTCAGGAAATTCGCGTCCTCGAAACGATGAACACGCAGTGCCGAATGATCGACGCGAGCAACCCCGAGCGCGCGGCCGAAGAGTTAATCGAGGCGCTGGATAATCTGCACGCCCTCGAGCCGCGCACCCATCGGCGCCGCGCGATCGCGCCATCTATTCGCATCCCGCTGCGCGGCCGCGACATCTGGGTCGCGTGCGAGACCGATCTGGCGGGGCACGTTACAAAAGCTTCGCTGGAACTGCTGTCCACCGCGGATCTGCTGGCGCAGCGCCTTGGTGGCGCGGTGATGGCGGTGGGATTTCCCGCATCCTTTGCGCCGCATGCCGCGATCGTTGCCAGCTATGGCGCCGATGGAGTAATCGTGCTCGATTCGCACGGGCTCGACACTTATTCGCCCGCGGGCGCCGCTGAGGCATACGCGCAAGTTGTACGCGAGCGCGCGCCATGGGGCCTGCTTTTCCCGGCCAGCGAACGCGGCCGCGACTTCGGTCCGCGGCTTGCCGCTCGTCTCGGGGTGGGACTGACGGGAGACGCGATCGGGCTGGAGATAGACGACGAAGATCGGATGGTGGCGCTGAAACCGGCTTTCGGCGGCAATATCGTTGCGCCGATTCTGTCGAAAACCTATCCGCAGATGGCTACGGTGCGGCCGGGAGTTCTGGAGCTCGCGGAGCCCCATTCGGCCCGGTGCGCGCGGGTTGAGGTATTAAAGCCCGAGATCGCGCCGCCGCTGTCACGGCTTGTGAAATCGCATTCTCTGCTGGACGAATCGATGACGCCGCTTGAGGAAGCCGAGGTCGTGGTCGGCATTGGCACCGGAGTTGGCGGTCCCGACGGCGTGGCGCAGGTAACCGCCTTCGCGCGAGTGCTTCGAGCCGCGCTGTGCGCGACGCGGCGCGTTACCGACGTCGGATGGGTTCCGCGGCAGCTACAGGTGGGGCTTACCGGCAAAGCGATAGACCCGCGCCTGTATTTTGCGGTCGGAATCAGGGGCGCGCCCAATCATACCGTCGGGATCAAGCGGGCTCAGACCGTGGTTGCGATCAACAACGATCCCGAATCAGCCATTTTCGAGCGGGCGAATTTTGGACTTGTCACCGAATGGAACGCGATTCTTCCCGCTCTGTCCGAGGCGTTTCGTCTCCGGCTCGGCTAGTGTCTGACGAGCAAACCGTGCGCCCTGAGCCATGAGCGAGCGGCGGGCGCGGATTCTATACACAGAGACGTCGGCGTTCATGCCGGCGAGCGCGCATTTCCTGGAGGCGCTGGGCCGACTCGCCGCGCGCGGCGAATGCGAGTTCATCTTTTTTGACGAGGCTGAGCATCTGAGCATCGCGTCTGGAATCGGGGCGCGAGTCATGCGCCGGCTGCTTGGTAATCGGCGCGAAATCACCGGTGTGAACCGGGCGCTGGTGGAAACAGCGCGGCGATTTCGCCCAACCCTGGTTCTGATCGGAAAAGGGGCTTATTTCACACCCGAGTCACTGCGCGAGGTGCGCTCGGCTACCGGCGCGACGCTCGTCAACTGGGCGACCGACGATCCCTTTAACCCCGCAAACGGCTCCCGCGCGATGATCGATTCGATCGCGCTCTACGATCTCTACGTATGCACCAAGCGCGCGATCATGCACGATGTAGAGCGAGCCGGATGCCGCGCCGCGATTTACCTGCCATTCGGCTACAAGCCCGAAGTTCATTTCCCGCAGGCGCCAGAAACCGCCGAGGAGCATCGGCGCTTCGATTGCGACGCGGTTTTTATTGGCGGCGCCGACACTGACCGCGCGCCGTGGTTCGAGGCGCTGCTTGGCGCCATTCCGAAGCTTCGGCTCAACCTTTTCGGCGGCTACTGGAACCGTTACCGAGCGCTTTCGGAGAATTTCAGAGGGATCGCGAACGGGCGCGATTTTCGGCTCGCCGTCGGCGGGGCAAAAATCGCGATCAATCTCGTCCGCCGCGCCAATCGTGACGATCACGTGATGCGCACGTTCGAGATTCCGGCCTGTCGCGGCTTTATGATAGCCGAGCGCACGCCGACGCATCAGCGACTCTTCGCGGAGGACCGCGAGGCGGTGTTCTTTTCCTCGCCTGACGAGTTGATCGCGAAAGTTCGCGAGTGGCTCCCGCGCGAGGACGAACGGCGCGCGATCGCCGCCGCGGGTTTTCGTAGGATAACCGGCGGGGCCAATACATATGATGATCGGCTTGCCAAGATATTATCGTCGGCGGGCGTAGGGATCACCCTTCCGAATGTCGCAGGGCGCTGACAGTTTCACAATTTGCGATAACCGCAAGTTAAATCATTTTGTCATTTTCGCACGTTGCCAAGGACCCGCGACTTTCGCCGAATTTTCGGCCCTCAGAGGGCAGTTTCCGACGGAGGGCGCATTTCTGGTTACCCGACGCTTTCAGGAATGGCCTTTAATGAGCCGGAAACGGCCCTTCCTGCCGCTGTCAACGGCAAAGTGGTGCTGGGATACGGTCGAACGCTCAGAGCGCCTTAAAACCAGCTTGTGAGCAGATCATGACCGGCTGTTTACTTCAGCCGAGACGCCGGCGCGCGGAGTCACAGACCTTTTACGAAGTCGACCAGCAGCTTGTTGGTCTCGCGCGAGCGCTCCTGCTGTACCCAATGGCCGCATCCGCTCAAAATGTGCGAGCCGCGCAGGCCCGGCATCGTTTTGTTGAAATTGGCGATCGCCGCGCCACCCCACCTGGTCGGGCCGTCTTTTTCTCCGCCGATAAAAAGCGAAGGCACCGTAATCGGCTGCCCCGCGAAGACGGCCAGATCCTCCCAGTCGCGATCGACGTTGCGGTAACGGTTAAGTCCGCCGGTCAAGCCGGTGCGCTCGAATTCGGCAACGTAGAAGTCTAGGTCTTCGGCGCTGAGCCACTCTGGCAACTTTTCCGGAATAGTCAGCCGATCACGCATCCGGCCGCCCGGCGCGATAGTCGCCATCGTGCCGCCGGAGGCCGGCGCGGACGCGTCACCGGACGCGCTGTAATAGAAACCGAGCAGCCATGAGCGCACGTCGGGCTCAATTTCGCGCTCGGCTCGGCCCGGCTGCTGGAAATATTCGATGTAGAATTCTTCTTTGCCGCCCATCAGGCGAAATGATTCGGTAGGGCGGCGCGAGCCGCGCGGCGAATAGGGAACGCTCAGCAGCGCGCACGCGCGGAATACGTCGGGACGCATCAGCGCCGAGTTCGCCGCGATCGGCGATCCCCAATCGTGGCCCACGATGATCGCCGTTTTTTCGCCGAGCGCTTCGACCACGCTCAGGTTATCGCCGACGTGCCGAGTCATCCGGTATTCGTCGATCGCTGACGGCGCGGATGATCGTCCATAGCCGCGCACGTCGATTGCCGCCGCGCGATAGCCGGCATCCGCGAGTGCATGAAGCTGATGCCGCCACGAGTACCAGGATTCCGGGAAGCCGTGGATCAGCAGCACCAGCGGTCCGCTTCCAGCCTCGACCAGATGAATACGAATGCCATTGGCGCTTACGACGCGATGCTTTAGTTCAGCCATCGATACAAGCTCCTGTGCGAAGTGGCCGCACTTTAGCTCAGCTCACGCCGGATTTGTATTGTGGCTTGCCGCTCATCCAGCGCGGAGTGCGGTTTTTTCTCCTCCCTGCGGCGCGATATGCCTAAACAAGGCCAGTGTGCGAAGATTTAAGATGATGGGCAAGAGAAGATGCGCGGAAAAGGTGCAGCAGTGAGTGGCGAAATCGTGAGGCTTACTGAGGCTCAGATTTCTGCGGCGGCGGGAATCCTCGCGCGCGCTTTTCAGAACGATCCCCTGATGGTTTACGCGATTCCCGACGCTTCGCAGCGCCAGCGCCTGTTGCCCGAAGTCTATCTCCGAATGGTGCGGTTTGGATTGCTTGCTGGAGAAGTCTTTACGACCGCGCACACGCCAAGTGGAATCGCGCTGTGGCTTCCGCCGAACGCACCGTGGACGCGCGAGAACATCCATGCCTCGGGGATGGACGCGCTTGCCGCTCTTATCGGCGACGAGGGCTATCGGCGCTATCGTGAAGTGGTCGGACGCGAGTGGCAGGCGCGCGAGCGCGACATGCCTGACCCTTGCTGGTATCTGCTCTTGCTCGGCGTCGAGCCTGACCATCAGCGGCGCGGACTCGGCGGTCAGTTGATGCACCCAGTGATGGAGCGCGCGGATGCGGGCGGGCTGGCGTGCTATCTGGAGACCGAGAATCAGCGAAACGTCGCGTTTTATCAAAGCCAGGGATTCGAGTTAATCGTGGACGGCGAAGAGGCGGGGACAAGCGGCGTTCGCTTCTGGACCTTTCGCCGCCAACCGGGCGCATCGAGGATCAAACGCGGTTTGCGCACGCGCCAGGGTGGAAAATAAAAGAAGAAGACGAAAAATAAACGAAAATGGAAAATCAAAATAGCGTCGGCCGGGTCGAAGTAAAGTCTTTCTCCGCCACAAACTTCAGGCTTGAAAGCGGCGAAATTCTGCCCGAGCTCAGGCTCGTGTACGAGACCTACGGAGAGCTGGCGCGCGACGCACGCAACGCTTTCCTTGTCACCCATGGCTACACCTCGAGTCAGCATGCGGCCGGGCTGGATGCGAACGGCGAGGCGGGATGGTGGGACGGCCTGATCGGGCCGGGAAAAGCGATCGACACGCGCCGCTACTTTGTGATGTCGTCGAATATGCTCGGCTCGTCATTCGGTTCCACTTCACCAGCGACAATCAATCCAAAAACCGGCAAGCCCTACGGGCCGGATTTTCCGGATTATTCGGTGCGCGATATCGTCACCGCGCAGCGCGCGATACTTGATGCTCTTGGCGTGAAGCATCTGGTCGCTGTCGCGGGCCCCTCATTCGGCGGGTATCAGGCTTTTCAGTGGGCGGTGACTTTTCCCGACGCGATGAACGCGATCGTGCCGACGGTGACCGCGCCAAAAGCCACCAATGGCTTAAGACTCGTGACGGAGCTGCAGGCTCGTTTTGCGGAAGCGCCCGGATGGAACGGCGGGCATCATTATGGCGACGCGCGGATACTCGGGTTCATGACGGAGCTGCGGGTTACGACTCTGAAGCGCTATGGGATCGAAGCGGAGCTTGCCGCCAGGTATCCGGATCCAGGGAAACGCGAGGCGGCAATCACTCAACTCGCCGAGGCATGGGCAAAGATTTTCGATCCTAATTCGCTAATAGCGTTGGCGCGGGCGCGCACCCATCTTGACACTGAAAGTGAGTTCGAAAAAATTCGCGCCAAGGTGCTCTACGTATTGTCGCGCACCGACAAGATTTTTCCGCCCTCCATCGCGCCACCCGTAATGGCGAAGCTAAAGGGTGCGGGTGTGGACGCGGCTTATTTCGAGATCGATAGCGAGAAAGGGCACCTGGCAAGCGGCGCCGACTGGGAGAAATGGGATGGCGTGTTGCGCGATTTTCTCGCGCATCTGTGACACCGCGAGACTTACCCGGCGCTGGCTATGACCCGAGCGCGCGCCGCTCGCGCTCGCGCACCAATGCCAGAATCGCGCGGCACATCGGCATCTCGTTGCCGGTCATGGTTCCGAGTTCAACCACCGCGCCGAGCAGCGCGTCGATCTCCATAGGCCGGCCGCGTTCCAGATCCTGCAGCATTGAGGTCTTGTGCGCGCCAACTTCCATCGCGGCGTCGAGCCGCCGTTCCAGGCTCACTCCCAGTTTCACTCCCAGCGACTCGGCGACGGCTTGCGCCTCGCGCATCATGGTTCGACTGACATCGCGCAGATCGGGCTCGCCGGCCAGGCGATCGAGGGTCGAGGTGGTGAGCACCGAGAGCGGGTTCATACACAGGTTGCCCCACAGTTTCACCCAGAGCTCATCGCGCAACTGCGCTCTTATCGGAGCCTTTAGACCCGCCGCAATAAGTTGTCTCGACAACGCCTGAACGCGATCGCTCCTTGTGCCGTCAGGCTCGCCCAATGAAAACCGATTTCCGTAGGTATGGTTGATCACGCCCGGCTCGACGACCTCTGCCGCCGCATAAACGACGCATCCGATCGCGCGCGCGGGCGGCAGCATCCGCCACACCACGCCGCCCGGATCGACGCTATCGATCGTGCGGTCGCGCCATTTGCAATCGAGTCCGTAGAAGTACCAGTAGGGAATCCCGTTTGCCCCGATGACGACCGAGGTATCGGGTCCGAGCAGCGCCGCGATATCGCCGGCGGCGGCTGGCAGCGAATGCGCTTTCAGGGTGACAAAGATGCAGTCCTGCGCGCCGGCTTCTTCGGGTCTCGATGCGCACCGAACCGCGACCGTAACGCGTTTGCCCTCGCTGATGAGGGTAATCCCACTCTCTCGCATCGCGTCCAGATGAGGGCCGCGCGCGATAACCGTCACGTCGGCGCCGGCCTGTGCCAGCTTGACGCCTAGAAAGCCGCCGATCGCTCCCGCGCCGAAAATCGCGATCTTCACGAATCGAGACCGAGAACCTTTGCGAGCCCGATTCGCTGCGGCTTGCCGGTCGGCCCCTTTGGAATCGCGTCGAGGAAGAGGATTTTGCGCGGCACTTTGAAATGCGCAAGGCGCGCCGCGACGAACTCGCGCAGCTCGGCTTCGCTCACGCTGATTCCGGCGCGCAATATCAGCGCCGCCGCAACCTCTTCGCCGAGCATCGCATCCGGCATCGCGAACACCACCGCCTGTTCGACGGCGGGATGTTCCAGCAGGACGGTTTCGATTTCGATGGGGCTCAGTTTTTCGCCCCCGCGATTGATCATCTCCTTGATTCGTCCGGTGAGCCAAAGATAACCCGACGCGTCAAGATAACCGCGGTCGCCGGTCCGGAACCATCCGTTGGTCCACGCCCTGGTGTTCGCTTCTGGATTATTTTCATAACCGGCGGTTACGTTCCGGCCGCGAATAACCACTTCGCCAGGTTCGTTCGCGTTCAGAAGGTCGCCTGCGTCATTCATGATTGCGATCTCCGGTCCCGACGCGATGCCGACGCTGCCGGCAAAGCGCACGGCCGGGGGCAGCGGATTCGACGCCATCTGATGCGAAGCTTCGGTCATCCCGTACGCTTCGATCACAGGCACGCCGAACACGTTTTCCAGCTCCTGCATGACCCGCGGCGGCATCGAGGACGACGAGGACCGAATCAGGCGCAGGCGGCTCTTCGCGATTATCTCTCGATTACGTGCGGCGCGCGCGAGAATTGCTTGATGCATCGTGGGGACCGCTGTGTACCAGGTGGGGTTTGCTTCGCCAAACCAGCGAAAGAACTTGAGCGCGTCGAAACTCGGCGTGCAGACGATCGAGGCGCCCGCGCCGATAGTCGAAAGAACGGCGCCAATCAGGCCATGGATGTGGAACAGGGGCATGATGTTCAGGCAGACATCGTCGCGCGAAAGATTGAGACGACGCCCGACATTGACTGCCGAGGCCGTCACGTTGCGATGGCTCAGCGGAACAATCTTTGGCCGCGACGTGGTGCCGGAAGTGTGTAGAACCAGGGCGATATCGTCAGGCCCGGCGATGCCGAACCGATTGGATCCTTTGGTAACGAACGCACGGGGTTTGAGCGAAAATTCGCCGGCTGCACCGTCTGAGTCCGTTACCAACTCGATAATCGGAATATCTCGCTCGTCCGCGACTGTGCGGGCCGCGCTGTCCATCCCCTCTTTGATCACGAGCGCCTTCGCATCCAAGTCGGACAGATAGAAATCGAATTCGGCCTGCCGATATGCGGGATTCAGCGGAGCGAACGTAGCCACGCTCCCAATAGACAGGAAGGCGCTAGCCAGTTCCGGACCGTTGGGAAGGACGACGGCAACGCGGTCTCCGCGCCCGAGACCGAGAGCGTTAAGAGCGGACGCGGTGCGTCTGCATAGCTCTCGTAAGCCCTCATAGCTGAGTGCCGTGGCACCGGGCGCGCCGAGAGCAGTGTCGCGCGGGCGTCCGTGCGCGAGGAGCTTCGCTATAGTGTCGGCGGCGTATGTCGCGTGGATTTCTGAACTCACGGGGAATCTCTAGTTCTCGAATAGATGAACGCACGCTGGACCTGCCGCATATGCCGCGCCGTTCAAACGTCCTCGGAATCGCTTCTAGCAGGAAGCGAGAGAGTACAAAACACTGCGATTATCAGCGCGCATCCAGCGCACCCTTATCAGCCCTTCCCAGCAGGAAGCAGCACGGGAAAATTCTCGATCGCGCTTGAGTGTAGTTCGTCTTTGCGGCCGAGTATCAGGTGATCGATAATCACCAAAAAACCGCGAGCGGATATCCGCGAGGACAAAGACGATGTTTCCTTTACTCGAACCTGAGGAAGCCAAAAGGCGTGCGGCTGAGGTGGGCGTGCGCAAGGAATTGGCCGGTGTCAACGCGTTCCGATCGCTCTTGAACAACGCGCGGACTGCCGGAGCGATCGGCAATCTTCTTAGCACACTGCTGTTCGAGGGCTCGCTCGATCCGCGGATGCGCGAGCTGGTGATTTTGCGCACCGGATGGCGAACGGCGTCCGAATACGAGTTCTGCCAGCACGTCGGGGTTGCGAGGCGGCTTGAAATTTCCGACGAGGACATCCTTGGCGTGCGCGATCCTGAATCGTGCAAGTCATACAGCGAGCTCGATCGCGCGGTTATTCGGCTGACCGACGAATTGCTGGCCGGAACCGAAATCTCACCGCCAACCTGGAGCACTCTTACGCGCGCGCTCGACACTGCACAGTTGATCGAGTTGCTTGCGGTCACCGCGAACTGGCGGTTCTTTGCGCTCTACCTGAAAGCGGCCGGAGTTCCGCTCGATCCCGGAGTTCCAGGCTGGCCGGAGGGAAGAGCTCCAACCTCTAAACTCTAGCGCTCACGCCGTTTGTTCGACGCTGTGGGCGAGTCTCGGCCCTATTTGCGGTGTTCCATGCCGGTCATAGTAATATTGACTTTGCAGGCGTCCGGCCCGATTCTTAACCGATCGTTCAAGGAGTGGTGCCGCCATCATGATGACAGGAGAGCAGTACAAAAAATCCCTCAACGACAACCGCGAAACTTTTTTCGAGGGTGAGCGGGTCCGCGATCTGGTTACGCATCCGGTGCTGGGACCATGCGCGGCGCGGGTCGCGCAGGGATATGATCACTGGTATTCGCCCGGTTCCGACGCGGTGAGTCCGCTGATGGCGATTCCGCACTCGTCGCAAGAGCTGAAAGAGCGCATCCCTCTCCAACACGAATCCGACATCGTGTCGGCGGTAACTTATCAATCGATAATGACGCTGACCACCGTCGCGACCCGGATCGGGGACGCGCTGCCCCAATATGCCGAGCGTATCCGCAGCTACGTGCGCGGCGCCCAACACCGCGACATAAGGATCGTCGAGTGCATCACCGACGCCAAAGGCGATCGGAGCCGTCCGCCCGGAAAGCAGGACGATCCCGACGCGTACACGCACGTCGTCGATCGGCGCAAGGACGGTGTGGTGATTCGTGGCGCCAAGCTGCACATCACTGGCGCCTCGCTGTGCCATGAACTGATGACCATTCCGACCAAGGCGATGAAGCCGGGCGAGGAATCCTATGCGATCGCGTGCGCGGTGCTGGTGAATTCTCCCGGGGTCAAGATTGTGGATACGACCTACGCGCCGCGGCATCCGGACGCGCGCAATTTTCCGGTCTCGTCGAAGATCCACATGCCGGAAGGATTCGTGATTTTCGACGACGTGTTCGTGCCGAACGAACGGATCTTCCTTGATGGCGAAGTCACCTACGCCGCGATTTTCGCTCACTCGCTTGGGCTGTGGGAGCGGCTGGGCGGGTTGTCGGGGATGGCCGAGGAGGCCGATCAACTGGTCGGATTCGCGCAGCTTATCGCCGAGGCGAATGGGCTGGCCCGCGAGAGCCACATCAAGGAAAAAATCTCCGAGATGATCATCCACGCGACCCTGGTGCGAGCCTCGCTCGAAGCCGCGATCGCGAACTGCCAGGTGACCTCCGAAGGCGCGTTTCCCGACGAGCTTTACACCAACGCCGGCAAGTATCATGCGGCGGCGAATTACAACTCGATGGTGCGGCATCTGCACGATATCTCCGGCGGATCGATTCTGACCGCGCCGGGAATCGCGGATTTCGAGAACGAGGTCACCGGACCACTGCTGCGCAAGTACATGGGCACGATGACGGGAGTTGACGGCGAGTATCGCGCGCGTCTGTTTCATGCGATTCGCGACCTCACCGCCGACTCGTACGGCGGATGGAAGGCAGTGACCAATGTGCAGGCGGGCGGCGGCCTCTACGCGCAGCGCATCGTGACGCGCAAGTATTACGATCTGAAGTCGGCGAAGGAAAAAGCGCTGCACACCGCCGGAATCAAAACCGCGGAGAAGTAGGCCGTGCGCGCATCACGCGCAACGTGTAGATAAAGCGAATTTCGGGCTCGACCGCTCGGCTGCATGCCGGACAGTCGGGCCTGATCGGCGCTTCCTCTTACAATAGCCGAGCCGGTCCCAAGCGGCGCATCGCGCGCGGGAAATGACCGCGGGACCATTATTGGTTTCTGGATTCGCATCGTGGTCTGCGCGACGATTACGCGCACGCCATGAATCACGACATCCGCTTGACCTCCTCGAGTGTGTTGCTCGCCCCGCTGATCGTCGGATGCGCGTTGTTCATGGAGATGCTCGATTCGACGGTCATCTCGACCGCTTTGCCGGCAATCGCGCACTCGCTGCATCAGGATCCGATTCGGCTCAACCTGGCGATCACTTCCTACATGCTGAGTCTGGCGGTTTTTGTGCCGATCAGCGGCTGGATGGCCGACCGCTTTGGCGCCCGAACGATCTTCAGAGCGGCGATTCTGATTTTCACGCTCGGTTCCATCCTGTGTGGCCTGTCGGGATCGCTTCTCGGAATTGTGCTGTCGCGCATCCTGCAGGGCTTCGGCGGCGCGATGATGGTGCCGGTCGGACGGCTGATCGTTTTGCGCACGGTGGCGAAACCCGATCTGGTTACCGCGATGTCCTATCTGACGGTCCCCGCGGTGCTCGGCCCGGTGGTGGGTCCGCCAGTTGGCGGGTTCATCGTGACGTATTGGTCGTGGCGATGGATCTTCTTCATTAACGTTCCGATCGGCGCGATCGGAATCGTTCTGGTTTCCAGGTTTATCGAAAACCTCAGGCAACAGGAGACGCCGCCGCTCGATCTACGCGGATTCGTTTTCACCGGAGTCGGCCTTGCGGGTCTGGTCTTCGGATTCGAGACCATCGGTCGCGGGATAATTCCCGCCTGGCTCACCCTGACCATGACAGCGGCCGGCGTGCTCTGCACCGCTGCCTACATCCGCCATGCGCATCGCGTCTCGTTTCCGATCGTCAACCTGGAGCTGATGAAGATCTCCACCTTCGCGATCTCCACGGTGGGCGGAGGGCTGTTCCGCATCGGTATCGGCGCGCTGCCATTTCTTTTGCCGATGCTGCTGCAGCTCGTGTTCGGACTGAGTCCGTTCGCTTCCGGCCTTCTTACGTTCACCAGCGCGTGCGGGGCTCTTTTGATGAAACCGACTGCTGGGCCGATCCTGCGCAGATATGGGTTCCGACGCGTACTTCTCGGCAACGGATTTGCGTGCGCACTGATTCTCGCAAGCTACGCCTTGTTTCAATCATCGACGCCGTACGCGATCATAATCGCCGCGTTGTTTGTCGGCGGATTTCTGCGGTCATTGCAGTTCACCGCGCTCGGAACGCTTACCTATGCGGACGTGACAACCGATCTGATGAGCAGCGCCTCGACGCTTTCCAGCATGGCGCAGCAGTTCTTTATGAGTCTTGGCGTGACGATCGCTGCGCTGGTTCTACATCTGAGCCTGTGGTTGCATGGCTCCAGGACTCTTTCGGTGCTGGATTTCACGCCAGCGTTTCTGATTACGGGAATTCTGGCCTTTCTCTCGGTTCTGATGTATCTGCCGCTCGAGCATCGGGCGGGAGAATTAGTGTCCGGGCGGCGCTCAAGTCTGCAGGATCAATCGGCAGATACGCAGCAACTCAAGGCGGACTGACACAGGGGCCAGGTGTAGAGGGTCCGGCATTCACCGCGGTTCCTACCTGCCTTTCCAGTTGGGCGATCGTTTTTCAGCGAACGCCAGCGCTCCCTCCCGCGAATCTTCGGTTTGAAGCAGCCGCTCGTAACCTTCCCGCTCGAGGCGAAGTCCGTCAGCAAGGGATACGTCGAGACCGCGCAGCGCCACTCGCTTGATCTGTTGAACCGCAAGCGGTGCGGATTTGCAGATCTCGGCGGCGATCTCGTCGCACTTGCTCATCAGGTGGTCGAGCGAAACGACGTGATCGACCAGGCCGAGTCGCAGCGCCTCCGCGGCGCCGATTCGATTGCCCGTGTAGAGCATCTGAAGTGCGCGTCCGAGCGGAATCAGCCGCGGCAGACGCTGAGTACCTCCGCCGCCCGGCAGCCATCCGAGCCGAACCTCGCCGAATCCGAACTGCGCGTGTTCGGCAGCGACGCGAATATCGCATGCGAGCGCCTGCTCCAGGCCGCCGCCGTTGGCGTGTCCGTTAATCGCCGCGATTATCGGCTTCTCGAGCTCCAGCATGATCGGCCAGGGCGACTTTCCTGAGGCAGTGCCGCGACCTTCAACGTAGTTCGATTTGACGTCGCTGCCGGCGCAGAATGCCCGATCGCCCGCGCCGGTCAGGATTGCAACCCTGAGACTTGAATCGTCGCGGAACTCGGTCCAGACCTCGGCCAGGCGGTTGTAAGTCTCGAAATCGCAGGCGTTGAGTCGTTCCGGCCGATTGATTGTGACACGTGCAATCGGTCCGTCTTTCTTGAAAATTACCTTCATTGCGGCTACCTCCGCCGTGACGCTCGCCTCTCTGTACACCTATTCGCTAGCCGCGAGCATCGGGTCGCGGCAAGACTTGACGAATGTTGCCGGGACTGCGTAGCTAATCGGATGGCGCTCAAACTTTCATGCGCATTCGCAACCTCGGACAAAAGTCACGAGCACGCTCGTATCGCGGAGGAGCTGGGCTACGCGCGCGCGTGGTTTTACGATTCTCCGGCACTTTATCCCGATGTATGGGTGCAGCTCTGCCGAGCCGCGGAACGCACCAGGCGTATCGGCCTTGGTCCAGGTGTCCTGGTGCCGAGCCTTCGCCATCCGATGGTCACCGCGTCCGCGATTGCGACGCTGGTTTCAATCGCGGGACCGAATCGGATCGCGATCGGAATCGGTTCCGGGTTTACCGGAAGGTTGACGATGGGCCAGCGGCCGATGAAATGGTCGGCGGTGCGCGAGTATGTAACCGTGCTCAGAGCGCTGCTTCGTGGCGAGGAAGCGACATGGGATGCTGGCGTGATGCGGATGCTTCAGCCGGCGGGTTACGGCGCGCCGCGGCCAATCGAGGTGCCAATCGTGATCGGAGCGGCCGGTCCCAAGGGGATAGCGGCGGCACGCGATCTCGCCGACGGCGTGTTTGCGGCCGGTAATCCGGTTCCGGGATTCGCATGCAGCATCGTGCTGACTTTCGGAACGGTTTTGCGCGATGGTGAAGACGCCGGATCCGATCGAGTGCTCGCCGCCGCGGGCCACGCGGCGCCGGTGATGTTCCATTTCGCGCTCGAAAATAAGCGGCTCGAAATAGTCGAGCGCGGTGACGAGTGGGCGGCAGCATATCAAGCTATTCCAGCCGAGCGCCGTCATCTGGCGCTCCACGATCAGCATCTAATCGCGATAAACAAGCGCGACCGGCCGTTCATCACCGGTCAGATGCTGGTCAAGCAGGGACTCGCGCTCACCCGGGACCAATGGCGGGAGCGGTTCGCGACGCTCGAGAAAATGGGCGCGACCGAAATCGCTTATCAGCCCGCGGGTCCGGACATCCCGGTCGAGCTTGAGGCATTCGCAACCGCGCTGCGAGGCTAGAGTCAGCGGCCGCGGCTGGACTCGTCTTCGTTCGACGACCGGGTGAGTGAATCGATCGCGGCGGCGCAAAAATCCGACAGCGTGCGGATATCCTCGCTCTTGCCGCTTGCAGAGTTCGCGGCGGCGATCCGCTCGTACAGAGATGCTGCGCCGCGATAGAGCAGTGCGCCCCGATTATCGTCGCCGAGAAACTGCGCAATCTCGTTCATCTCGGCGATCCATCGATACGCCTTCGGGAACATCGCGGGAATCTGACGCGCAAGCCGCCGAAGGATCTGTGGCTGAGTGCGCGCAAGCTCGCCCCTGAGCGCATCGGCCAGGCCCTCCTTGGTTGCGGCCGCGATCATTGCCGCACCCAGTGCCGTGATGCCCTTGGTCAGACCGGCGTAGCTGAGTTTCAAACCCGATGCCGCGCCTACGGGTCCGTCGAGGACCGCTATATCGAGGCCATAGCGGGAAAGAGCGGCGAAGTTGCGCGCATCCGCGCCCGATGCATAGAAGCGCGGGCCCGCGATGCTCAAATCCGTCGGCGGCGGACCGCCGATAATCCCCGCATCTACGTAGCGGAATCCGCTTCCCGAGAGAATCTCGCCGATGCGCCGCGCGGTCGCGGGCGAGATCGCGTTGCAATCGGCGAAAATGGGATTCTTCGCAGTCTTGCCCAGCGCGGTTCGATATTGCCGCGCCACATCGATCGCCGCACCAGGCGGAACGATTGAGAGAACGAAGTCTGCCTCGCGCACAAGCTCTGCGTCGCTATCCACGACATCGAGTCCCATCCTATGAACCCGCTGCTTGCTCGCCGTGCTCCGTCCTTGAACGGAGGTGAGGACCCGAGCACCGCGGGATTTAAGTCGCCGCCCCACGGCAGTTCCCATTTCGCCAGCGCCCACGATTGCCACCACTATCTGATCGCGATCCGTCATGGTTCCGCTCCTGACCCAGAAGAGTCGCATCGAATCCGCGCAAGTGGATGGCGGGCGGATGGCGGCACTGTTGCGCAAAGCCGATCATTGCCGCCGGATGGATTTCGTGCCATCACAACGATCACACGCAAACACTCGCCTCGGAGCACCCTTTGATCGATGCGTACATCTGATGAATCAAAGATCGAGCCCGCGCGCCATATCCAGTTTTCCTTCACCGGCGAGCAGGAGCAATTCCGGTCGGCGATACGGCGATTTCTTGAAAATAAATCGCCCACTACCGAGGTTCGGCGCCTGATGGCGACCGCCGACGGGTATGATCCCGCGGTATGGCGGCAACTCAGCGACGATCTATCGCTGCCGGGAATCCATTTGCCCGAGCAATATGGAGGCGCGGGTTTTGGCTTCGTCGAGTTGTGCATCGTTGAAGAGGAACTCGGCCGCGCGTTGCTCTGCGCGCCCTACTTCTCAACCGCGGTGATGGCGGCCAACGCAATCCTCAATGCCGGCAGCGACGAGCAGAAATCGCGATTGCTGCCGGCCCTCGCAAGCGGCAAGCGGCTCGCGACGCTCGCCATCGCGGAGGACGCCGGCGACTGGAATCCGAGCAGGATCCAGCTCGTCGCGACTCCAGCCGATGGCGGCTATCGCCTGCGCGGCGCAAAAAGCTACGTCGTAGATGGGCGCGTTGCCGACCTGATGATCGTGGCGGCGCGAGTTGCGGGTCCGAGAGAAGGCGTAGTTGCGTTGTTCGCCGCCGATGGAGATTCGCCTGGTATCAAGCGGCGCCTGCTGGAATCTATGGATGCGACTCGCAAGATAGCGCGAATAGAATTTGACGACGCTCGCGCCGAGTTGCTCGGAGATTTCGATGGCGGCGCAAGCGCGCTCTCTCGGACGCTCGATCAGGCGGCTATCGCGCTTGCCAATGAAATGGTCGGCGGCGCACAAAAGGTGTTCGAGTCGGCGGTTGATTACGCGAAGCTACGGGTTCAGTTCGGCCGAACCATTGGGTCATTTCAGGCGATAAAGCATAAATGCGCGGATATGTTGCTGGAGGTCGAGCTTGCCAAGTCCGCCGCATACTACGCGGCTCAGGCCGCCGCGATCGATGATCCGCAGTGGCCCGCGCTCGCGTCTCTGGCCAAGGCCTCGGCGTCGGACGCGTACCTGCACACCGCGGCCGACTGCATCCAAATTCACGGTGGAATCGGCTTTACGTGGGACAATGATACTCATCTCTGGTTCAAGCGCGCCAAAAGCTCCGAGGTCTTTCTCGGCCAGCCGAGTTATCATCGCGAGCTTCTGATGCAGCGCTGGGGAGTTTAGGCGATGGCCTCGATCAGCGAAGCGGAGGTACGCGCCGAAGTGCGCGCGTGGCTTAAGGACAATTGGAATCCGGACCTGCCGCTGCTGGAATGGCGCAGCAAACTCGCCGATTCCGGCTGGGGGATGCCGCAATGGCCGAGAGAATGGTACGGTCGCGGGCTCTCGCACGCGCTGTCACGCGTGGTCGAAGAGGAGTTTGCCAACGTCGGCGCGGTTGGCGTCGCCAGAACCGGAGTGCGGCTGCTAGCGGCGGCGACGCTGCTCGAGCACGGATCAGATCAACAGAAGAAGAAATTCCTGCGCCGTATTCTGACCGGCGAGGATACCTGGTGTCAGTTCTTCAGCGAGCCGGGCAGCGGATCCGACTTGGCGGGCGCCACCACCCGCGCGGACCTGAAAGGAGATTTCTGGATCGTCAACGGACAGAAGGTGTGGACCACCAGCGCTCATCATGCCGACCACGGCCTTCTGCTCGCCCGCACCGATTGGGACGCGCCCAAGCATGAAGGGCTCTCGTATTTCGTAATCGACGTGAAGCAGCCCGGCGTTGATGTGCAGCCGCTCAAGCAGATGAACGGGCACGCATCGTTCAATCAGGTATTCTTCACTGATGCGAAAGTTCCGCAGGAAAACCTGGTCGGCCGCGTGGGCGAAGGCTGGAAGGTTGCGATGACGACGCTTGCGCACGAGCGTCGTGGGGCCGACGGTCTGGCGCCGCCATCACGCCGTGGAACGAGGCTCGGACGGACACACGCGGAAGAGCGAGCCGAGACCGAGAAGGCGAACCAGCCCTACACATGGTATCCGCAGCGGGCCGGCCGCGTTGACCTTATTCTCGATCGCGCGCGCGAAACCGGGGCCGGCAAGGATCCCTACGTGCGGCAGGAAATAGCCCGGCTGATGATCCTTTCCAAATCCGCCGAGTGGACTGCACGGCGGGCGCGCGCCGCGCAGCAGCAGGGCAGGCCGCAGGGTCCCGAAGGCTCATTGGGCAAACTTGCGGCCAGTCACGTTGCGCGAGCCTGCGCCCGCGTTCACACACTGATTACCGGCAGCGCGGCGATGCTTACCGGACGGGAAAGCCCGCGCGAGGGAATTATCGCGGAGATTCTCGTCTCTGTTCCGGCGGTCTCGATCGCCGGAGGGACCGACGAAATCCAGCGCAACATAATCGCGGAGCGAGTGCTTGAGCTGCCGAAAGAACCGCGGTTCGATACTGGTCCGTTCCGCAACGTGCGCAAGAACTAGGAGCAGAGCTGAGGCCGGGGCGTTGAAGCTTAAGCGCTACTCGCTCTTCTGAAGCCTTGTCGCGCGCTACTCGCGCTCCTGGAATCCCTCCAGATTGCGTGAGCGTCCGGTCTGACGCAGTTTGCGCAGCGCTTTGGCTTCGATTTGCCGTATTCGCTCTCGCGTCACGGCGAACTGTTTTCCGACTTCCTCGAGCGTATAGTCGGTTTTTTGCCCTATTCCGAAGCGCATCCTGAGTATCTGCTCTTCGCGCGGGGTCAGGGTGGCAAGCACCTTGCGGGTCTGCTCGCCCAGATTTCCCTGGATGGCCGCTTCGACCGGAGACGGAGCTAACTCATCCTCGACGAAATCACCGAGCGAGCTTTCTTCCTCGTCGCCGATTGGCGTCTCAAGCGAGATTGGCTCCTTCACGATCTTGAGGACCTTTTGCACCTTGTCGAGCGGCATTTCCATCTGCTCGGCAATTTCCTCAGGTCCGGGTTCCCGGCCCAGCCGCTGCACCAGCAACCTGGTTACGCGCAGGAGCTTGTTGATGGTCTCGACCATATGGACCGGAATCCGGATGGTGCGGCCCTGGTCGGCTATCGCGCGCGACATCGATTGGCGTATCCACCAGGTCGCGTAGGTGGAAAACTTGTATCCGCGCTGATACTCGAACTTATCGACCGCGCGCATCAGGCCGATATTTCCTTCCTGGATCAGGTCAAGAAAACCGAGTCCGCGATTCGTGTAGCGTTTGGCAAGGCTGACGACCAATCGGAGGTTCGCCTCGGTCAATTCTTTCTTGGCGCGGCGGCTCTTGTCCTGACCGGCGGCGATAATTTCAATCGAGCGCGCGAACTCTTCGCCACTGGCTTTCACCTCGGTCTCGATCTTCTTGATCTGCGCATGCGCGGCGCGGATGCGAGCGGCGATATCGAGCAGGTTCTCGCGATTATCGCCGATCTTCAGGACGTGGCGGCGGTCCTCGGCCTCGGCGGCTTCTTTCAAAAGAGCGGTTCGGGAGCGCCCGGTCGCCTGTTCGTAGTTTTCGATGGTTTCCGAGGCGTCCCGATAAGACCGCCGCATCCCGCGCATGTGCTCGATGATGCTGTCCATCAGGCGCCGTGAAAGCTGCATCGAACGGAACTCTTTCTTTGCCCGTTCCTTGTATTTCAGATGTTTCTTTTCGGTTTCGGTAAGCTTGCGCGGCGCGCCATTTCTCCTGCGGCTCGATGGTTTGCGCGTGGCGATTCGCTTTTCGAGTTGTTCGAGCCTGGCTTTGAGTTCCTTCAGCTTCTTGATGTGAACCTGCAGGCGCTTGATCTGGCGCTCGTCAGCCTCGGGGCCGCGTTCCTCGTCGGGGTCGGAATTGGCATCGTCAGTATCTTCGAAGATATCGCGGACGTCGGCTTCTCCGCTGATTATTGCTTCACCAAGCTCGATCACGTGAGCAAGTGTGATCGGAGAGCCCAGCACCTCCTCTTCGACTTCGTTCTCGCCGGCCTCAATTCGCTTGGCGATTTCGACTTCCTGCTCGCGGGAGAGCAGTTGGAAATTGCCCATCTCTTTTAGATAGAGACGGACCGGGTCAGACGACTCGCCGAGCGCATCCGGCTGCTCGGGCTGTTCTTCGGGTTCTTCCTTTGACTCGACTTCGTCGTTGTCGGCGCCTTCGGCCGGGACTTCTTCGAGCACCTTGATGTCGAGGTCCTCGAAGCTGTCGAGCGCGGCCCGTAGATCTGTGGGTGAAGCGACATCCTGGGGCAGGAAATCGTTTACCTGTTCAAAGGTCAGGTAACCTTGTTCCCGTCCGAGGTCGACCAATCCCTGCAGATCCTTGCCTTCATACTTCTGCTTCATACTCTTAAAGAATCCATCTTGACCGGGGTTTACCGGTCCAATGTTTACCGGCTGCGATCGAGGGAGTTAGCGGATAGAAATGCCTCATTATTACCGGCTGGCTCAACAAGGCAAGCTAAAGACGCCGAACCACCATAAATATTCGCGTTCAGAACACAAGTCAACTAAGCCCGCGGACTCTGTAAGCCGGTGGCACTTAAAACATAAGCATCGCGGCATCATTTTGCCGCATCAGGCGTCGGCGGGAATCGCGAAAATCGTAAGATTTCTGTCGTTACCTGCTGCGATCGCCGCCGCCACTATGAATGACGCGCGTTACGATCAAAAATTAAGCACCCCTATGAGCCAATACGAGCAGATTTCACGCCAATTTTTCGAGAATCGCTTGCTGTTCGGCAATCCCGATGATGTCGGGATCGTCGCGATGGAGATTGCGTCGCCGACAGAGGTGGAAGTCACAAGGCGAATATCGGGCAAAATTGTGCAGGAGCGGCGGCCGCTCAAGCTTTTTGCGCTGCTCGAAAGCTCCGATCTGCTCCGCGGCTTCAAACCAGCACTGGATCTTCACGAGCTTCGCGGCGACTTCCGCTTTCGATATCTCGCCAACATTAGCTCCACTGATATTCTCGAGAGCCTCAGACGGCATCTCAGGAACACCACTGGGCGGGCAAGCAGCGCGCCGGATGCGCCCTATCTTGTGCTCAGCGACCTGGTCGAGCAGCATCTGATGCTCGCCGGATCGACGTTCTTCATGGGGCTCGAGTTCTCGGACCTGGTTCGACTCCAGCTCGATATTGAAACCTACATCTCGCCCGGCTTTGAGTTTCCCTCGGCCTCGCGTCCTGGCGACCGGGTGATCGCAATCTCGATAACCGACTCGCGCGGTTACGAACGAGTGCTCAAGGGGACGGAGATGGACGAGGCTGCGATGCTTGCCGAGCTGGTCCGAATCGTCCACGAGCGCGATCCGGACGTGATCGAGGGCCATAACCTGTTCCGCTTCGATCTCGAATACTTGGAGGCGCGGGCCAGGCGGCATAGGCTCAAGCTCGGCCTGGGGCGCGGCGGAGCGATGATGCGCGCGCGGCCCGCGCGTCTGCAAATCGCTGAACGATCGATCGCATACCGCCGCTTCGAGATTCCCGGCCGCAGCATTATCGATACCTGGATTCTGGCGCAGCACTACGATATCGCGAGCCGCGCGCTTGAGGGCTTTGGACTCAAGCAGCTTGCGATTCATTTCGGTCTTGCGCGGCCGGATCGCGTCTATCTGGACGCGTCGCGGGTGAGCGAATACTTCGATCGCGATCCGGAGCGCCTCTTCGAGTACGCGCTCGATGACGCGCGCGAAACTCGCGCGCTCGCGGAGATCCTGTCGGCGAGCTATTTCATGCAGGCGCGGATTTTTCCTTACTCGTATCAGAACGTGGTTCTTCGCGGGAACGCGACCCGGATCAACGCCCTCATGATGCGCGCGTATCTGGCAGCCGGGCACTCGATTCCGTCGGCGCAGGAGCCTCGCCCGGTGGCCGGCGGCTACACGGAGATCCGCCGCTGCGGTGTCGCGCGAGGCGTTCTGCATTGCGACGTCACATCGCTTTACCCGTCCTTGATGCTGCAGCATCGGCTTGCGCCGGCAACGGACCGCCTCGGCGTGTTTCTGCGGATGCTCGCGGATCTGCGCAATTTCCGGGTGCAGGCGAAAACGCTCGCGCGCGAGCTTTCCGGAAAAGAACGCCGCAACATGGACGCGCTGCAGCAGACCTTCAAGATTCTGATCAATTCGTTCTATGGCTATCTCGGTTTTTCACTCGGCTATTTCAATGACTTCGATCAGGCCGCGGGCGTGACCAGGCGCGGGCGCGATCTTATCCGCAGTGCGGTCGCGCAACTCGAAGAGCAGGGCGCGCTTGTGATCGAGGTCGATACCGATGGGATCTATTTCGTGCCGCCGCCTGACGCCGGCGACGGGGCCGGCCTGATCGAGAAGCTTTCCATGCCTGAGGGCATCAAGCTCGAAATCGACGGGCGCTACGACGCGATGTTCTCTTACAAGATGAAGAATTACGTCCTGCTCGACGAGACCGGGCAAATGACGATCCGCGGCTCGGGGCTGAAATCGCGTGGCCTTGAGCGCTTTCAGCGCCGCTTCATGGAGGAGATCTTCATGCTGCTACTGCAAGATCGTCACGCCGAGTTCGCGAAACTGCACGAAGACTGGTGCGCGCGCCTCAGCCGGCATGAAATCGATATCGCCGATCTGATGAAGACCGAGACGCTGCAGGACTCGCTCGATAATTATCGGCAGAAGTTGAATGGCAAGCGGCGCAATCTGTCGGCCGCGTATGAACTCGCGCTCAAGGCGCAGCGCCCATACCAGAGCGGCGATCAGATTTCGTACTACATCACGGGCCGAACCGCGCGGGTCAAGGTCGTCGAAGCGGCGCGGATGATCTCCTCATACGATCCGAAGAATCCGGACGAAAACGTCGCCTACTATCAGGCAAAGTTGGCCGACTTGTACGAAAAATTCCGACCCTTCGCAATTCGCCGCGGATTGTTTGCCGCTACCGAGACTGACCCCGACGCCGCGGGATCGCCACAGGGGGAGATTTTTTCCGACCAGAGTTCCGAAGCTGAAGACAGCAGCACCTAGCTCGACAGCAGCGCGCCGCGCGTTAGCGGTTTCGTGTCGATTTGAGCGATACTCCCTTGTCGCGTGTGCGATTTGCCTGGACCGATCGTGCGCCGCACCGCAGCCGTATGCGAGGAGAAAATCATGGCCGAGGGAAAACCCGATCTCGATTGGAATAAGGTCAAGAGCTTTGCCCAACAAACGTCGATCGATATTGGCGGCGCGATGCTTGGCGCGATGAGCTATATCGGTGACCGGCTCGGCATCTTCAAGGCGCTCGATGGCGCCGGTGCGGTTACCTCTGAGCAACTGGCGGATAAGACCGGCCTGAACGAGCGCTATCTGCGCGAATGGCTAGGCGCAATGGCTGCGGCGCGCTATCTGGACTACGATCCGGCGACCCGGCGCTACACGATGACGCCGGAGCAGGCGATGATTCTCGCGCGCGAAGACTCGCCATTCTTCTTGGGCGGATTTATACAGGGAATAATTCCAAATCTGTCGATCACGCCCAAAGTGATGGACGCCTTCAGGACTGGAAAGGGTGTGCGGCAGAGCGAGTATCCGCCGGAGACTTTCGAGTCGATGGAACGCTCGACCGCCACGATGTACCGGCATCACCTGATTCGCAAATGGCTTCCGACCATGCCCCAAGTGGTAAGCGCGCTCGAAGCCGGCGGATCCGCGCTCGATGTTGGATGCGGCAGCGGGCGAGCGGCAATTGCGCTCGCGAAGGCATTTCCCAGAGCGAAAATTTTCGGCTTCGACGCCCATCCGGGGTCGCTCGAGCGCGCGCGCAACAACGCCCGCGCCGAAGGACTCGCCGACCGGATCTCGTTCGAGGTGCGCGACTGCACCAATCTTCCGTCCGCCGCGTTTGACTTCATTTCAACCTTCGACGTAGTCCACGACTCTATCGATCCGGCAGGCCTGTTGCGCTCGATAAACGGCGCGCTCCGCCGCGACGGAACTTACCTGATGCTCGAAGTGAACGTCTCCTCGCGCGTCGAAGACAACGTCAATCCGATGGGGCGGCTGATGTACTCGATGTCGACGCTATATTGCATGAGCGTATCGCTCGGTGGCGGCGGCGCGGGAATCGGCGCCTGCATGGGCGAGGAGCGGGCGCGCGAGCTTACCCGCGAGGCGGGTTTTACGCAGTTTCGCAGGCTTCCAATCGACGATTTGTTTTCCGCTCTATACGAACTTCGCGCCTGACCGCCGATTGAGCTTTCGTGTAGTCCAGAGCGAGTTGCAAGTCGCACTTTACGCGGCGCTGATTCTTCCGGGACGGTGTGCCAGCGCTTCCTCGTAGCAGGCGGCCATCTTCGCTCCGTAACTGTCCCATCCGGAGATTGAACGCACACGCTCCAGCGCGGCCGCTCCCATCATCTCGCGCGCGTCGGGATTTTCGTACAGATAAGCAAGTTTTTCCGCTATAGCCGTGGGGCTGCGAATCGGAACGATGAAGCCCTGAGCGCCGTCGGTGAACAGATCCTCAGCTCCGGTATTGCTGGTTGCGATAACCGGCAGGCCGCACGCCATCGCTTGCGCCATCACTAGCGCCAAGCCCTCTTCAACCGACGGAAGGACAAGAACGGAAGCTTGAGAGTAGAACTCGGACAGTAGAGATCGCGCAACCACTCCGGCATGGCGAAAGGCTCCGATGTAAGGCGCAAGTAGGGAATTCATTCCCGGGTCGAGAGCACCTACGAGCACTACCTCGATTTCAGGAATAGCTACCTGTTTCACTGCCTCGAGAAGGTATGGAACACCCTTCCGAATCGATATCGCGCCGACGAACAGAACGCGAAATGTGCAGTCGCGCTTGGGCATCGGATGAAACATCCCCAGGTCCACGCCATAGGAATTAAGCCTAAGCTTCTCGCGGTCGACTCCCTTTTCGATAAACGAGCGCATCGCGAATGTGGAAGGAACGGTGACGAGGTCGCAGAACTCGTACTCGGCAAGCTCGCGCTCGATCGTGCGGGGATCAATTCCAGAGTACGGAATGCCAACGCGCTCGTATTCGTTGCGCAGGATATCGTCCTGAAACAGGATGTGCGAAGAGCCGCGATCGCAAACCGTCAGCGCGCCATAGCGCTCGCGCGCGGCACGATGGGACGCGGCGCCAAATGACGAAAGGCAGTGAAAAACGTCGCATGGCTCAAGCCGTGACGCCATCCAGCGATCGAACGACTCGATGGTTACGGCGTTGATGCGATCGCGCGTGCGAGTGAGCCCTAACCTTCCGAGTAGATAGCTCGCGCCCATCAGCCATGGGAGGGTGCGGACTTTTTCGCGCGGGAGTCCGTCGACCTTAAAGAGCGGATATGCAGTGTAGAGCGACCGAAGATGGCCCAGCCGCTCCATCTGCCGCGCCAGGTCAAACGCGTGGAACCGTCCCGCACTTCCAATCGCAACTCTCACGTCTCAGATTCTGCACATACGTTGAAATACCGAACCCGCATAGGTCTTTCTTGCGCCATCTGTTTATTCAGACAGCCTTCTCCGCGACGACTGCGATACTGAAATAGGTAGCGCCAAAAGTGGATGTCACCAATCGATCAAAAGTTTGTAAAGGACGTAACGGCAATACGGCGGCCCATCCCACGGCGGGGAAAATTCCGCCTGCCCCGCGCATAAAATTGGTAAGTTGCTGCGACACGATTCCGTTTAGGTACTCCTCTACGATGGTTTTGAGGCCGGCCGCTTTCAAGAGCGCGCGCATCTCGACATGTGTATAGCCCCATCGCACATGTCCGCCATCTTCATGGGTTGATAACTTGTCGCCTCGAAGCGGCTTGCAGGTTCGGCACGGAGTTGTGAGAAGCAAGCGGCCGCCCGGCCGGAGCAAGGCGGCAATGTCGCGCGCGAGCTTCCGATCGTCACGGATGTGTTCGATTGTCTCAAGGCAAACAACCTGATCGAAAACGCCAAGTCGCTCGCGCATTGCGTCAAGTTTGCGGAGGTCGCACTCCTCGAAAGCTGCGTTGTCGATCCCCAAAATCGCGGCGCGCGCCGCCGCTTTTCGGTTATTTGCCTTGTCGAATGAGAGTCCCACGACTCGGTTCCCGATACTTGCCGCATAAATCGTAAAAGCGCCGTTGCCGCATCCGGCATCCAGCGTGCGACTCTCACCGGGTCGCAAATGGCGGCGCAGCCATGTCCAGCGGTCATGAACCAGCGGATCACCCTGCAGAAAAAGCGCGCGACACCCCAGGAGCCGAACTAGAGCGTCAGAACGCGCGGGCATCATCATCGTGCCGGGGCTCGGTTTGGGACGAAATTAGACAACAAAGACAACATGAGGATCCTTTCGCGACAAGCACCGTAGCACTCAGCGACATTGACCCGAACGCGACGCGGCTCGGATATCAACAGCGGTTCCGAAAGCGGCGCGGCCAGGTTGTGGATATGAACTCCACTTATAGCCTGTCAAAGATTATTGAAGCTTATGAGTCCTCATTGGCCGCAGCATCTCGCGCTCATTGCGACTGGTGATAATTTTTGCGGCGGTTGATTGCTAAAAATAACGTAAGAAGGCATCATGCCGATAACGGTCGATATCTAAAGACTGAAATAGAGGGGTTGAGGATGTGGGGTGGTCAGATGGGCGGCGTCTGCCGCAACTCTTGCGGCTTATTTCAACCCTTATCTTTATCATTCAGCGTTACGCCAGCACTGCTGGCCATGTTGGATCCACGTGGCAGCGGGTTCGACCGATGAACCGGCGCCATGTAACCCTGGCGGCTAAATCGCTTGCGCGTGGGCGGTTTGCGATACTCCCGGCCGCTATCGCAATCCTGTTTTCGGCCGGGCTTGCGATGGCGCAATCGTCCGGCGCCGGGCTTGATGGCGGTGCGACGCTCTCCTCTTCTTCGGTACAGTCCCCTTCCGCCGCGACCGCGTCGCCATCCGCCAATTCAGGCGCAAGCTGTTTCCAACTGAATGATCCGGATGCGGATGCAAAAGCTGCCGCAGGAATCCCGCCATGTGCTCCTGCCTCGAGTTCGAGCGCCGAGTCGCTTTCGGGAGCATCGCAGGCGAATTCGCTTGGCGCGGTCGCGGGCTCCTCTGCGAGCAAGCAGGCGGTAGGCGAGATGATGCAGAAGCTCGGCATCTCCGCCGATGAAATGGGTGCGATCAAGAGTCGGGTCGCGATTGGCGGGTTGAGCAGCGACGATATCCAGGACCTGTGCCTACACTTTGCGGCCAAGCAACTAGGCCCTGATGACGTGAAGGCAATCCTCACCTCGATGGGGCTGAGCTTTACCACCGCCCAGATCGAGCAACTCCAAAGCTGCACCCAGCTTGCGATGCCGTCGCCGCTCTCGGAGCAAAGTGAAGCCTCCAGCGCGGGCGCGGCACGCGCGGAATCGGGCAGCACTGAGATCTCGTCGATCGAGCGCACGTTTCGCTCGATCGATTCCGCCGCGGCGCCACAGGCTCCGAGCACCCAGAATCTGTCACAGTTCGGGTACTCGCTGTTCTCGTCGGGGATGAAGGGCGGCAGCGATGCTGACATTCCGGTCGGTAGCAGCTACATCGTCGGTCCGGGCGATAACCTGCGTCTTTTGATGTGGGGGCGAATCAACAACACTCTGACTCTTACTGTAAGTCGCGACGGGTCGGTTCTGATTCCTCAGATCGGGCCGCTTGAGGTGGCGGGACTTACCTTCGAGCAGGCGAAAAAACTGATCGAAGATCGCACCGGCCAGATAGCCGGCGTCAACGTCGACGTCACGATGGGGCGGCTGCGATCGATTCAAGTTTTCGTGGTGGGCGAGGTCGCCGCGCCCGGCGCCTATTCGGTGAGCGCGCTTGCTCACGTCGCGAATGCGCTGCAGGCCGCGGGCGGCATCACCAAGGTCGGAAGCCTGCGCCGAATTCAGTTGAGGCGTGGTAATCAGGTCGCGCAGATTATCGATCTCTACAGCCTTTTGTTGAACGGCCGCACAACCGGCAACGATCAGCTCGAGGCGGACGATGTGATTTTCGTGCCGGTAATCGGTCCGGTTGCCGCGGTGGCGGGTGACGTGAAGCGGCCCGCAATTTACGAGCTTTCGGGCAACACGGAATCGATCTCGAACCTTATCAGGCTTGCCGGCGGGATAAGCGCGTTTGGCTATTCGCAGCGGGTACAGGTCGAGCGTGTGGAGAATCATGCGCGCAGAATTGCGCTCGACGTTGACCTCGGCACGATACGCTCGCAGACCCTTCTCGTGCATGACGGCGACCTGGTGAAAGTCTACCCGGTGCTGCCGGTCGAGCACGACGTGGTCGTGGTGCGCGGAAACGTGAATCGGCCCGGCAAGTACCAGTGGCATCCGGGGATGCGAGTATCCGATCTGATCGCCGCGGCCGAAGGCGCCGCGCCGCACACTTTTTTCAAATACGCGCTGATTCGGCGAAAAGAGGGGCCGGCGCGCACGACGCGCCTGGTTCCGGTCGATCTTGGCGACGCTCTGCAGGCGGAGACCATGGCGCCCGGCGACCTCGCGCTACAGCGCGAGGACGACCTGACCGTCTACAGCGAATCGCAGATGAAATATCTGCCAACGGTTCAGGTGCTTGGCGAGGTGCGCAATCCCGGCTTCTATGTGCTCAGCCAGGGTATGCGCGTGAGCGACTTGCTCTATCTCGCCGGCGGGCTCAAGGACGACGCATATCAAAAGCAATCCGAGCTCGCTCGAACCCAGGTGATAAACGGCGCGCATACCAGCCACACCTTTATCGATGTTGATCTGCGGTCGGCGCTGGCCGGAACCGATGACCATAATCCTTTGCTCGAGGCGAACGATCAGCTTTTCGTACGCAGGGCTACCGATTGGCATCTGCCATGGGTCGTATACGTGCGGGGACGGGTGGCGCGGCCGGGCCCCTACACAATTCATGATGGTGAACGGATCGCGTCAGTGCTGGAACGCGCCGGTGGTTTGATGCCGGACGCATATCTGCCGGCTGCGGTTCTGATTCGCCAGTCCGTGAAGGAGCTGCAGCAAGCGCGGTTAGATCAGGCCCGTGTCAGATTGCGCACCGCGATCGCGCGCGCGCAAATAACTCCGATTGCCTCCAGCACCGAACCGACGGGAAGCGACGGTGCGCAGGGTCTTACGATGCTCCAGCAGGTGCTCGCGCAATCCGAAAGTCAGCAGGCGCAGGGACGGCTGGTAGTTCATCTGAAGCCGCTGGACGAGCTGGTCGCATCACCGGACAACATCGCGATGGTTGATCAGGATGTTCTGACGATTCCACGGCGTCCTTCGGACGTGAATGTGCTCGGACAGGTCTACAGCCCGAATGCGATTGTGTGGCGTCCAGACCTTACAGTGCGCGACGTTCTTGATATGGCTGGCGGTCCCGCTGAAGGCTCCGATCCTCAGCATACGATGGTAATCCGGGCTGACGGTTCGGTGCTCACCGAAGACGGAATCAAGGCGAGCAGGCAATCGACGATGTTCCCGCTATTGCCGGTGATATCGGGTGGCTTGATGAGCGCGAAAGTTGATCCGGGCGATACCGTCTATGTGCCCGAGCGGCTCATCTACACGAGCAAGCTCCAGGTTGCTTCGGCTGTGACGCAGATCATCGCCTCGTCGCTAACCGGCCTTGCCGTCCTGGGTATCCTGGCGACCAGCTTGTGACGGTGAGGCGCGGTGCGATCTTCGTCGGGGAAAGGGCGAGCGGCGATCTATGGAAATTTCCTCTGCCTGCCGATTTTCGCAGGCGCGATGCTGCTCGCACCGAAACTCGCCTCGGGCGCTTCGCCCGCGCGCGATACCCCGGCCGACTGGGCTCAGAGCGTGCGATCTCAAGCCGACAACGAGCGGCTGTATCGCGCAGTTGCTCGGATGTATGACCTCGACCCGGCGTTGCTCGCGGCGATCGCGCAGATCGAATCCGGTGGTAATGCCGGCGCGGTCTCTTCAAAGGGAGCAGAAGGCATGATGCAGCTCATGCCCGCGACGGCGAATCGGTTCGGCGTCGCCGACCCATTCGACCCGGTGAGCAACGTTCTTGGCGCGGCGCGCTTCCTCGCATACCTGCGGGCATATCGTCCTGAGATGGGCGCGCTGACGCTCCCGGAGATTCTTGCCGCCTACAATGCCGGCGAGGGGGCGGTCGGCAAATATCGCGGCGTTCCTCCTTATCTGGAAACTCGTGATTACGTGCGTCGCGTGCTGATTGCCTATTTGCTTGCAAATGACAATGGACCACTGGCGCGGAAGCTGCGCTTGCGTTCGGCGCGGCCCTCACGCGAGACGCCGACATCAGCGAATCCGCAGAACGAGAGCCGCAGCGACGGAGCCAACAAAATCCTGGACAGACTTGAGGCCATAAAGCGGGAGCGGGCGCTTGCGGAGAGCCGCGCGCCACGCGCCGTTTCTGAATCACCGGTCGGCGCCGGCCTTGATGCTCGTCGCGCCGCGATGTCCGTGCGCGAGCAAGGCGCGATCAAATGAGACGCAGCGGTTCTGTGCATGCCGGATTCATCGCCTGCACTGTGATCGCCTGCACCGCGATTTTGCTGTGTGCTGTGCGCGGGCGCGCCGCCGCCTCGACCTATGCGGTATATATACCGCTCGACAGCTCGATTTATCACGCACTTGATATTCTCAACAACTTCGGTCTGCTCGACAGCTATATCGGTTATGCCAAACCGTTCACCAGGGTCGAGGCGGCGCGGCTCACCCTCGAGGCCGAATCCAATCTCGACGAGCGCGATCCGAATCCGCTGGCGCGGCATCTTATCCGCATCCTTCGCGCGCAACTCCGGGAAGAGATCGAATGGGTCGATAAGGACGAGGAAGACAACCTGCCGACGATGATTCATCCCGTCCAGCGGCTCGAAGCACAGTACGTATATTCATCTGGCCAGCGCGAGCAGCTTAATACCGGGAAATCGGGAATCAATTACCAGGAAGGCACGCCGCTGCTGCCGTACAACGACAATCTTCCCACCGAACCCGGCAGCAACGAAGTCGGCAGATGGTCGGGATGGGTGGGTCTGGGCGGATTCGTCACCGGTTACGGTGAAGGCGCGATCGCCGGACCGATCTCCAGAAGCCTCACAGGCGGCAGCCGCGTACAGCTTCTTACCGGTGCGGCGGTAGTCTCGCTCGGCGACACCGCCATTTCATTCGGACAGGAGGAATTGAACTGGGCGGTGGGATGGTCCACATCGCTTTCGCAGAGCAACAACGCCGCGCCATTTCCCGGTCTGCGCGTGCAGAACATTCACCCGTCGCATCTGCCGTTCTTTCTCCGTTACCTGGGACTGATGAGATACCAGATAATATTTGGCCAGCTTGATGCCGACCGGGAATTCGCGCAGCCGTGGTTCAGTGCGCAGGAGATGTCATTCAGAACCCTGCCATGGCTCGAATGGGGATGGAATCACGCGATAATGTTCGGCGGCACCGGCAACAACACTTATGGAATAGGAGGTTTTCTCGGACGCGCCACCGGACTTGATACAGGAAGCCCGACCGGAGCGAATACCAACTCACGTTTCGGTTCGTATATCAAGTTCTATATTCCCCAACTCCGCTATAGCCAGATCTATGCGGAAATCCTGGGTGAAGACTTTTATCAGCCACTCGGTCATAACACCGGCTTCAAGCTTCCGTTCAAGGCTCCCTCTTACACCTTTGGTGTCTACTTACCGCAGGTTACGAGTGATGGACTTACGGATGCTGGAATCGAATACACACTGCTAGACAATGACTATTCGACCCATAGCGACAGCCTGTACTGGACCTACGAGAATGCGCTGATGGGCGATGCGCTTGGCCCGGGTGCGTGGCACGTCAATGCCAAGCTTGGCCGATGGATTGGCTATACCGATCAGATCACCGGAGAATTATTCTTTGAGCGCCGCTCTGCGACCTCTTTTGTGCCGGCTACGATCGGAACCAACAACGAAAGCGGCTTTGGGGGTGCCCTCGATCTGTTTCATACTCCGCTCGAGGTCCAGCCGCTCGGAGATTCACTGGGCGAGTTCCAGGCGCGCACCGCTGCCGAGTATGTCCGCGACATCAATTATTCCAACTCGAGCTCGGTGCGCGTGATGCTGCAACTTACTATTGGCCTTACGCCGTCCTTCAACAGTCTGTCCTGGAAGTGACGCCAAAAGCGCTAGTGCACGGAAAACTATAGTGGCATCCAGGCTAAAAAACGGTCACGACCCGAGCTCGCCCTCGCTTTCGAGCGCGAACGGGTCGCTCGGTTATCTGCCGCCGAGCCTTACCGATTCGCAATTGGCGATTCTTGAACTGATACGAGTGGCGCGCGTGCTCCTGCGCGCGTCGCCACTCATTATCTGTGTAACCCTAATCGTGGCCGGCTATATAGGTGTTCGCGAGAAGTACTTCTCCGTGAAGTGGTACCGAGCGCAAGCCCTTATCACGCCGGTCTCACCGGATTCATCGCTCGCAAGCTCCGTTGGCGAAGGAACAACCCTCGGACAAACCTCCAGCAGCCTGATGGATCTGTTTACCGGCGGCGAGAGCGACAACGTGACGATCTCTGAGCGCTATATCGCGATAATGGATAGCTACGCGTTTACCACCGATCTCATCAACCGTTATCACCTGGATCGCAGAATCGTGAAGTCCACAAACGGTCACGTTCCGCGGATATCGCCGTGGAAAATGTCACAAGCGATTACCGGTCGCTTCCAGACTGAATACGATTACAAGAGCGGAAATCTTGCGCTCTACTACATGGATCCGGATCCCGCCGAGGCAAAATCCATTCTCGAAGACTATCTCGTCAGCCTGCGCGAGAAGGTCCGATCTGAAGAGGTGCAGTCCGCCGCGGCCGCGGTTGACTCGCTGCAGGACGAGATCAGCAAAACCTCGGACGCTCTGCTGCAGAATCAGCTTTATGAGCTCGTTGCGCGGCAGATTCAGCGCGAGAAGATTGCCCGAGTGCAGGCGGACTTCGCTTTCAAGATAATAGAGCCGCCGGTAGTTCCCGATAACTTTTACGCGCCGCAGGCCCGCCGCGATGCGACTATCGCCGGTGCGCTCACCTTCGCGCTGATGTGTATCGCGGTGCTGGCGTGGGACTTTATATCTCGTACCCGCCGCCAGTTGGCGGCGCTGGAAACCGCGATGAATCACAGTCTGCCACGGGCGCCGCGCCCCGCTGCGGAGACCTTTTCTCCGATCAAGGAGCCGCATGGGCTGCCGAAACCGGAGCCGCCGGCGCGGCGCGACTAAAGCACGATTATCGAAACGATCAAGGTGATGAAGTTGGCACCGCAGGAGCATGCCGAGGGTATCGATAATGCGACGACTCTCGCGCGCGCGGAAGCCGCGATTGCGGCAGGCTCCAGATCGCTAGTCAATTTTGCGCTTTTCTCCATGGTCCGGTGCCTATGGCCGCGCAAGCGCCCCGCGCAGGCCGAGCGCGTCGCTGTTTACCGCATCGGCAACCTGGGAGACATCGCGTGCGCGGTTCCTGCACTCCATGCCATCCGTCGAGCTTACCCGAAAGCACGGCTGGTGCTCGTCACTTCGCCGGGACGCCGCGGGATGCCCGGTGCGGCCGATCTGCTGGCAAGTGTTTCGTGGATCGATGAAATCGCCGCGTATCATTCGGAAGAGATCGCGGGACTCGGCGGGCAGCTTCGATGGATTTCCGAAATGCGCGCGCGCCAGTTCGATATGTGGATCGAGTTGAGCGCAGTGGCCGCGCCGCTCTCAACGATCTTGCGCAACATCGCCGCTGCGCGGATGACGGGCGTGAAATGGGCGTCGGGATGGCGATACGACCGCTTGCGGCTGTTCGCGCGCGCACAGTCCGATCTGATCGATTTTCCCAATGAGAGCACTCGCATGATGCGGATTGTCTCCGCGGCGGGCTTCGCCCAGGCTTCCTCGTCCATCGCCGCGATGCTGGAGTTGGGATCTCGCGAGCGCGACGCGGTAGATCGCCTTTTTGCGGCAGAATCGATCGGATCCGCCGACCTGCTGGCGCTCGCTCCTGGTGCGAAAGCCCCTCCGAACCGATGGCCCGTCGACCGTTTCATCGAAGCCGGGCGCTATCTCGCCGACCGCGGCACGCGCGTCGTAGTCCTCGGAAGCGTCCAGGAGCGCGATCTCTGCGGCCGCGTAGCCGGCGCGATAGGCGCACGCGCATCGAATCTCGCGGGCCGCGCCTCGGTTCGCGAGTCGTGTGAAATTCTGCGTAGATGCGCTTTGCTCGTCTGCAATGATTCGGGCGTGCAGCATCTGGCGGCGCTTATCGGAACGCCCAGCATTTCGATTTTCTCGTGCCGCGACTTTCGCGGCAAATGGTTTCCCGCGGGTGGATACAATGTCGTGCTGCGCAAATCCGTGCCCTGCCACACCTGCTTTGTAGAAACTTGTCCATACGATAACCGCTGTATCGGGCTTGTCACCGCGGATGAAGTGATCGCCGCTAGCGGCCAGTTCCTCAATTTCACTCAGCACTCGGAAGCGGCGCTTGCCGCCACCGCCTCATGAGACAGATCAATTGGTCCGGGATCAGTCGAGACTCAGTGGGAGGGCGGTTGCTGCGCCTGCCTCTTCATCTTTTGCCAAGGAATTTCGTGCAGCGCATCCGAAGCGGACCGAGCAGAGGAATGGCTTGGGTAGTCGGAAGTGCGCCACATGGCTGCTGGCTTGGAACTTATGAGCTAGAGAAGCAGCGCACCATAATGCCATTTATTAAGCCGGGCATGACTATTTTCGATATAGGCGCCCAGGCTGGATTCTACACGCTGCTCTTCTCGCGGCTGGTCGGACCCAGTGGCGGCAACCCGGAAACCGACGAAATTTATGCGGAGTACGCGTCGTGAGCGCGCGGTATCGAGTGGCGTGCCTGGTCTCGCATCCGATCCAGTATCAGGCGCCGATGTTTCGCCATCTTTCGGCGTCGCCCGAAATCGATCTTACAGTCCTGTTTATCAGCGAGCTTTCCACCCGCGAATATCGCGATGCCGGCTTCGGCGTTTCGCTTAAATGGGATATTCCCCTCCTCGATGGCTACCAACATCAGTTTCTACCCGCGTTGGGGCGCAGCGATAGGCTCTCATTCTGGCGTCCATTCACCCGGCGCATCGTGCCATTTATTAAGGGCTGCCAATTTGACGCGCTGTGGATCCACGGCTACGCGCATCAGACGATTCTTCGCGCAATCCTTGCCGCGAAATCATCAGGCATCCGCGTGATGCTCCGTGGCGAATCGCATCTTGGACTCGAAACGGGATCGCCGCTCAAGCGATCGATCAAGCGCCGCGTTTTGAAGCGTTTGTTTTCCGCGGTCGACGCATACCTGACGATCGGCGAGGCTAATCGCGAGTTTTATCTCGACTACGGAATCGCACCCGACCGGCTTTTCGCGATGCCTTATGCGGTTGACAACGTTTTTTTTCGCGAACGTGCCGCTGCAGCAGGCAGGTCACGTGATCGGTTCCGCCGCGAACTGGGTCTCCAACCGGGCCGGCCTATTATCCTCTTTACGTCTAAGTTTCAGGCGCGAAAACGAGCTTGCGATCTCCTTGAGGCCTACGCGCGCATTGCGCGCTCGGGGTTCCATCCAAAGCCGTATCTGCTGATGATTGGCGACGGTGCCGAACGCGGCGCGCTAGAGGCTCGTGCGCGCGAGATTGACGCCGAATCGATCCGATTTCAGGGCTTTATGAATCAGACCGAACTGCCGCGCTTCTATGATCTGTGTGACGTGTTCGTGCTGCCTTCCGATCGGGAGCCGTGGGGGCTGGTGCTTAATGAGGTGATGAATGCGGCCAAGCCAATCATCGCAAGCGACGCGGTAGGCGCGGCGCGCGATCTGGTTCTGGATGGTGAGAACGGATTCGTCTTTCCGGTCGGCAATAGCGTCGCGCTCGCCAGATGTCTTGAGCGCGTACTGTCCAGTCCGGAGCATGCTGCGTCGATGGGCGCGCGGAGCCTCGAAATAGTATCGCGATACAGCTTCGAGGCCGATCGCGACGGTCTCCTCACTGCGCTGGATGCGATGAAACCTGCTGAGAGATCGACTAGCCGCGATGCCGATCAGTAAAACGAATGTCTCTCGCAACCTTGCGTGGAGCTATATCAACTGGGTCGCGAGCTTTGCGGCTCCGCTTATCCTGATTCCTCTCTACGTCCGTCTGTTAGGAGCCCGCGTTTATGGCGAATGGATTATCATAACAAGCGTGGTGTCGTACCTTGGCCTGGCAAACCTCGGATCGCTGCAAGCTCTGTCCAATCAAATCACTGAAGCGATAGCACACGGTGCGCGAGATAGAGTCGGGCGCCTAATTTCCACCACGTTCATCACCTACGGCATGATCGCCGCGGGATTGATGCTCGCGGTTTTTGCCCTGACCCCGCTATTGGCAAGCCGGATCGCACCCGGTGCCGACAGCCGCGCGCTCGTCGCATTCTTCATATTCATCGTGCTTGCCGCAGTGGCATTTCCGATGCGTGCGCATGTGGTGGCGCTTCGCGCCTTTGAGCGCGTGGACCTTGAGCAACGGATTCAGTCCTGTTCCACCACGCTCAGAGTGGCCGCGACCGCGGCGGCGCTGCTGGCCGGCTTCAAGCTCTTTGCGGTCGCGATCATTCAGGGAGGTTCGATGGTTGGTGCAGCAGTCGCGGCGTACGTTCAGGCACTCAAGCTCGACCGCGATGCTAAGCCGCGCGTATCGTCCTGGTCGTTGCCACTGTTCAGCGGGTTAGTCAGGCCGAGCGTCGCGTTCCTGGGCCTCGCGTTGGCATCTACTCTGGCCTTTGGAGTGGATAATTTAGTGATCGGATATGCAATCGGTGCACGCGCGGTAACTCAGTTCGCGATACCGTTTCGATTGACTACAATCGTGACCGGTGCATTTGCGGCCGGGCTTGCCGCACTTTGGCCCACTATCACAAAATTTCACGCCCACGATCGCCTGGACATTATTCGCGGCGGCTACATTCTACTCATGCGGCTCGCGATTCTGTTCGGCTCGGGTGCCGCGATAGCACTGTGGATTCTTGGACCGGGGTTTATCCGCATATGGGCGGGCGCCGGCGTTTTCCCGGGACAGGTCACTTATCGGCTACAGTTGGTCCTTATGTTAATCCAAGTGATGCTAATCCCAGCGGACGCGGTGCTGATGGCGACGACCCGGCATTACGGGTACGCGCTGCTGGCAGTCACCGAAGGCGTTCTTAATCTCGCCTTGTCCTTGTTGTGGGTACGGCGCTGGGGATTGCCCGGAGTGATCGGCGCTACCATTGTTGCGCGGATGATCACCAACGGATGGTATATGCCATTTGCATCAATGAGGACCATTGCAATGCCGTTTAAGGAGACGCTCCGCGCGCTCGCGCCAGCCTTAATGGTAGCGGCTGTCGCAATCTCAATAGCTGCAATCGTGGCTGGTAGCGTCAATGGCCTCGCTTTTTGGCGCGGAGTATTGATTACCGCCGGACTATTGTTTGCATTAGTCGTAACTTACGGATCGCTTGCCTTCACTTCCGACGAACGGCGCGCCGGTTACTTTTGGATCGCGGCACACACGCGCACTCTGCGTGCTGCCTGACGAATGCTATGAACACAGTTGAGAAGATAAGTATCTCGATTCGGCATGCGCCTGGGCTGCACAAAGCGGATTGGCTTTGGAAGCGGATTAGACCGGTATACGACCGGTACCTGCAATTGGTATATTCGCGACGGGGATTGGTGCGCGTTGTGAATGGGGAAGGGATTATCGTCTGCCCTGGATCGCGACGCTTCATCACCAAGAGCTATGAACCTAAGGTATGGCGCCGCGCGATGCGGGAGGTGCATGCGGGCGATACTGTCGTCGAAGTCGGCGCGAACATGGGCATCTACACCCTTGCATTCGCGTCGCGTGTTGGCGAATCAGGCCGGGTCGTGGCGTTTGAGCCCGACCCGGTGACCGCGTCCGAGCTTGATGCGAACATAGCTGTTAACGGCTGGGGTTCAAGAATTATTGTAAGGCGCGCTGCGGCTGGCGACAGCCTCGCTGAAGTGAGCTTTATCGCTGGACGCGAAATGGAATCCCATATCGCGTTTGCATCCGAGTCTCAGGCGCGATCTAATGGCACCGGAAAGACTATAACGGTTCCGATGGTGACGCTCGACAGCGTATTTCCCGACAGTTGCGTAAATCTGCTCAAAATCGATGTCGAAGGCTTCGAGGAGCCGGTTCTGCGCGGCGCTATCCAGTTGCTCGCCGATCGCGCGCGTCGGCCGCACGCCATCATTGTGGAGATGCACCCGTTCGCGTGGGAAGCGGTTGGCACCAGCAGCGATTCAATCCTGGGCGTTCTTACGGGAGCGGGTTATCGAGTCGAGTCGTTGGAAGGCGCTCCGGTTGAGCACATCGAAAGCTATGGCCATGTTATCGCGCATGCTACTTAGTATCTGATGAGATAGCAAGTGGCTATTTCGCGACAACTGGATCGAAATACAATTCAATATCGAACTCGTGAAATTCTCTGGCCTTGCGGCCCCGATAATCTCTCGTAAGAACAGCGTCGATCTCGCGCGCCTCCTCGATCTGCGGCTTCTTCATCCATGACTTATGAATCGGCGTATGTACCAGATACGCGGGTAGCTGCCCGCCGAATCCTCAAGTGCGGCCAACGCACCAGTGCCATTCAAAGGAAAACGATTCGTGATGATTGTGACGCCGTCGACTCTATCTTCATTGAGGGCTAGCGGTATGGGGAATGGGACGCGCATCCTGCTGCCGGACGGCGAAGTCCACCGCCCTGCCGAGCAGGTACTTTCTCGATCCTAAGATGCCCAAACTAGGCACTTTGCTGGCTGTGATATACTCGAACCCGGACTATCAGCCGCCGACCGTGAACGGCGTCAGCCTCATGAGTGAGTGGTTTGATGTGCATGTCGTCTGCCGCAATGATCTCGGTCCGCGAGTCACATGGCCACACAGCGTTACGATTGAGCGAATTGGCGCCGTTGCGACGGAGCCGCAGAAGCAGCGCGCTCCGGCGGGGCGCAAGCTCGCAGAGCTTATAGCCTTCGCGCGTCAGGTTCGCCGGGTCGGCAGGCGGCTTAAGCCTAAAGTCGTCTATGCCTATGACGCGATCGGCTTCGCAATCGCCGCGTTGGCTTTTCGCCGCATGCGCGATGTCCGACTTGTCTTCCATAGCCACGAACTTGCGCCGCTCCAGGGGAGGTCGTTTCGATCGCTGCAGCCATGGCTTATCCACTACGCGCTCACCCATACTCGCGACGCCGCGATCGTGGTGTTTCCGTCTGCATATCGCGCTCGGAGCTGGCTTGAGGCAGCGCACGATGCGCGCTCGCCGATAATCGTTCCGAATGCTTCCAGCCGCGCTTTCTATACCCCACCGATCGACTTGCGGACGCTCGCGGACGATCGTTTTGCCGCTCGACAAGTCGTATATGTCGGTGCGATGGGTCCCGACAACGGCCATCGCGAGGCGGTCCGTGCGATAGCGGAGCTTGCCGGTGTGAGACTTGACATGATGGGGCCAGGCGACGCGTCATTTCGCGACGAATTGCGCACGCTCGCGGCGTCGCTCGGCGTCGAGTCACGCGTCAAGGTTGATGGATGGGTCAGCAATGCGCAGCGCGACCGGCGCCTCGGCGCTAGCGCTGTTGGCCTGGTCCTGTATCACCCGGTGAACCCCCAATGGGAGTATGCAGGGCCATCGCCCAGCAAGCTCTTTGAATACGGTGCAATGGGATTGCCGGTGATTGCGCCCGACCTGCCCAGCTATCGCGAATTTTTCGCGGATGATAACTGGATCGTCTATGCCAATCCTGCGGATACGATATCGATCGCGCGCGCGATTGAGCACATCCTGTCCGATCGCGATAGCTATATCGCGATGGCGCTGGCGGCACGCCGCGCCCACGAGGAAAAATACAATTACGAGCAGGTGTTCGAGCCGGTCATCAGCCGGCTTATCGGCTTGGCGCGCTGAATGGTGGCGAGCGGACCTTATTCGCGAGCCTCGCGTCTATTCAGTTCCAGAGTGCTCCGCGCGCCGCACCGCGAGGTCGTGTTTAAGTGTCGATCCCGCGGGCCCGAGCATCTCGACTTCCAGCGCCGGTCCGTCGAACGTCACGCGCTCCGTGTGCGGCAATTCCCACACCGCGATTAAGGCGTTGGATCCGTTTCCCGGTCCGGAGCGCTGATGAGTTGGCGTGCCGAACGCCTTTGTCAGTTGAGCGAGAACCCGGTCGCCATCCGAGGCTGAAAACGACGCGATCGCAAGCTGCATCCCCATGTTGTCGGTAAACTCGAACACCACTGCCGGATAACGCACCCCGCCCGCTTCAACCTCGCGCACCTTCCAGGTGTTGGCTCCATAAGGCGCGGTCTCGTAGTCACCGTCAGGAAGTTCCTCGCGCACCCTATCCAGTGACGCGCCGAAGCGAATCCCGACAAATGAAGTCAGGTTGGGCTTGCCAAGATTAAGCCAGCTCGCCAATCGATACGGCGAATTGCCGCTCGAGCATCCGGCGATCGCTATTGCGGCCGCGCAAAAAAGAGTGGCCGCGAAAATTGAAGTGGAATTGTCGTGGCGCGGCGGCATCCCTGACATTCTGCGACGTGCTCCGCTGCGTGCGCAACGGAGCCATCTGAGCTGCGCGAATAATTCATCTGCCGGAACGCCGAGCGCGCGGGATGGCTGAAGACAGTTTCTCGGCGCGGCGCGAAGCGGAGGGACAATCGCGCGAGGCTATAGCCTTGCAGCCGCGGCGGTACGCGAAAGCACTTTCAATTCGGGAAATGCCCGATTCAAAGCGGCAGCCAACGCTCGCGAATCGATGAATGGTTTTTCGAAGTACTCCAGCGCCCCCGCGCGTAGGAAGTCGCTCCGCGTGGTTTTCTTCGGATGTGCGCTGATCACGATTACCGATGTTTCCGGAGACTCTCTCCGAATCAGGCGGAACAGGCCGTATGAGTCGAAGCGATCCATTTGCGGCATTACAAGATCAAGCGTGACCAGGTTTGGCTGAAGACTGCGGAACAGCTTAAGACCGTCGGTCGCATGTTCAGCTTCACCTACGATGTCGCATCCGATCTCTTCGAGGCGCCGCCTCAGTACATTGCGGACCAGCACCGAATCTTCAACTAGTAACGTTCTGATGGCCATCACTTCCCCCTTTAGTAGCGACTGCGAGAGAATGACCTAATCATATCTTACAATCAGTGTAAGACAAGAGTGTCTCACGATAGTGACTGTTGCAGCAGTGCAACTCATCGTGTGACACAAACTCTCATGTTCCTCGATGGGTCATGTCACACCTTGACGCCTCAGCCTCTGAAGATCGTTCAAGAATTTATAACACACGTAATAAACATCTTAACGATAAGTTTTAGGCATAGTCTTTGCTCAGGATTGTCTTGGACAGGTGTCATGGACAACCTCGATAGCGACAGCCAGCCGCATACTCAAAGCTCACCGTCGCCGCAGCATCAGGCGGGTAACGAGCTGCAACCGCGGGACACCCTTGACCAGCAGATCGATCCGCACATCGCAAACTGGATCAGGAAGGGCGCTCTTTTACTTCTTGCGATCGGCCTCATCTATCTGTTGCAAGGTCAGTTTAGTCCCCGTCACGTCTCCGCTTGGCTATACATAGTCACGTTGTTGCCAGGCGCGGCGCTTATTCTAACCGTTTCAAGCCGATGGTTCCTGCAGAACTGGCGCGGCCTGATATGGGCCACATGCGTGGTGCTGATGTCCGGCACGACCGCGATCTCTTTTACAACCGGCGAGACCGAGCAGCGCTTCGGAATAATTCTTCTGGTGTTACTGAGCACCGCCATGTTTGCGCCGTGGGACGGTGTCTGGCAGCTATCCCTGGAGATAGTCGGTGTCGCGTGTTTTGCAATTGGCGACGCGTTCGGCTTTTATCAGTGGACGACCCTCCTTCTAGCAA
>JASHOJ010000052.1 GCA_030041155.1 Candidatus Binataceae bacterium | reverse complement strand
GCGCGCGCGGTCGTAACGGAAGTGGCGCTCGATGAGCGGCAGCGTGCCGCGCCCGATCGAGCCGAAGCCGATCATCACGATGGGGCCGCTGATCGTGCCGTGCATCGGCCAGTTCTGCATCGTTTTCTCCGGGAGGCGCGTACGAAAACGCGCGGGGCGAAACCGTGCGCCTTAAATGCGAGACTTGGAAGAAGGTCAAGGCGCGCCGCGCTCGCCGGAGCAGGCGATATCGCCGCCTTTGCCGCGGGAGAGAAAAGGCCGTCTGCTACTCGACGATCACTTTGGTTCCGATGGGAACGCGATTGTAGAGGTCCATGACGTCACCGTTCATCATCCGGATGCAGCCGGAAGAGACGGCCTTGCCGATCGTATCGGGCTCGTTGGTGCCGTGGATGCGATACTGCGTATCGGTCTTGCCCTGGTAGAGGTAAAGCGCGCGCGCGCCGAGCGGATTGCCGAGGCCGCCGTCCATTTCGATCGGCAGCTCGGGGCGGCGCTGCAGCATGGCCTCGGGCGGAAACCACTTCGGCCATTCCTGTTTGGAGCCGACTCGGGCGACGCCTGACCAGGCAAATCCCTCGCGCCCCACGCCGATTCCATATTGGATCGCCTTGCCGCCCGGCTGGATGTAATAGAGATGCTTGGAATTGGTATCGACGATGATAGTTCCGGGCGCCTCGGTCGTCGGATAATCGACCTGGCGGGCGGTGCGCGCCGAGGCGGCGGCCGCCGCGTCGTTGGGCGGCGGATTGTAGAAGCCGCGGTCGGTATCGGGCGAGTTTCCGACCGGCGCGGAGCCGTATTGGCCTTGTCCTGGCTGGGCCGGCTGCGGGCCGCCATAGTTGGGCTGGTACCCGTAGGCGTAGCCGGGCCGGGTTTGCTCTTCGCCGGGGAAGGCCGGATAGCCGGAATAATCCGGCTGGCTCTGCTGAGCGGGGTAGCCGTAGTAGTAGCGGTATTGCGCAGCGGCCGGGATCGTCGCAAGCCAAAGCGACGCGAATGCTGCCGGGATCGTCAAAATCCCGCATCTCGTCTCGATACGCATGGATCAACTCCGCTCGCCGCAATGTCGCGATACTGCACTAAAATGTGAGAAAAAGGCAAAAGGGAGAAGAAAGCGCGGGGGTTATCGTTAGCGTCCAATTAAAGCACGACGACTTTGGTCCCGACCGGCACGCGCTTATAGAGATCCATCACGTCGGAATTCATCATCCGGATACAGCCGGAAGAGACCGCCTGGCCGATCGTATCGGGCTCGTTCGTGCCGTGAATGCGGTACTGCGTATCGACCTTACCCTCGTAGAGATACAAGGCGCGGGCGCCTAGCGGATTGCCGAGCCCGCCGTCCATCTCGGTCGGGAGTCCGGGGTGGCGCTGTAGCATGGCTGGCGGCGGAAACCACTTCGGCCATTCCTGCTTGGATTGGACCGTGGCGATGCCTGACCAGGCAAACCCCTCGCCGCCGACGCCGATCCCATATTGAATCGCTTTGCCGCCGCTCTCGACGTAATAAAGATGCTTCGAATGGGTATCGACGATGATCGTGCCCGGCGCCTCGGTGGTCTGGTAATTGACCTCCTGCTTGGTTTTTGGAGAGGAAGCGGCCACCGCGTCGTCGGGAGGCGCGTTGTAATCGTCTTGTTGGGCACCGCTCGTCGGCGCGAAAGAGTAGCCCGGCCGGGTCTCATCTTGGCCGGGAAAGGTCGGCTGCGCCGCGGCCGGCGCCGCAAAGCCAAACAAGGCGAGCCCCGAGATCATCAGAGCCGCGCGATCCATAGTAGAAGGCATAGTTTCGACCCCTCACCGAACTGCCTGAGCTTGGCACGGAAACGTAAGAAAAGGGCAAAATGTGGAAGCAGACGGAAACCGGATTGAAGCAATTTGACGTGAGAAGCATCCGGCGTGCCCCGGGCATCGCTCCCCCGACTGCGCCCTATCCGGCCAAGCCTTGTCGGCCGAACGTAGAAAAAATTTACCGCGGAAACCCTCCCAAATCCCTTCGCCCAACCGAAATCCTATGTCACACTTCCTTCGTGAAGGGGCCTTCTGGAGAAACAAGGCATGCCGTTAGAAAGCCATCTCGCCGAACTCGAACGCCGTCACGCGGCTCTGGACCAGGATATCGCCCAAGAAGGGGCGCGCCCCGGAGCCGACGAAGCCAAATTGGCAGAATTGAAGCGGCGCAAATTGCAGATCAAAGACGAGATCGCCAAGCTCAAAAACGAATTCCATACCGAAACGATCCATTAGGATCAGGACCCATTAATTTACTTGCGGCGATGAGGAAAGATTAATTCATTGGCGGCGCGAGGAGGCGCTGCTGATGAGCGATTTGTTTTTCTTGTCTATGGCGCAGATGCGCCGAATTGAACCCTATTTTCCGTTGTCGCATGGGATCGCGCGGGTCGATGACCGGCGGGTGATTTCGGGGATTATCTGAGGGTGTCAGGAACGCTGTGTAAGGAGGTTTCTGTGAGTTTACCTTTGAGAGGGGACTCACATGATGACCGATTCGACGATTACACCGGAACTGCTGGACCAACTGCTTGCCAACTATGAGAAGCCCGAGGACCTGA
>JASHOJ010000051.1 GCA_030041155.1 Candidatus Binataceae bacterium | reverse complement strand
GAGCAGTCATCCAACACGAGTTGTTTCCGCTCCGTGCTAGCATCGCTCACGCGCTCTTTGAAAGCGCCGAGTTGAGCCTCTCAGTTGACTCCTATGAAACGCACGAAAAAGTGAATCGCTTCTTGCCCGTCACCAAATGTATGGTTCGTCGCATGCTTAAGAACGAGTTTCCTGAGAATTTTCTACCTCATTTGCGTGATCTATCATGATCGCACCGTGTGCCTGTTCAAAACCTCATCCGCGTGATTGAAGCGGGGACCGTGGTGTGGACGAAGGTGCAGATTTATGCCCCGACGTTCTCATCTGGGGCGGTCCGCCGCCTGACGAAAAACCGCGATCGGCTCATCCCCCGCACGCCTGACGCGAGAGATCGTCTGAGTGGATGAGCACGATTTGAACCTGCAATGCCGTGCATGTGAGGCGTGTGCCGCGACCGGGCGAGGATTTCGTTTGACAATTAGCCGCGCGGTGGACCAAACGATCCTATGCGCGACGGAAAGATTGTCATCCGGCGGTGCCTCCCCGCCGATGCATCCAAGGTTGCGCGGGTCTATCTCGAATCGCGGCCGCCGCGCATCTGTTTCCGACCGTGCATAGCGATAGCGAAATTCGCGCCTGGATCATCGGAGAACTGATTCCCACATCCGAAGTCTGGGTCGCCGCGATAGCCGGAGTCACCGCGACAGCCGGGGTTACGAAGATATCGAGCGGCGGCGCGAGCGAGCTTGCCGGCGGCAAGCTCGCCTCGTGTCATGCCGAGCGAGCGCTGCGCGAGTCGAGGGATCCCGACCGGGATCTGGAGCCTGCCCTGAGCTGCGCTGAAGGGACTACGGCCGCAGCGGCCTCCGCTCAAGATGACACCAGAGCCGCCACCGGCGATATGGCCGCCAAAATAATCGATAAGATCGTTGCGATGATGGCGCTATCAGGCGACATGCTCGATCAGCTTTACGTCGCGCCTACTTGGCAGCGCCGCGGCGTCGGCGGCGCGATGCTCTCCGCCGCGATGCACGCGCGGCCCGCCGGGCTCAAGCTGTGGACGTTCCAGAGCAACGCGCCCGCGCGCCGCTTCTACGAAGCGCGCGGCTTCACGGCGATCGAATTTACGGACGGCCAACGCAACGAGGAGCGGCAGCCGGACGTGCTCTATGAGTGGAAACCGGGTAAGCGGGAGTGAGTAAGCCGATGCCTGATGCCGCGTTATCAGATCCAATCGTCGCGCCGGTGATGCCGCGCATCACCTCGCGGCTAAATCAGCTAATGGCCGAGCAGGGCGTGCCCGGCGTCGCCCTCGCGATCGTGCACGATCAGGCCGTGGCTTTCATGGGCGGCTTTGGCTATGCGGATATCGTGGCGGAGCGGGCGATGACCGCCGACACGATCTGCGCGGTCGCCTCGATCAGCAAGACTTTTACCGCATCCGCGATTGTTCAGTTGCGCGACAAGGGAAAGCTTACCCTCGACGACCCGATCGTGCGCCATATTCCCGAATTCAAAGCGGTGCATAATCGATTTGGCCGGGTCGAAGACGTGACCCTCCGCCGATTACTGACGCATCGCGCCGGATTGGTCGGCGAATCGCCATTTGGGCATTGGTACAAGCTCGAATTTCCGGAGATGGCCGACGTAATTGCGATGCTGCCGCGATGCGAGGTGGTTATCGAGCCCGACTCGGCGTTCAAATATTGCAATCTCGCGTTCGCGCTGCTTGGCGAGGTCGTCGAGCGGGCTTCGCACCGTCCATACGGCGACTACGTTGCGGAAAATATCCTCGCGCCGCTCGGGATGAAATCGACGACCTTCGATACGCCGGTCGATCGCGTGCGAGTCGCAACCGGCTATATGCCAGAGCGCTATCAGGAGGTGCCCGAGATCGCGCAGGATCCTCCGACTCGCGGTTACCAAGCCGCGGCCGGGATGCGCACCTGTGCAAGAGACCTCACCAGATGGCTCGCGCTCCAGTTTCGCACCAGAGCGGGGAGGCGCGAGGGCGCGCAGGTGCTGGCGGGCAAATCGCTGTCGGAAATGCATCGCGTAACTTTCGTCGAGCGCGATTGGAAAACCGGCTACGCGCTTACCTGGATGGCCGCGCGAATCGGCGAGAACATCTACCTGAATCACGGCGGATCGATGCCGGGATTTCTGTCGATGATCGCGTTCAACAAACCTTATCGCCTGGGAGTTGTTGCGCTGTCGAACAAGCAGGGGCATACGGTCGCGAGTACGATCGCGCTCGAAGCGCTCGAAATGCTGGTTCCCTCCGCCGCCGCCGAGTTCAAGGCTATCAAGCCAGTTCCAACGCCTGAGAAGTTCCGGCCGCTGATTGGCAGATACGTCGCCCTCGGCGCATTCGGCGGCATCCTGCACATTGAGTTCCGGCGCGGCGCGCTGGTCCTCATAAGCCCGCCCGATCAGTATTTGCCGCCGCCATTTCCGCCGATCGAGCTGGTCGAAACCGCCGATCCGGCCGTCTTTATCGTAAGCCGCGGGCGACCCGCCGGGGAGCCGCTGAAGCTCGAATTCGCGCCCGACGGCGCTGTGACCGGATTTATCCTCGGAGAGAATGGAATACCGTTTAGAAAGACTTAAGTGAATGCCAATGTCGAGGAGAAATGCTTATGGCATCGATAGATTTCAACAAAATTCCGCGGTTCAAGGATCTGCCAATCAAAAAGGGCGCGCCGCCCGAGTCGTCGTGGGGCGTGTTCGGTGATGACGACGAGTTTGGATGCCTTAACTTCCTGACTGCCGAGGGAGTGGTCGAGGCGGCGCGGCTGGTCAAAAAAGGCCGCGTGTTCCGCCTTGATACGCCGATCAATTACGCCAAGCCGCCGCTGTTCAACCGCAGCGCCGCCCGCCACACGATCCTTAGCTTCGAGGAGTTCGGCCTTCTGGGACACGACGATTCGATCGATAACTACAACACCCAGGAAGGCAGCCAATGGGACGGCCTTGCGCATGTCGGCCACGTGCGCCATCGTGCATTTTATAACGGCGTTAAAGATGACCAGGTAAAAGACGGTCCGAGCGGCAAACTCGGCATCCATAAATGGGCCAATCGCGTGGTCGGACGCGGCGTCCTGATCGACGTCCGCAAGTACACTCAGGAGCAGGGCCGGTCGATCGATCCATTTAGCTCGGCGACGTACCCGTTGAAGGATTTGCAGGCAGCGCTAGCGGCGCAGAAGACCAAGCTCAAACCGGGTTCTATTCTGCTGGTTCGCACCGGATGGCTTGGCGCTTACCTGACGGCGTCGGATGCGCAAAAGAAGGCGATGGCGCCGCTGGAGGCGCTGAAATCCTGCGGAATCGAGTCAACCAGCGAACTGGTCGGATGGCTGTGGGACAATCGCGTCGCGGCTATCGGCACCGATTGCCCCGCAGTCGAGCAATGGCCTTGGGATTTCAAGGATGAACGATCGCTGCATTACCGCGCTCTCTCGATGCTCGGGCTGCCGCTCGGCGAGCAGTTCGTGCTCGATGAACTGGCGACGGATTGCGCGTCCGACAAATCCTACGAATTTATGGTCGTCTCGGTGCCGATGAACCTGGAGGGCGGTATCGCGTCGCCGCCGAACGCGGTAGCGATAAAATAACGTTTTAGGAGATTGAGCGCGCGATCGTCGCCGAGAGCGCGCGCACCGCCGTTTCCATCACCTCCAGCGTCATGCTGGGCGCGTTCGGATGCTTCGCCGACTGGCTGGTCGCGTATGGCAGATGGATAAACCCGACCGGCACACTCTGTCGGCGACGGGTCAGATGCAAGCTCGCAAACATCAGGGCGTTGCACGCGTATATGCCCGCGCTGAGCGATATCTGCGCGGGAATTTCGCGCTTTCGCATTTCGCGAAGCAGCGCCGCGAGCGGAATGCGCGCGAAATAAGCCTCCGGTGCACCGGCGATAACCGCCGATGAGCGCGCGCCAAAGCTCTCGTCGGCGCTGGAGCGTTCGTCGGCAAGATTTATCGCCACTTTTTCTATCGAAATTGCGGTGCGACCGCCCGCCTGGCCGAGGCCCAAAATCGCCCTTGGCCGATATCGGACGATAGCGGCATTGATGCGCCGCACGGCCGTAGCGCATTTGACCGGTATTTTGACCGCCTTGACCCGAAGCGGGCCGATTTCGTCGCCGTCCATCCTGAGCGCGATTTCCCAGGACGGGTTGATGCGCTCGCCGCGAAACGGCTCAAATCCGGTGACCAGAAATATGCGGGAGACCGCCATTATTCTCGCGATTTGCGCGTCGGATGCTCGATCGGCACGTCGTCGCGATTACCCCATTCCGCCCACGATCCCCAGTAATTCCGGACCCTCGGGTATCCCGCCATCTTAAGCGCGAGGTAGGCGTGTGCGGCGCGATAACCGCCCTGACAATAAGGGATTATTTCCGCATCAGGCCGGAGGCCGATCGCATCGTATTCGGCGCGCAATTCCGCGGCTGATTTGAACCTGCCGTCGGGCGTATTGGCCTCGGTCCAGTCGCGATGCAGCGCGCTCGGAATCGCACCGCCATGTCGTGCTCGCACCCGTTCGCCGAAGTATTCCGCGTCACTGCGAACGTCGAAGATCTGCGCGTCAGGATGCCCAATTCGATCGACCACATACGCGGCCGACGCGCTGATTTCGCCGCGCGGCGCCACTTCAAATCGAGCGGGCTTAATGCTCGGCGGCGCCGCTGTCAGTTTCTCGCCCGAAAGCGCCTTGAGGCCGCCGTCAAGCATCCGAACTCGCCGATGCCCCAGCCATTCGAGCGCCCACACG
>JASHOJ010000335.1 GCA_030041155.1 Candidatus Binataceae bacterium | reverse complement strand
GAAAACGGCTATTTTGGAGTCGCGCCCGGAACCAGCCTCCATTCAAATCCGAACGCGATGAAGATGGTTGGGCACGATTCCATCTTCACCAATGTCGCGATGACGCCCGATGGCGACGTGTGGTGGGAAGGAATCGAGATCGAACCGCCCGATGGGCTGCTCGATTGGCAGGGCCGTCCGTGGCGCAAAGGCTCCGGCGAAAAAGCAGCGCATCCTAACAGCCGCTTCACCACGCCGATGAGCAACAATCCGGCGCTGTCGCCGCACGCGAATGATCCCAGAGGCGTCCCGATTTCTGCAATCGTGTTCGGAGGACGCCGCGCGGGCACGATGCCGCTGGTTATGGAATCAAGCGGATGGACCCACGGCGTCTTCATGGGCGCGACGATGGGCTCGGAGACGACCGCGGCCGCCGCCGGTGCGGTCGGCGTTGTCCGGCGCGATCCGATGGCGATGCTGCCGTTCTGCGGCTACAACATGGGCGATTACTTTGCCCACTGGCTGGAGATGGAGAAATTGATCGCCCGGCCGCCGCGCATCTTCATGGTCAATTGGTTCCGCAAGGACAAGCAGGGTAATTTCCTATGGCCCGGCTTCGGCGACAACCTGCGCGTCATCAAATGGATGCTGGATCGAATCGCCGGACGAGTCGGCGCCGAGTCAACGCCGGTGGGTATGGTTCCGAAAATTCAGGATTTGGACCTCACCGGGCTTGAGATTTCAACCGAGCAACTGCGCGAGGTACTAGCCATCCGCCCGGAAGAGTGGAAGGTCGAGATGCAATCCTCGGGCGAATTCTTCGACAAGATCGGCGCATCGATGCCGCAAGCTCTGCGCGAGAAGCATCGCGAACTCGCCGCCAGCCTGTGATGGGAGCAGTCGCGCTCCGTCTCTCCGGACCCTAAGGCTGCGCGTCTTTAGAAGAGCGCGTAAATGAACGGGCTTACCGCGCTGACCTCGGCCAGTATCGCGAGCACGCCGAACAGCAGCAACAGGATCACCAGAGGCGTCATCCACCAGATTCTCCTGCTGATCAGGAACTGCATCAACTCGGAAACGGTTGATAGCCGCCCCGCCCCCGCTGATCCTTCCTTCATCGTGACCTCCGCATCGCGGACTGTAGCATAGAAGACATCTTCTGTTGGTTAAATTACCGCCGTCCTTTCAACTATCCGATTTCCGATCACCACTGCGTCCAGATTGCTGCGGCGCATCGTGCTCAGCGCCTCCGCGGCGGTTGCGACGATCGGCTCTCCGCGCAGATTGAAGGACGTATTGAGCAGCACCGGAACTCCGGTTGCCCGCGCAAATTCTTCTATCAGTCCGTAGTAGAGCGGATCGCGATCGCGAAAGACGGTCTGCAGTCGCGCGGTGCCGTCAAAATGAGTGACGGCGCCAAGACGGCATCGCGCGTCCTCGCGCACCGGCACTACGTAGAGCATGAAACGCGCAGGATATTTGTTCTCTGGATCGGCAAGATCGAAATAGTCCGCCGCGCGCTCGACCAGGACCGACGGCGCGAACGGCCTGAACACTTCGCGGAACTTGATTTTCCTATTCACCGTCTCACGCATGCCGGCGCGGCGCGGATCGGCAAGGATACTGCGATGACCCAGCGCCCGCGGACCCCATTCGAACCGCCCCTGCATCCATCCGATCACCTTTTCCCGCGCGATCATCTCTGCGACCCGCGCCGTCAACTCGCGCTCTGATCCAACGCAGGTCGCGGCGATTCCCGCCTTGCGCAAATACGCCTCGACTTGCTGCTCGTTCTGCTCCGCGCCCCAGAATGCGTGATCCATGGTGAACCCGCGCTCGTTTCCGAGCACCGAATGCCATGCGTAAAGAGCTGCGCCGAGCGCGCCGCCGGAATCGCCGGCGGCCGGCTGCACGAAAACCTCCCTGAACGCTGTTTCGCGCAGCACCCGCGTGTTCGCGCGGCTATTGAGCGCCACTCCGCCCGCCATGCACAATCGCTCAGCGCCGGTGAGCGCATGAGCCCGCCGCGCCATCGCGACAATCGCCTCTTCGGCAACAAGCTGCACGCTTGCGGCAATATCCGCGAAACGCATCGCGCGAGGGTCCGCCTCGCGAGCATCTGCTGCGCCATCCGCGGCTCCGTCAATCGCGTCCGCAGGCGCAAATGGTTCGTCGCGGCCTCGCGGCTCGCCGAACAAATCCACGAATCGGGAATTAAACGCGGACCGCGATGAATACTGGAACGCGAAGTAATCGAGATCGAGTTCAAAGCTGCCGTCTTTCGAGATCCGAAGCAGCTTCCTGACCTGATCGGCATAGCGCGGCTCGCCGAACGCCGCCATCCCCATCACCTTGTACTCGCCCTCGTTGATCTCAAAGCCAAGGAACTCGGTGAACGCGCTGTAGAAGAGGCCGAGCGAGTGGGGAAAATTAATTTCAGACAAGAGCTTGATTTCGGTGCCGCGGCCAAGCCCGATCGTCGCGGTCGCCCATTCGCCGACCCCGTCGATCGTCAGCACGGCCGCTTCTTCAAATGGAGAGCAGAAAAACGCGCTCGCCGCGTGCGAAAGATGATGCTCCGAAAACAGGATGCGCGCAGGATCGACGCCGATACTGCGCGCGATAAGCCGCTTCACCCACAGCTTGTCGGTGAACCAGCTCGCCATCGCCTCGCTGAACATCCGGCGCGATTTCGGAAACCCGGCAATCGAGCTTTGAAGAATCCGGTCGAACTTCAGCAGCGGCTTTTCGAAAAAAACGACGTAGTCGAGGTCGGCGCCCTTTATGCCACCCGCGCGCAGGCAAAATTCGATCGCGCGCTCAGGAAAGCGATAGTCGTGCTTGAGCCGCGAGAAACGCTCTTCCTCCACCGCCGCAACGAGTTGCCCATCGCGCAGAAGCGCGGCCGCGGCGTCATGAAAATGACACGATATGCCGAGAATATGCATCGACGCCTGCCGCCGCGAGCGAGTAACTCAGTCTCCGCGCAGCATCTCAGTGGCAGCTCGAGGAGCCAACTGCCGCCATGTTTGGCGCCACGTCGAGGTATTTCTTCTGCACGAGGAAATCATGAATATCGCGCGCGATTACTTGCGAAAACGCGGCCGTGTAATGGCCCTGATCGACGTAGAGATTTTCCTTTGAGCCTTCCTGAATTCCCGAGAGATCCAGAAAGTCATCGCCCAGTTCTCCGCGTTCACCCATATTTTCGATCTCGGGATATACCAGCGGAATCGCCCACTGCCAGCGATGATATCGCGGCGCTCCGAAAAAATTGTAGCGGGCTTCGTACTTGTACACGGGTGTCGGCTGCCACACAAACACGCACCTGACGTTGTACTTGCGCGACAACGTTTCAATTTCGCTCTTGTTCGCACGCCATCGATTAATCACAAACTGCCGGATGGCCGGATACTTGCTCGCATCCGGCGGTTCATACGGATGCTCGTCGCGCTCTTTGCGCTTGAATGCCTTTACCACCTCGATCATTGGCATTTTCTCGAGGGCATCCAGCCATTCATAATGCGGCTTCTGCGCCTGCTCGACCGCCGCACGGACCGTCAATTCCGGCGTCTGACGAATCGGCAAGCCGGCATCCTTACCCATCTGGCAATCGTTCAAACCGTCGATAAATATCGCCACCCGCGGCGCGAAGCCGGCGCGCAGCAGACTCAGGTACAGCAGCATCTCCTGGGTTGAGGTGTAGCCAAGCCGGCCGAAGTTGTAGACGTGAAGCGGACGCCCGTCTTGAGTCCGGCTTATTCGCTGCAGGTAGCTTGCGATCGTCTCATCATCGTCCATATGGAGGCCGAACGTCGTCGATCCGCCGAAAAGAAAAATGTTGAGCGATGAAGAATCCGGCGGCCATGGCCCCTGATTTTCGACCACGCGGAAGCCGGGGTCGCGAATATTGACAAAGCGCGTGTGAAGCGGGAGCGGTCTTAGCTGAGTGATCTCGTCGTAGGTCCGCGCCTGTATTCCCACGGCTTCCAGAGTGTCGTGCTCCAGCGTCCGCACGTCCGCAGCGCTCCATCCCGGATAGAGCTTCGCCACATCCTCTTCCCGAATCCAGCGCGGACCGGTTCTTGGAATCCAACCGGCATGGCGTGACACATCGATCAGGTAGGCCACGCCGATTCCGGCGGCGCATGCAAGATTCACCACGAGTAGAAGGACGATAAAGTTGGTGAGGATGACCGAAAAGTCCAGGTAACGTTTCTTTATGTCGGCCATCGAGACCCCGCGCGGCCGCCCGTCTCCGACTCTGCAAATTACTTAAGTCAAAATTGTCTTCGCGCCGCTGCCACTGACGGCTCCGCCGCCGCATGCGGCTTCCACTCGCCGCCCGGCAGAGAGTTGCGGCGACCGTCGGGCGAGCGCATCCCGGAAACGATCGAAACCGGTGCTATCAGGACGAAAAATGCGAGATTGAGGATCGCACGCGCCTGAACGTTCCCGATCCGCGACGCTATCCGGCGCCACGCGCGCCATCCGCGACGAAATATTCCAGGCGCCTTCTCCCGCTCGTCCGGCTCTGGGTCAGCGATACTGAAGTCGGCCCGCGGCGCGAACGATCCGGCGCCACTGTAATCTCGGCCATCCTCGGCAACTGTATCCGCTCGATCCATCGAGTAGCCGGGCGCGACCGTAAGGATCCCCTTAAGACTCGCCCCGCGACAACCCATTAACCGGAAAATTCCGCTGCGATCAAGCTTGCCCGTCGCGCGACTTCCGGCCGCCCGCCTCAGTCAGTATGGCGGCGCAAAAAGGTCGGCACGTCGAGCTTGTCGTCGCCGTCGAGCAGCGAATTCGGCTCCAGCCGCTCGCTCGCCACGTCGGGCTCGCCGCGCCGCTTGAACGCCGGAATATCCAGGCTGCTCTCGTCGATAATCTTGCCCATCCGTCTGACCGGTTTCCCGCTCGGAAACTGGCGCACCTGCGCGACCTGGCTTATCGGCAACGGCGCCGGCTGCACCTCTGCGGGATCGACCGGGCGCGTGGATGCAGCGGCGATTGGCGTCGTGATCGGCGCGCCCGACGGCGAGTACTTGGCAAACGGCAAGTCCTGCTCGCCGAATCCGGTCGCGATCACGGTAACGCGAAGCTCGTCTCCGGCCTTCTCGTCGACCACCGCTCCGAAAATTATGTTTGCATCAGGGTCCGCCTCTTCCTGGATCAGGCTCGCCGCCTCGTTCACCTCGTAGAGCGACATGTCGGGTCCGCCGGTCACATTGATAAGCAGGCCGCGCGCGCCCTTGATCGAAACGTCTTCGAGCAGCGGCGAAGAGATCGCGCGCTGCGCCGCCATCGTGGCGCGATCCTCGCCCGAGGCCGACGCCGCGCCCATCATCGCCATCCCCATCTCGGCCATAATCGATCTCACGTCGGCGAAATCGAGATTGATGAGCCCGTGCACCGTGACCAGCTCGGAAATTCCGCGCACCGCCTGCAGCAGCACGTCGTCGGCCTTGGTGAAAGCATCGGTCAAGGACGTGTTCTTGTTCGCCACCGACAGCAGGCGCTGATTGGGAATCGTGATCAGCGCGTCCACCGAGTTCTTCAGCTCGCGCAGGCCCTCTTCCGCCTGCGACATCCGCTTGCGCGCCTCAAACTGGAACGGCTTGGTCACGACCCCGACCGTCAGCGCCCCGAGTTCGCGCGCGATCCGCGCGATCACCGGAGCCGACCCGGTGCCGGTGCCGCCGCCCATCCCGGCGGTGACAAAAACCATTTCTGCCTCAGCGAGCTCAGCTCGGATACGCTCCTCATCTTCCAGGGCCGCCTTGCGGCCGATCTCAGGATTGCCACCCGCGCCGCGGCCGCGGGTCAGCGTCTCGCCTATCTGCAGTCGCAGCGGCGCATGGTTATTATGGAGCGCCTGCGCATCGGTATTGACTGCGATAAAATCGACGTTGCGAACCCCGGCCGCGATCATGTGATTGACCGCGTTTCCGCCGCATCCGCCGGTGCCGATTACCTTGATTCGCGCGCCCGGGTCCGGATTGTTTACCAACTCGATCATGTGGGAACCTCCTCCACCACCTACCGGCAAAGTTTGCTGACCGCCAAAATTCTTTCTGCGGCGCCGCTTCAAAAGAAGTCTCTCACCCAATCGCTGAGACGTGAGCGCAAGCGGCCCCATCGGCCGTACCGCCCCATCCCGGCGCCGACGCTCCGCCCGGCGCTCTGATGCAGGATCAGACCCGCGGCGGTGGTATGCATCGGTTTCATCAGCTCCTCGGGCAGCCCGCGCAGATTAATCGGCAGCCCGCGCCTGACCGGAACGCCGAAAATTCTTTCCGCGAGTTCCTGCGTGCCTTCCAAAAGCGCGGTGCCTCCGACCAGGACCACGCCCGACGCGAGGCAATCGGCCACCCCCGATCGCACGATCTCGCGCTGCGCCATCGCAAAAATTTCCTCCATCCGCGGTTCCAGAATGTCCGACAGCATCCGCCGCGCTATGGTCTTCGGCTCGCGTCCTCCGACTCCCGGCACCTGCACCATCTCTTCGCGCCGGACAATCAGATTGGTCGCGGCGCCGTATGAGATCTTGAGCTTCTCGGCGTCCGCGATCGGGGTGCGGATTCCCGCCGCGATATCGCTGGTAAGATGATTGCCGCCGAGCGGCAGCACCGCGGTATGCATAACCGCGCCCGCGTGGAACACCACGATATCGGTAGTGCCGCCGCCGATATCAAGCAGCGCCACGCCAAGCTCGCGCTCTTCCGGAAACAGCGCGGCATCGGCGGAGGCGAGCGGCTCGAAAATCATTTCCAGCGGCGTGATTCCCGCGCGCTCGCAGCACTTGGTCAGGTTCTGGCCATAAGTCTGGGCCGCGGTGACTATATGGATGCGCGCCTCGAGACGCACTCCCGCCATCCCGATTGGCTCGCGCACGCCTTCCTGATCGTCGACGGCAAATTGCTGGGGCAGGATGTGCAGCACCTGGCGATCGAGCGGAATCGCGACCGCCCGCGCCGCATCGATTACCCGATCGACATCGCGCGCGCCGACCTCGCCGCCGCGCACCGCCACGATTCCGTGGCTGTTGAGTCCCCGAATATGAGGACCCGCCACTCCTACCACCACCGATCCGATCCGCTGGCCTGAGCTTTTTTCCGCTTCATCCAGCGCGGCGCGAATCGCCTCGACTGTCGCATCGATATTGACCACCACGCCCTTGCGCAGGCCCGTGCATGGCGCCGCGCCATGACCCAAAAGCGCGACTTCACCGTCGGGACTCGCTTCCGCTACCAGCGCGCAAACCTTGCTGGTGCCGATGTCCAAGCCGGTGAGCAGATTTCTCATCGACGCCCTTCCTCGCGCGGCCTGAAACCACGGCGCGAACGATAAATTTCCCCGGCGCTCATCCGCGCCGATATTTTGCGCACGCCGCCGCGCGGCGCGGAGACTGCGGCAGCGGCAAGCCGCACGACCGCTTCGTCGGGAATTGTCATGTCGAGCGCCGCGACCGTTCGCCCGCTCCCGCGCCAGCGTTGCAGGATCTCGCCGGCGCGCTGAATCTCGACCGCCGAGTTGTTCAGATCGATCAGGATTTCGGTCTGCGACGAATCGAGGAACATCGCCGCGACTCCGCTGTCATCGACGTTCATCTCCGAGACGAGGCTTAACAGCCCGGCCTCCGAGCGGACCATCGTCTCCGCGTAGCCAAGCAGCTCCGGACCGCGCGCGATCTGCACCCGCGCGCCGCTTAAGATCGGCAAATCGCCTTGCGCTTTTGGCGCGACCGGTCCTCGCAGCTCGCCGCCCACGAACAGAGCATAAAAGCCGTCGCGCCGCTCCACGATCGCGATCGCGCCGCGCGCCGTCTGATCGCCTGCATCGCGCATCGCGCCGTGAATCCCGATCGCGGACTGAAGCGATCTGATCGCAGCGCCGGTCCAGGCCAGGGTCCGCCCGTCGCTGCCGCTTTGGATTTGCGCTGTCCAGGAGGAAGCGAGTTTTTCCGCGTGCCGCGCAAGGGTGCGGCCCACGCCGCTGAACCCGGTCATCACGCCAAGCGCGAAGAATGCGCACAGGACCATCCCGACCATCCTCGGGTTCCATCCCGCCGCTTCCTTCGCCTTCTTCCGCCGCTCCGCCACCGCCGCAACCCTCGTCAGCGCCGATTACCAGTCGCCGACAATGCGGACTTCCGGCTCAAGCCAGACGCCGCTCTGCTCTCTCACTTTGATTCGCGCGAGCTCCATCAGGGCGCGCACCTCGTCCGCACGCGCGCCGCCCAAATTCACGATAAAGTTCGCGTGCTGATCCGAAAATGCCGCGCCACCCAGGCGGCGGCCCTTTAATCCCGCCCCCTCAAGCAGCCGCCCCGCGAACGCTCCAGGCGGATTCTTGAACACCGACCCCGCGTTCGGAACTCCACGCGGCTGACGCGAGGCGCGCCGCGCGCGAAGCTCATCGACCCGGGTCTTGAGCGACTGGCGCTCGGCCGGCGCAAGATCGAATTCAACCCGAGAGATCACAAACCCCGGCGGCAGATTCGTGCGCCGGTATGCAAAACCAATTTCACCGCTGGCGAGAGCAAGGCACGCGCCCTCGCGCGTAACGCCGTGGATACAGGTGACGACTTTCGCGATCTCGCCGCCGAATGCGCCCGCATTCATTACCAGCCCGCCGCCCACGGTGCCGGGAATGCCCTCGCCGAACTCAAGCCCGCCAAGTCCGCGCTCCACCACCGTCTCGACCAGCAATCCAAATTGCGCCGCCGCGCCAGCGACCACGCGAACGCCATCGATCTCGATCTTCGCAAGCCCGCGCCCGAGATGAACCACCAGTCCGCGCACTCCGCGATCGCTGACCAGAAGATTAGTTCCCGCGCCCAGGCAGAACGCCGGGGTTGAGGTTTGATACGCCGCCCCGAGCGCCGCCGCCAGTTCGTTCTCGGTTTCGACCGAAATGAAGTAATCGGCCGGGCCGCCGATTTGAAACGAGGTCAAGTCGGCGAGCGGCCTCGCGGCAACCAGCCGCGCACCGAACAGCGCGCCAAGCTCGCGTTCAAGCATGCTCATGCTGCTTGCCATCACCCTCCGTCGCCTCGTCGCGCGACAGAGCGGCCAGAATTTTCGCGCCAATCTTGTACACGTCACCCGCTCCCAGGGTGACGATCAAGTCGCCAAGCCGCGAGGCATCGGCAACCTCGCGCGCCGGATCGAACTCGCGGCTGATGTAGTGCACATCCAGATGCCCACGCGCGCGCATCGCCTCATAGAATCGCCGCGCCGAAACTTCCGGAATCGGATCTTCGCCCGCCGGATAAACGTCGAGAATGTACAACGCGTCGGCGTCATCGAAGGCGCTCAGGAACTCATCGAACAAATCGCGCAGCCGGGTGTAGCGATGAGGCTGAAACAGCGCGACCACCCGCCGCTTGAACGCCGCGCGCGCCGCCGCCAGCGTCGCCCGCACCTCCGCCGGATGATGCGCGTAATCGTCGAGCACGATACGTCCCGCAGCCTCTCCTTTTATCTCGAAGCGGCGGCCAATACCGCTGAATCTCGCGAGCGCGTGCGCGGCGACCGAGAAATCGATTCCGAGTTCGAGCGCAACGCCGATTGCCGCGAGCGAGTTGAGCGCCACGTGGACGCCGGGCGACGGAATCGCGACGGTGCCGAGCGCCACGCCGCGCATGATCACGTCGAATCGCGTCGAGAGCCCGTCAATCGCGATCTGCTCCGCGCGAAGCTCCGCATCCGGCGCGATTCCGTAGGTGAGTATCGGCTTTCGCACCTGAGGCAGAATTCCGCGAATGTTGGCGCTGTCGATTCCCAGGATCGCGCGGCCGTAAAACGGCACCCGGTTGATAAAGTTCGCAAACGCCTCCAGCACCCGCTCCATCGTGCCGTAGTGATCGAGATGCTCCGGATCGATATTGGTCACAATCGCGATCGAGGGCAGCAGCAGAAGAAAGGAAGCGTCGCTTTCGTCGGCTTCGGCCACCATGTAGTCGCCGCGCCCGAGCCTGACGTTGGTGCCCGCGCCGCGCATGCTGCCGCCGACCGCAACCGTCGGGTCCAGCCCCGCCTCTTCCATGATAAGTCCGCACAGCGCGGTGGTGGTGGTCTTGCCGTGAGTACCCGCCACCGCTACTCCGAGCGCCGCCATCCTGAGCAGTTCGCCGAGCATCTCGGCGCGCGGGATCACCGGAATCTTAAGTTCGCGCGCTCGCGCAACCTCCGGATTTGAAAACTTGATCGCCGACGAGATCACGACCGCGTCAAGCCGTTCCGCTATTCCCTCAATCAGATGAGGCGCGGATGGAGCCGCGAGATGCGACGGCGAGTGCCCGGTCGCGATAATCGCGCCTAGCGACGAGAGCCGCTCGGTCGCCGCACTCGCCGCCAAATCGCATCCGCTGACCTTGAAGCCGAGCCGGATGCACAACTCGGCGATCCCGCTCATCCCGACTCCGCCGATTCCGATGAAGTGGATTCGGCGCGTACGGATTAGCAAACCGGATTTGATCGCGCCGGTCATCCGATTAGTTCTCCACCCCAGCGGCGCTGAAGCAAATGCGCGCGACGCGCTCGGCGGCGTCGGGATGCACCGCCGCGCGGGCGCGATCGCCCATCGCAAGCAGCGTGCGCGGATCTTCAAGTAATTCTTTCATTTCTCGCGCGAGATTCGCGCCGAGCCGATCATCGTCCATCACGATACGCGCGCCGCCCACCCGCTCGATCACGCGGGCATTGTGCAGTTGCTGTTGGTCGCGATGAAACGGATACGGCACCAAGATCGCGCCGCGCGCCGCGAGCGCGATATCGGTTACCGTGCCGCCGCCCGCGCGTGCGACCACAAGATCGGCGCGAACCAAGGCCGCCGCCACGTCATCTATAAACGGAATCGCTTCCGCCGGAAGCGAAAGATTCCGGTACGCATCCCTCACCACGTCCGCATCCGCCTCGCCGGTCTGATGGACAATCTGCAACTTTATAACACCTTTTCCCCAGATTTTGAAAGCCTCCACGACGCCAAAGTTGAGCCGCCGCGCGCCGGTCGACGCTCCTAAAACGAGGATTTGCGCCGGACGCCCCTCCATCGGAGTCCGTTCGGTGCGCGGCTGATAGCGCACCGGGTTGCCGGTCACCTCGCTCCTCGAGGCAGGGAAATATGACATCTGGTCGGGGAAGCTTAGGCAAATCCGGCGCGCAAACCGCATCAGCAGCCGATTCGAAAGCCCCGGTAGCACGTTCTGCTCGAGCATCACGATCGGTACTCGCGAGAGCGCCGCCCCAATTCCGACCGGCAGCGACGCGTACCCGCCAGCGCATACCACCAGATTCGGCTTGAATCGCTTTACCAGCGCACGCGCGAGCATCACCGCCCGCGCAAGCTCGATCGCGGCGCGAGCGCGCTCCACCGGACCGTGGCCGCGAACCCCATGCACGTCGAAAAGCTCGAACCGGTACCCGCGCGTCGGAAGCCACCGCGCTTCAAATCCGTTGCTGGTCCCGGCGTACAGAACTTCAGTCGCCGGACGCTCGCGAACCATCTCCTCGCCCACGGCGATTGCGGGAAACAGATGCCCCCCGGTTCCACCGCCGGCGATAATGACTTTCATCGCACCGCGGGACGCCTGCCGAGCGCCAGGAGCGCGCCGAGCGCCGCCATCGCCATCAGGATCGCGGTGCCGCCGTAACTCAGAAACGGCAGCGGCAATCCCTTGGTCGGAATCATCCCGATCACAACGGCCACGTTGATCAGCGCCTGCAGCGAGATAAGCGAGGTGAGGCCCACCGCCAGAAGGCTCGCAAACGGATCCGGCTCCTCATGCGCGATACGCATCCCGCGCAAAAGGATAATACAGAACAGCGCGATCACCACGCATGCGCCGGCGATTCCGAATTCCTCGCCGATCACGGCAAAAATGAAATCGGTATGCGATTGCGGAAGATAAAACATTTTCTGCCGCCCCGCGCCGAGCCCCACTCCCCATCCGCCGCCCGCGCCGAGCGCGATAAACGACTGGATCAACTGGAAGCCGGCGCCGCGCGCGACGTGCCACGGATCCAGAAAGGCGGTGAAGCGCCGCATCCGATATGACTTCGCGAACATCTGCGCCACCAGCACCACCATCGCGCCCGCCCCGGCCACTCCAAGATGAGCCGGACGCGCACCCGCCGCGTACAGCATCACGAACAGGATCACCGCGATCATCACGGTCGATCCGAAATCCGGCTGCTTCAACAGAACAAGCGCGAGCACGCCGACGATCACGAACGCGGGAAACGGACCGCGCGCGAAGTCGCGCATTCGGTTCTGCCGCCGGCCAAGAAAATCGGCGAGATAAAATACCAGCGCGAACTTCACTATCTCCGACGGCTCGATCACGACCGGACCGACTCGCAGCCAGCGCCGCGCGCCTCCGCGCACCAGCCCAAGATGCGGCACGTAGAGGAGCAGCAGCATCGCGACCGAGACGATCGCAAGCGGCATCACCAGGCGCTTGAGTCCCGCGAGCGAGAACTGCGAGAGGATCACCAGCACCATCAGGCCCGCGATAATGTGCGCGAGATGAAGCTTGAAGTAGTGAAATGCGTCGCCGGTTTTTTCCAGACCCAGAAAATAGGTCGTGTTCAAAACCATCAGGAGCCCGATCAGGATCAGCGCCGCCGCCGGAATCCACAGCCACGGATCCGGCCGCCGGTAGCCAACCGCGTCAAAGCGCCCGAACCAGCTTTTGAAATATGTCTCCGCGCTCCGCATAGTCCTTGAACTGATCGAAACTCGAGCACGCCGGCGACAGCATCACCGTGTCGCCGCGCCGCGCAAGTTTCGCCGCCCGCTCGACCGCCTCCTCAAGAGTTGGAAACATCTCGATCTCGCACGCGCCGGTAAGGGCGGCGCGCATCACTTCGCGCGCGGCGCCAATAAGGATCGCAAGCTTCGCCTTGCGATGGAGCGGCGCGATAAGCGGCGCGTAGTCGCCGCCCTTGTCGACTCCGCCCGCGATCAGGATGATTGGCTCGGCCATCGATTCGAGCGCCCGCACGGCCGCGTCCACGTTGGTGGCTTTGGAATCGTCGATCCATTTCACGCCGTCGACTTCGCGCACGAACTCGATGCGATGCGGCAGTCCGGAGAAGGCGCGCAGCGCGGCCGCGATTATTTTTTCGTCGACGAACATCGCAAGCGCCGCCGCCGCCGCGGCCATCGCATTGGAGATGTTATGCCGCCCCGGCAGAGCGAAGCCCTTTAGGCTGATTTCGCCGCGGCGCCCTGCCAGATGGAACTTAAGCGTGCCTACATCCGGCCAGATCGCCGCCGCTTCCCCTGACTCCACGAATCCGAAGCCGAACACGCGCGAGCGAACCGATTTCGCGAGCTTCCAGACGTTTGCGTCGTCGCGATTTAAGATCGCCCAATCGGAGCCGTCCTGATTTTTGAAAAGTCTCTCCTTTGCCGCGCCATATTCCGTCAGCCCCGCATAGCGTTCGAAATGATCGTCGCTCAAGTTCAGATAAATCCCGACCCGCGGCTTGAAACGATCGATCGTCTCGAGCTGAAAGCTCGATACTTCCACCACCAGCGCATCGAAAACCCCGCCGATCGCCAAAGTCAGCGGCTCGCCCAGGTTGCCGCCAACAAAGGTATGCATGCCGGCGGCGCGCAGGATCTGCCCGAGCATCGTCGTCACCGTGCTCTTGCCGTTGGTGCCGGTTATCGCGGCTATCGGAGCGCTTAGGAATTGCGACGCGAGTTCGATCTCGCCGATAAGCGGAATTCCGCGCGCCTTTGCACCCGCCAAGAGCGGCGCATCGGGCGGCACGCCGGGGCTTGCGACCACCAACTCGATACCGTCGAGGAGTCGCGAATCTTCCGGTCCGATCTTTATCGCGGCTCCGGGAAATTGCTTCGCGAGCTCGGCCGGGTCGAGGTCGTCGCGGATATCGGTCAGAGTAAGCTGCGCGCGGCGGCTGGCCAGAAACGCGGCGGCCGCGCGGCCGCTGGCGCCGAGACCGACCACCATCACCTTTTTGCCCGCGACCTTTATCATCGCAGTTTCAACATCATCGCAGCTTCAGCGTCGAGAGCGCGACCAGCGCGCACACGATCGAGATGATCCAGAAGCGCACCACCACCACGGTTTCCGGCCATCCGCTCAGCTCGAAGTGATGATGAATCGGCGCCATCCGGAAAAACCGTTTCCCGCCGGTAAGCTTGAAGTAGTAGCGCTGGATAATCACCGATACGGCCTCGATCACGAACACCCCGCCCGCGATAACCAGCGCGATCTCCTGCTTGGCGAGCACCGCGACCATGCCGAGCGCTCCGCCAAGCGACAACGCGCCCACATCTCCCATGATCATCGACGCTGGATAAGCGTTGTACCAGAGAAAACCGAGCGAGGCGGCGATAAGCGAGGCACAGAAAATCGCGATTTCTCCCGCTCCCGCCACGTGCGGAATCTGGAGATATGTCGCAAATTTCACGTTGCCCGCCACGTACGTGAAAACCCAATAGGTCAGCGCCGTCGTCATCACCGGCCCGATCGCGAGACCGTCGAGCCCGTCGGTGAAGTTGACCGCGTGTGAACACGCGACGATCACCAGCATCGCAAACGGCACGTAAAGGAACGGCCCCAGGTCCGGATGAAGATTCTTCGCGAACGGAATAGTGAGCGTGGTCGGAAATTTCAGCACCACGAATAGCACGATTGACGCAAGCAGCGCGCAGCCGAAAGTTCCGCCGAGCTTCGCCGATTCCGACAGCCCAAGCCCCTTGCCGCGCTTGAGCTTAAGGTAATCGTCGGCAAAACCGATCGCGCCGAAGCTCGCGGTGATGAAGATCACCAGCCACACGTAAGGGTTGGTGATATTCGCGAGCAGGAACGTGGCGGCCAGCGCCGCGGTCAGGATTAAAAGCCCGCCCATCGTCGGCGTGCCGGCTTTCTTCTGATGGCTCTGCGGAACCACGTCGCGAATTGTCTGGCCGATTCGCGCGGCGCGAAATCGCTCGATTAGAAACGGGCCCATCGCGAGCGAGATCGCGAGCGCCGCCAACCCCGCCAGCACCGAGCGGAAGGTTTCATAGCGCAGGACGTTGAAGCCTTGCAGATGGGTATGCAGGGGATAAAGCAGCAGATAGAGCATCGCGCGCCAGTGCCGGCTTTCACCCGTGCGCGCGGTCCAGTTCCATCGCCAATTCGCGAATCACCGCGCGATCATCGAACGCGAGGGTCCGCGAGCCCACGAGCTGATAATTCTCGTGCCCCTTGCCCGCAACGATCACCGTGTCACCCGCCGTCGCGATCTCAAGCGCAAGCGCGATTGCCAGACGGCGATCGGCCTCGATCCGGTACTCGCGGGCGCGCGCGCCCGGCATGGAGATCGCACCGCGCACACCGGCTTCGATCTCGCCGATAATCGCGTCCGGATTCTCACTGCGCGGATTGTCGGAGGTGATGATCGGCAGGTCCGCAAGCCGCCCCGCTATCTCGCCCATGAGCGGCCGCTTGCCGCGGTCGCGGTCGCCGCCGCATCCGAACACGCAGATGACGCGGCCCCTGGTAATCGCGCGCGCAGCGTTCAACACCGCCTCCAGCGCATCGGGCTTGTGAGCATAATCGACCAGCACCAGCACTCCCGCGCGCGCGGGCACCGCCTCCATCCTGCCGGGGGCCCCTGGGCATCGCCGCACACCGTCCGCCACCGCCGCCGATTCGATGCCCAGGGCCACCGACAAGCCGCAGGCGCCGAGGATATTCAGCAGGTTGAAGTCGCCGACCAGCGGCGACGCAAGTTCGACGCGATTACCCAGGGCGATAATCGTGCCCCGAATACCCGCGCCGTCGCAAACAACATCTTTTGGATAAATGTCACAATCGGACTTAAGCCCGAAACTTACTTTCCTCACCTGTGGAGCGTTTATCGCGTCCAGCACCCGCCGCCCGTATGCGTCGTCGCCCCGCGCGATCGCAACCAGGCCTGCGCGGCGGCTGTGCGGAAGAATTTCGGTGAACAGGCGCAGCTTGGCCGCGAAATAATCTTCCATGTCGCGATGATAATCGAGATGGTCGCGGCCCAGATTGGTAAACATCGCGGCGCGAAAATCCAGCGCGTCCACTCTGCCTTCCGCGATCCCGATCGAAGAGACTTCTGCGCACACGTGCCGCACTCCGCCGCGCTCCATTCGCGAGAGCGCCGACTCGATATCGACCGATTCTGGCGTGGTGAGCCCGCTATAAATTTTTTCACCGCTTATAAAGATGCCGACGGTGCCGATTATTCCCGCCGGAAATCCCGCCGACTCGAAAATCGACGCGAGCAGGTAAGTGCTGGTGGTTTTGCCGCTGGTGCCGGTGACCGCGATCAGATCCATGCGCTCGCTCGGATGCCCATAAAAGCGCGAGGCGACCGCGCCCATCAATCGGCGCGGCCGCTCGCTTCGCACAACGGTCACCGCGGGCCGGGCGCTTCCACCATCATCACCTCCACCGCCCATCACAATCGCCCGAGCGCCGCGGTTTAATGCGTCATCAATATTCGCGCGGTTGCGATCCCGGTCGCGCGCCATCGCGAAGAACAGATGGCCCGGCGCGGCCTTGCGCGAATCGTAACTCAGACCCGATATTTCCACCGCCCCATCGCCCTCAATCCGTCCGTCGTCGAATCCTGCAAGCAGGTCGGCGAGCTTCACATCCCACCCCCCGATAGCAAGCCGCCGCGCGATGCGTCCGGCGCGCTCGCCGCCGCTAGCACCGGCGCAAGCTTCAGTTTGATATCGGCATGGCTCAGCGGCGAACCCGCCGGCGGATCCTGCGCGACCACGTAGCCGGCGCCGCTCACCTCGAGCGTGACTCCGGCGCGATGCGCCACTTCGAGCGCGCGGCGCAGGCTCATAGCGGCGAAATTCGGGACCGCCGGCGAATGATCGCCGGTCATCGCGGGAATCTGGTCGGCTTGATCCGGCGGCGCGTCATCGATCGAGGATGTCGCGGCGCCGCGGCCTGGAAGCGGAATCAGGCTAGCGACATCGTAACTCGAATCCGGTGCGGTGATATCCAGGTCGCGCACCGTGCCCGAGGCGATTTCGCTGAACACCGGCGCGGCGTACAGGCCGCCGAAATGCCCATGGCCGACGTCATAGAGGACGACCAGAATCAGAAGGCGCGGATCGTCGGCGGGCAGAAATCCCACGAACGAGCACACGTGCCGATTCTGATAATATCCACCCGCCGGATTCACCATCTGCGCGGTGCCGGTCTTCCCGGCCACGATAAACCCCGGAACTTTGGCGCGATGCGCGGTGCCATTGGGACCGTTGACGACGTTGCGCAAAAGCAAATTCATCTCGTGCGCGATATCCGGCGGAATCGCGCGGCGCATCACCTGCGGCGTGTGGCGCAGGATAACATTGCCCTGCGCGTCGTATGCGGCCTTTACCACGTACGGCCGCACCACCAATCCACCGTTGGCGATTGCCGCGTATGCGACCGCGAGCTGAATCGGCGTCACCGCCACGCCCTGGCCAAAGCCGTGATTGGCGAGATCGATCTCGCGCCATGTCGACGGCTTCATGATAAGCCCGCTCGCTTCGCCGGGAAGATCGATTCCGGTCCGAAAGCCGATTCCAAACGCGTGCAGTCCCTGATAGAAGCGCTCCGCTCCGAGCCCGAGCGCGATCTTCGCGGCGCCGATATTGGAAGAAACCTCGATTATGCCGCCCAGATCAAGCCATCCGTGCTTGCTGTCGTCGTGAATCGTGCGGCGGTCGATCGTCCAGTGGCCTTCTTCGCAGTAAATCTGGCGAGTCAAATCCATCGTGCCGTCGGCCAGCGCGATCGAGCCGAGAATCCCCTTCATCGTCGAGCCCGGCTCGAACGCGTCCTGCACGGCTGAATTGTGCAAGCGGTCGTGAACCCCGCTCGGATCGGCGCTGACGTTTGCCATCGCCAGAACTTCGCCGGTGAAAGGATCGAGAACGATTGCCGCGCCGTGGTTCGCGCCGCTTTGCTTGACTTCGGCGGCAAGCTCGGTTTCGGCCAGCGACTGGATCGAGGAATCGATCGTGAGCTCTAGCTGAGCGCCGGGCTCCGGCGTCTTGAGTTCGAGCGGGGTGTCGAGAATCGGATGCCCCAGCGCGTCGTGATAGAAAGTCAGCTCGACCGGCTCGCCGCGAATCAGCTTGTCGTATTCGAGTTCAAGGCCGGAGAGCCCCTGGCCGTCCATCCCCGCAAGCCCGACCACCGCCGCGGCCAGGTTGCTCTCCGGGTAGAAGCGTTTGTATTCGCTGAGCGCGCCGACTCCGTCAATTCCGAGCGCCTCCGCCGCCTGCGCGCGAGCGACTGAGGTCCGCCGCACCAGCCATACGAACGGCGCGGGCTTGGCCAGCTTCGCCGCCAGATCCGACGTGGACATTCCGAGCGCCGCGGCGAGCTTCGCGCGCTCCGCGGGCGAAGTGGAATCCAGCACGCGCGGCGGCCGCGCGTAGACCGAGCGCGTCTCCGCCGAAAGCGCCAGCGGCTCGCCATTGCGATCGACAATTGGGCCGCGCACCGCCGCAAGCTCGGTCTCGCTGGTATGCTCCGATTTGGCGAGCGAGTTGAGCCGCGCGCCGTCGAATTCGACTAGCAGCACCAGCCGTATCACCACCATCGCGAACATCGCGACCAGCGCAAGCGTGATAAAGCCGACGCGGGTACGCCGCTCTTTGAAATCCACGTTCACGGCACCATCACCACCTGCCCGCGCTCGGGCGGCCCGAGATGGTATTTCGGCGCGATCGCGCGAAGCCGCTGATGCGACGACAGCTCGGCGACCTTTAGCCTTAAGCTTCGATTCTGATCTTCCAGATGGCCGATATCCTGCCTGAGCGCCGAGAGCCGATAACCCTCGCGCGTGGCTTCGAGCCGGATCATCAGGGTGGTGAAGCCAAGCGCCGCGATCGCGAGCACCAGGATCGCGGGAACGATCCTCGACGGCGGATTTGCCGGACGCGTGCGCCGATTCATCACTGAATCCTCTCGAGCACGCGCATCCGTGCGCTGCGCGCGCGCGGATTGCGCGCGATCTCCGCCGCCTGCGGCTTTATCACCTTTGAATTTACCAATCGGAAGGCGCCTTCGGCGCCAAGCGCGCGAAAACGCTGTTTCACCGCGCGATCTTCAAGCGAGTGATACGCGATCACCGCCATCCGTCCACCGGGAGCGAGCAAACCGGGCGCGGCGGAGAGCAGCGCATCGAGGCTCTCCATCTCGCGATTCACCGCGATCCTAAGCGCCTGAAAAGTTCGGGTCGCGGGATGCACTCCGCCCCTGCGGCGCGGCCCGAGCACGCGCTCGATTACCGCGCGCAGCTCGGCCGTGGTTTCGAGCGGACGGATTCGGCGCGCCTGCACGATCGCGCGCGCGATCCGGCGGGACGCGCGCTCCTCGCCGAAATTGAAGATCAAATTTGCAAGGTCGGCTTCCGCTTCCTCGTTTACCAAGTCGTAGGCGCGCAATTCCTGGCGCTGATCCATCCGCATGTCGAGCGGACCGTCGGCGCGAAAGCTGAACCCGCGCGCCGGATCGTCAAGCGCAAGCGACGACATCCCGAGATCGGCAAGGATCGCGTCAACCGAATCGACCCCGGCATCGCTCAGCACCCGCGCAAGATCGGCAAAATCCGCCCGCACCAGCGTGACGCGATCCGCGAACGAGGCGAGACGCTCGCGCGCCGCCGCGATCGCGGCCTCGTCGCGATCGATTCCGACAAGCCGCGCCGAAGTCGCCTCAAGCAGCGACGCGGCGTGCTCGCCGGCGCCGAGCGTAACATCAACGACGACGCGTGGCCCGTGCGCGAGCATCCCGCGCACCTCCGCCACCATCACCGGCACATGCCCCCGGACCGCCGCGCCGTCGTCGTGTTTCACCGCCAAACTCATCGCAGCCTACATGCCAAGCTTTTTGTAAAATTCAGGATCCTGAAGATCGCTCTCGCTCGCGCGCAGCACGCGCTCCAGGGTCCCTTTGTCCCACAGTTGAAAATGGTCGCGCACCGCCGAGAAAGTGACCTCGCGCGTAAGCGCCGCAAACTCGCGCAATCGAGGCGGAATCAGGATGCGGCCCTGGCGGTCGACCGGAATCTCGAACGCGCCGCCGATATAGAAGGTCTCGAACTTCTGCATATCGGGGTCAAACCGGTTGTGGGTCGCGACTTTTTGGAGAAACTGCTCCCATCCACCGGGAGGGTAGACCTCAAGGCAGCGTTCGCGCTCGTGATAGCTGTTGGTAACGAACAGGCGGTCGTGGCCCTCGCGCTGGAGGACTTCGCGGAATCGCGCCGGGATACTGACGCGTCCCTTGTCATCGATCGCGTGGTCGAAGCGGCCGCTGAACACCCCATTCCTCCCGAATGCCCCATAATCTCCCACTCTATCCCACTTATGTCAAGGAAAATGCGTTACTTATCCCACTGAATGTTTTCTATCCGGAACGCCGAGGTCTGACTGCCTATGCCTCAACGCAGGCGCCAATCCTCGTTCGGAGCCGTCCGTATGAGGATCAGCGGTGTCGAAGGATCTTGGTGTTGCGCGGACCGCCGAGGATCTGTGCCTCAGTCAAGGTCAGAAGCATTGCGATGCAAAGCCACGCAAAAATGTCACTCGAAGGTGCGGCGTTCGGATCGAGTGTCTGGTCTTCCTTGACAGGGAGAGGCAATCAATGACAAGACGAGCCGAAAGTACGCGCAAAGAGCAGGCGCCGGCAAACACTATCGGTCCGAAAAGGACTCGACACTTTAGTATCAGAGTGGCGATCTGTCGCTGCGAGCGATAGTCATCGCCAAACATGGGGTGTGAGGATCTCGTGCCTGACCGCGAAAGAGCATTAGCGAAATATCGTTCCGAATCGGCCCGCACTTTTTACGATCGAGCTAACGCACGCCCTCGGGATACAAGCCCGGAAAAGAGGTTCGAGCGATTTTTCGAGTTGCGTCGGAAGTCCATCGCGCAGCTTGAATTGAAATCCGGCGACACCGTTCTCGATGTGGGATCAGGGTCAGGGCTAAGCTTCTCTGAGCTAGAGCGCGGGATTGGTTCCGAAGGACGCATAATCGGGATCGAACAGAGCCAGGAGCAACTAGCCGCGGCGCGCGCGCTGGCGGAAAGTCAGGGATGGCGCAACATCGTTTTGATAGACTCACCCGTCGAAGAGGCTGCGATTCCGGGAGAGGCAGACGCCGCGCTATTCTCGTTTACTCACGATATAATGCAAACTCCGCGCGCATTGCTGAATGTCCTCGCACATCTGAAGACGGGAGGGCGGATTGCCGCTTTCGGGGTGAAATGGGC
>JASHOJ010000334.1 GCA_030041155.1 Candidatus Binataceae bacterium | reverse complement strand
GCCGGCTCGTCGCCGAGCCATCCGAGCGCCTCCTCGACGTAAGCGTCCGCGCGCACCGAAGTCGGCGCGAGGGTCCGCTCGGCGCCGATCCGATCCTGCGGCAGATGCGCCGTCCCGAATGGGATGCTGACAGTGAAAGTTGTGCCCTTGCCCGCCGCGCTCTCAACCCCGATTGTGCCGCCGTGGAGTTTTACCAGCTCCTGCACCAGGGCAAGGCCGATACCGCTGCCCTCGAAAGTCCGGCTCTTCTGCCCTTCAATCCGATGAAACCGCTCGAACAGGCGCGGCAGCTCGTGCTCCGCGATTCCGACGCCGGTATCACTCATGGTCAATTCGGCGCGATCTTCGATCGCGCGCAGCCGCACCGCGATCTCACCCTCGAAAGTGAACTTGAATGCATTGGAAAGAAGATTAAGAACGATCTTCTCCCACATGTCGCGATCCACGTAGACCGGCTCGCGGAGCGGCGGACAATCTGTAACGAGCCTCAGCCCCGCACGCTCGCAAGCCGAACGGAAGTTGCTAGCCAGTTCGGCTGTGAATGCGGCGAGATCGACCGGCTCATAGGCGGCCTGCGCTCGTCCCGCCTCGATCCGCGAAAAATCGAGCAGTGAATTGACGAGCTTCAGCAGGCGAAGCGAGTTGCGATGCGCGACGTTGAGTTTTTCCCGCTCCTCGGCCGGCACCCGCGCGCTCTCAAGCGTGTCCTCCAGCGGCCCCAGCATCAGAGTTAACGGCGTGCGGAACTCGTGGCTTACGTTGGAAAAGAACAAGGTCTTGGCGCGATCGATTTCCGCCAATGCTTCAGCGCGCTTTCGCTCCTCTTCGTAGGAGCGCGCGCTAGCGATCGTAGCCGCGACCTGCATCGCGAGCAGGTTTAGAAAATCACCATAATGGGCGTCGAACTTAAGCCGGCAGCTCAGGCCCGCGATCATGACCGCCGCCAGTTCATCCGGCCGGCTCGAGAAAATTGGCAGAACCGCGGCGGTATGCGGTGGTTCCGACCACGGTCCCGGAGGCACCGCCTCGAATCGATCGGTCAGGCCCTCCACAATTTGGATAGTCTTGCTTTCTACCGCCTCGCGGATCGGCCAACCCGAGTAATCCAAATCGTCCAGATCGATGACCGATGGGCTGATCCGGCTATCCGGCAAAACCCCGGCCGATCCCGCCAAACGCGCATGACGTTTGTCGGAATCGATCAGGTACAGGAGCATGAATGGGATGTCACGATTGTGCGCGGCGAGCACCGCCGCCACGACCGCGCAGGCCTCCGAAGCGGTTTTGGGCTCTCCCGAATGGGCGCCCAAATCCCGAAGCAGAACGATCCGGCGTTCTCCGATTACCGTCTCGGTGATTTCGTGAATCGTTCCCAGTACTCCGCCGATTTCTCCCGGCGCTTCCTCGTCGGGCACCGGGCTATAGGCGATCGTGAAGTGGCTTTCCTCGGTAAATCCATGCCGGCGTATTTCGAGGCATAAATCCTCGTCCCAGGAGGGCGGTCCGCCATGAAATGGCTGATCGATCAGCGGACCGATGATGTGCCAGATTTCCGACCAGCACTCGCTTCCAGGTTTACCCAGCGCCTCATCAGGATGCTTTTTGCCGAGAATCGGCCGGTACGCGTCGTTGTAAATCGTGACGTATTGCGGTCCCCACCAGAGGATGTGCGGGAACCGGCTGGCGAGCACAATTCGAACTGTCGTGCGCAGCGCCTGCGACCAATGCTCGATTGGCCCGAGACAGGTCTTGGACCAATCCAGCGCTTCGATTCGCTCGACCATCTCGCCGGGCGATACGAACAAGAATTTCGAGTGTTGAACGCTATCGTCCTGATCGCGGGGTTTCTGAAGGCTATTTTCCTGACCGTTATGGGAGTTGCCGCTCATGCTCCTGTATAAAACTGCATGGCTATCTATCTGAAAACGACGTTACCTTGCCCGGTTATCGGCGGCGAGGAGTTTTTGGTGCCGAGCCGGAATTTCTAGGCACAGCATCGCTCGGGCTGCCAACTTGGCGTCATGCGCTGTGCTGCTACGCCCTACTCTCGCGGGCTATTTATGTTATGCGCCGGTTTAGTAGCGCGATGCGCCGGCACCCGCTTTAAGTCTTCTCCCGTCAGTTCTGCAACATAATTTGGACGCGCGTCAATAAAATTTTTTTCCACGTTCATTTGTAACCGCCGCGGCGCGAAAAGCTTCAGCCGGGCACTCCGAAGCGGTCAAAAAATGCAGGGCACGATCGGCAGGGTCGCGCGGGTCGCGGCGCAAATTGGCGAGACCTTCGCTGCTCGAAAACCTAACGGGCACAAGGCTGATTCAATCATCTGGCGGTCAAATTCAGAGTGCTTCTCCAGCCTAACGAGCGTTAGATTTTTTGCCAATTTTGTTCATGGCTGAACTGTTCAGCCTTATGCTGCCGCCGATGCTGCGTTAACATTGGCGCGTGGATGGCTCTCCACATCGAGGCGGCCCGCAGCGCCGGCTTTTTCTCGCTTTCTCGCGCGATGCTGTGCGTGCTGCGCGCGGCCCGCTAGACTCGGCGCCGGTGGGTCAGCCCCTTCAATCGCAAACCTCCGTGGCGCCGCGCGCCGCGCCCGAGTCCTCGCGCGGAATGATCGAGGTCGCGGCCGCATCCGCGCTTGCCGCTATCGTGTTTTTCTTCAACCTGTGGCGCTTCGGGCTATGGGAGCCGGACGAGGCGCGCTATGCGGAAATAGCGCGCGAGATGACGGCTGGGATGGGTTACCTGGTGCCGCATCTCAACTACGTGATTTACATCGAAAAGCCGCCGCTTTTGTACTGGCTGACGGCGCTTTCGTATCGCATTTTCGGGGTAAGCGAATTTGCGGCGCGCTTTTTCCCGGCTCTCTTCGCGGTAATTGGCGTCGCGGCGACTTCGTATTTCGCGCTTAAGACTTTCGGCCGCCGCCGCGCGATCCTGTCGGGCGCGATCCTCGCGACTATCCCGCTCTACGCGATTATCGCGCAAGTGCTGCTCACCGACATGATCCTTGCGGTGATGGTCACGATCGCGAACTTCGCCATTTACCTGCATTGGCGCGACGAGGCCGCCGATTTCGGCCGCTGGTGGTGGATTGGCTGTATCGCGATGGCGCTCGGGACGCTGACCAAGGGTCCGGTCGCGATCGCGCTGCCGGTGCTCGCAATGGTCGCGTTTCTTGGCTGGCAGGGCGATCTCAAAGGCGCGCTCAGGCGCTTTCACGTGCTCGCCGCAGCGCTGATCATCGCCGTGATCGCCGCGCCGTGGTTTATCGCAACCGTTATCCGCGTGCCGGGCTACTTCGATTTCTACTTCGTCGGCGAGCATCTGCGCCGCATCTTCGAAAAATCCTACAGTCACGGCGAGCCATTCTGGTTTTATCTGCCGGTGCTCGCGCTCGGGCTGTTGCCATGGTCGCTGATGGTGCCGTTTCTGACCTGGCGCTCGATGCCGACGAATCCGGCGCGCCGATTTTGTATCGCGGTTGCGGCCGTCACCGTTGCAACATTCACCTGCGCCAGCGCGAAGCTGATTCCGTACATCCTGCCGGCGGTGCCCGCGCTCGCGATTCTGATTGCCGACGGGATGGCGGCGTGCGCGTGGCCGCTTGGCTCCGAGACGAAAGCGGTGCGAGCACCCGATTCCAGGATCCTTGGCGAAAGTGGTCCGCTGCTGGGACTTATCGGCGCCGGCGTGATCATGGCCGCAATTTTAGCGCCTCATTTCCGCACTCCCTACCCGATGTATGTGCGGCCCGCGCTTTACGCGATCGGCGCGGTGCTGATCGCGGGTGGATGCGCATCCTGCGCGGCATTTCTGTCGCGGCGCGCCGCAGCCGGGCTTGCGATTCTGGTGATCACGGTGGCCGGTGCGCTGATGGCGGGCACCTATGCGCGAATCGAGGCGGAGCCGCTTCGCTCATACGCTGGGCTCGCGCGGGAGATCGAACTGCGCGCTCCGGAGGCCGACGTTATTTGCTACCATCGCTATGTCCAGGGGCTGGCGTTCTATACCCGCAAGCGCATCATCCTGGTCGGCGCGAAAACCGAGCTTGGCTTCGGCGCCGCGCTCGATCCCGAAGCCAGCCGATATTTTCTAGCTAGCGACGCGGACCTGATGCGGGTGTGGAATGGGCCGGGGGAGAAAGTGCTGGTGCTCGACGAGGACGATCTGGCGCGGCTTAAGAATCGGCTCGGAGATTTTTCGATAATCGCAGCCGAATATCACAAGCGCGCAATTGTGCATCCAGGTGAACGATTTGCTGGCAAATGAGACCGAACGCGAGGATGACGCGGCGCCGATCGCTCCGGCTGGCCGTCCGTCGCATCCGTACCGATCATTCCTGCTTAAAGCCGGAGTCGGAGTCGCGGTAATCGCGTTTCTTCTGTGGCATTTCGACGCGCGGCCGGTGCTGAAGATTCTGCCGCGCGAGAACCTGAGCTGGTTTGCCGGCGCCGTGCTGCTATATGTCGCCGGCCAGGTGATGTCGGCGTGGCGATGGCAGTTGCTCGCGATGGTGCTCGACTTCAAGGAAGGGTTCGGCGACTTCCTGCGCTACTACTTCATCGGAATATTCACCAATCTTTTCGTTCCCGGACTGGTCGGCGGTGATGCGCTGCGAGCCGTTTATCTGGGTCGCAAAAGCCATCGGATGGGCGAGGCTATCGCAAGCGTGGTGGCGGATCGCGGAATCGGGCTGCTCGCGCTGTTCTGGCTCGCCGGTGTGATGGCGCTGCTGGAGCATTCGATGCTGCCGGCCAATGTGCTGCGTCCGGTGGTGGGGATTGGCGGAGCAACGCTCGCAGCATTCGCCTGCGCGCCGCTGCTCGCGAAGGTCGTGCATCTGATGCCCCGGATTTTGCGGCGGGCGGGAGGAATCGTTCTGCCGTACCTGCATCGCCCGCAATCGATGCTGCCAGCAGTGGCGCTGTCGCTGATGCTGCAAATCTCACTCGCCTTCTGCCAGTGGATGCTGGCGCGCGGGCTCGGTCTCGGCACGCCGCTATATGTTTTCCTTTTGTGCGTGCCGATAGCCAACGTGTTCGCGAGCCTGCCGATAACGCTGAATGGGCTTGGAATTCGCGAAACCGCCTACGTGCTGCTGCTGGGGCTCGGCGGAGTCGGGCACGACGATGCTATCGCGCTTGGATTGCTATGGTTCGCGGCGACAATGCTAGGCGGGCTTACCGGCGGATTTGCATTCGTCAGCACACCGGCGCCCATCGCAGTCGCTGGAGAGGCGTGAGCGTCAGAGACTGAATAACCCTATGATTTTACTGCCTTAAATCTTGCGGTGAATTAATTCGCACTTTATGATAAACAACTAACCAGTCGGACAGCAAGCGGAGTTATGCCTCTCATGGACTCGATGAAAACCATGTTCCTGAACCCGCCCTCCTATGACGACTTCGACGGCGGGGCAGGCTCGCGCTATCAAGCCACTCGCGAGGTCTGGTCATTCTGGTACCCCACCTGGCTTGCCTATCCGGCTGGCATGATACCCGGAGCACGCCTTCTGGACGCACCACCGCATGGCTATACGGTCGAAAAGACGGTCGAAGAGGCCAAAGGTTTCGATCTGATCGTCCTGCACACTTCCACGCCATCGCTCCGGATGGACGCGCGGACGGCGGAGGCGATCAAAGCGGCAAATCCGAACGCGATTATCGCATTCGTGGGCGGGCATCCCACCGCGCGCCCCGAAGAGGTGCTGAAGCTCTCGCCCGCCATCGATATCGCGGGGCGCAAGGAGTTCGACCATTCGATGGTCGAGGTCGCACAGGGGATGGATTGGTCGAAGATCGGCGGAATCAGCTATCAGAAAAACGGCGCAATCAGCCACAATCCCGATCGCCCGATTCTGACCGATGAGCAACTCGACGCGCTTCCGTTCGTGACCGAGGTTTACGAGAAGAATCTCGACTACCTGCGGTACAACAGCCCCTACTGCCAGTACCCGTACGTCTCGCTATACACCGGGCGCGGATGCCCCGCGCGATGCACGTTCTGCCTGTGGCCGCAGGTCACGCAGGGGCATCGCTACCGCGTGCGCAGCCCGGAGAATGTGCTCGAAGAAGTGTCCGCAATGAAGTCGAAGTTCCCGAAGATGAAGGAGCTGTTCTTCGACGACGACACCTTCACCGCCGATCCAGCGCGCGCGCGCAGGATCGCGCAGCTTTTGAAGCCGCTTGGGATCACGTGGTCGACCAACTCCCGCGCGAATGTCGATTACGAGACGCTGAAGATCATGAAGGACGGAGGCTTAAGGCTCTTCGTTGTCGGCTATGAGACCGGTAACGCGCAGATTCTCAAGAACATCAAGAAGGGCGTCGGCCTCGAACGCGCGCGCCGCTTCACTCGCGATTGTCACGACGTGGGCATCCTGATTCACGGCACCTTCATCCTGGGACTGCCTGGCGAGACCAGCGAGACGATCAAGGAAACGATGAAATTCTCGCGGGAGATGGACTGCGAGACTATCCAGGTCTCGCTCGCATCGCCTTATCCCGGCACCGAACTATTCGAATACGTGACCGCAAACGGCTACTTGGCGGTTGATCCGCTGCTCGACGAATCAGGATACCAGAAGTGCACTATTACCTATCCCGGACTCAGCAACGACGAAATTTACGGCGCAGTCGAGCGTTTTTACAAGAATTTTTATTTCCGCCCGCGCTTCATCTTCAGATCGGTGAAGAAAATGATGACCTCCACCACGGAAACGCGGCGGCTGCTCAAGGAAGGGGCTCAGTTCCTGTCCACGATGCGCGCGCGGCGGCATCAGTTGAAGCAACAGGCGGCTGCCTGAAAACGAATTGGGATGGGCCGCGGAGCTTTCGCTCCGCGGCCTCGCGGAAATTCCGAGCGCGTGGTCTTCGTCAGATGGACCTAAGATGAGCGCGCTGCATTTTGTTGCGCTGGTTTGCGTAGCGATTTCACTCGGCTATTATGCCGCGTCCTCGGTCGCCGCGGTGCGCTTCGCGGCGCGCGCCAACCGTCCCGCGCCGCCGCTGCCGAAGGTCCCGCCGAAGATCGCGGTTTTGAAACCGCTCTATGGGATTAACAAATCGCTCACCGATAACCTGGTGAGCTTCCTAGAGAACGATTATCCGCGCACCAATTTCTTTTTCGGAGTCGATTCCTATGCCGATCCCGCCGCTCCGGTGCCCGCCTCGCTGCGCGCGCGCTACCAATTCGCCAATCTTACTATGGTGGTCGGCGAGGAAGAGAACTGCCAGAACAAGAAAATCGCCAAAGTGATCAAGATGGCGGATCGGGCGGAAAAGGCCGACATCCTGGTGCTGAGCGACGCCGACATCTGGGTCGAGCGCGACTACCTGCGCCGGGTCGCCGGCGAGCTGATGGCGAGCGACAAGATCGGCGTCGTCACCTGCGCCTATCGGGCGGTTGCGCAGGAGACGCTTGCCTCGCGGATGGAGGCGTTGTTCATCAACACCGATTTCGCGCCGCAAGTGATGCTGGCCGACCAGGTCGAGCCGATGCGCTACGCGCTGGGCGCCAGTATCGCGATAAAGCGGTCGGCGCTCGAATCGATCGGCGGTTTTCGCTCGGTCAAGGATCTGCTCGCTGACGACTTTTATCTCGGCCGCTTCGTGTCCGATCGCGGGCTCGAGGTGCGCTTGTCGACCGCGCTGGTGACAATCGCCCCCTCTGAAGAAACGCTGGTCGATTTCTGGCATCATCAATTGAGGTGGGCGAGAACCTATCGGATGGTGCGCCCGGTAAGCCTTGCGACGATCGTTACGCACGGACCGTTCTGGGCAATCCTGCTGGCCATCGCCTCGCACGGCAGCGCGTCATCGCTGGCGTTGCTCGCGACCGTGATAGCAGCGCGGGTCGGGATGTCCGCGATCATGCTGAAAAGGGTGCTGCGCCTGCCGAGAATGATGCGCGACCTGTGGTTGGTTCCATTTAAGGACCTAACGATGACTGCGGTGTGGTTCGCAAGCCTCGGCAGTAATCGGGTGGTCTGGGCAGGAAGGAAGCTTAAGGTCTTGCGTGGTGGTATGATCCGCGAGGTCAAGAGCTAGCTCATGACGGGATTGATAGCGATCTATCTGCTGCTGGCGGCGGTGGCGAGCGCGCTGATGGCCGGCGGCCTAGTGATGATGAAGGCGCACTCGGAGCGGCTGCCGGTCGCCTCGGGCCGGAATATCCTGCCGGCCATCTGGGCGTGGGTGCGCGATCCGATGTGGATCGGCGGGCTGAGCGTGCAGGGGTTGGGTTTTCTGGTCTATGTGACGGCCCTGGCGCACATGCCGATCTCAGTGATGGCGGTGATGATGCAAGCCGGGATCGCTATCTTCGTGCTGTTCGCGGTGATGTTTTTGAAGGAGCGCGCCGCAACCCGCGAGTGGATGGGAATCGGCGCGATCCTGCTCGGCATCATCCTGCTTTCGCTGACGCTCGGCGGCAACGCGCCCGGAAGCGTGCTCGATTCTAGCGCGCTGGTGATTCTTTCCGCGGTAATTCTGATCCTCGGCATCCTGCCGATGATCGCGCACGGGATGCGCAGCAACGGTTCGGCGGCCGCGATCCTGTCGGGAGTCGCGTTCGGGCTTGCCGGCCTTTACACCAAGGGGATGACGACCGAGTACCTGGCTCATCCAGAGGCGGCGGCGTGGCTCAGGATTGTCGCCGATCCTTATGTCTATCTCGCGATCGTAACCGACGTGGCCGGAATCGTGCTGTTGCAGAACGCGTTTCACTCCGCGCGGGGAATAATCGCGATGCCGCTGTCGTCGGCCCTCTCCAATCTCGTTCCGATTATCGGCGGTCTGATCGCGTTCGGCGAAACTCTGCCGAGCGCGCCCGCCGCGGCAAGCATGCGGGTGGCGGCCTTCGCCCTGACTATCGCTGCCGGAGTGCTTCTCGCAAGCACGCGGCGCGAAGGATCGATCACCGCGGCGGCGCGCTGACCGCCGCGCCGTCGCGTCATCTTTTTAGCCTAAAAGCGGGCGTTCGGCACCGGAAGCCCGGGCACCGTCGCGCGGGTCTTGAAGATTGTTCCTTTTCGATCCGGCGCCTCGGTGTTATCCGCCGTGACCACGTACAGATCCATCATGTCGCGCCCGCCGAACACCACGCTCGTCACCATCGTGGCGGGAAACTTGATTCGTTCCTTGACTGTCGCGTCGCGCGAGATGTGAACCACCTCGCCGGCGCGAACCGCCGCGACCCACACTCCGCCTTCGGCATCGATCGCGAGCCCGTCGGGCATCCCGGAGGGAAGCTTGGCGAAGATGCGCCGGTCCTTCACTCCGCCATCCGCCGTAACGTCATAGACCCAGACCGCCTGAGTGGGCGAATCGGAATGAAAGAGCAGTTTTCGATCGGGGCTGAGTCCGAGACCGTTGGTGACCTCGATTCCGTCCCATAGTTTGGTCGGGCGGCCCGGCGGGTCGATTCGGAACAGGCTTCCGGGGACCGATTTCTCGTCGCTCAGCGGATTAAAGCCGAGCGTGCCGCTGTAGACGCTGCCGTTGTCGTTGGTGGTCAGGTCATTCATGCCCGCGAGCGGCTTGCCTTCCCATTGAACAAACAGGTCGCGGCTCTTGCCGGTATTCTCATCGAAGAGGATTAGCCCGCGTCCGGTGCATACGATGCCGCCACCCTGGTTGAAGATCATGCCGCCCACGCCGCGACGCTTGGGAATAACGATTTCGACTTTGCCGTCGGGACTCCGACGATAGACGCCGCCATTGGGCACGTCGCTGAAGTGAAGGCGATTCTGGGAATCGACTCGCGGCGCCTCGATAAGTCCGTAACCGTAGGCGAGAGTTTCCATCGGCGGCATCCCTCCGTGATTGGCTGCATAAGCGCGCTTGCGATTGCCGGTTTACCATGGGAGCGCTGGGCTGCGCGAGCGCAAAAGCGGAGGATCGCGCGGCGCCCTGAGATTCCGTTCCCCTCGTTTGTTGCAGGGCAGATCCGGAAGTCAGTGCGCTCGGGATGTGCGGATCTGATCCTTTCCCCATCGGGAGAGGTTTCAGAAATCGCAGTCCCTTCCCTCCCCCGCGACAAAACGCGGGAGAGGAATATTCAGAAATGAGCTTGCGGAGCGATTGCGTTAGGTTTCGGCGAGGCGGCGCCGCTCGTCTTCGAGGCGCAGATTGCGATGGCACAGGTAAATCAGAATCGGCTGCAACAGCCGGGTCAGCACCATGATCGCGATTGCGCCACCGATTACAACTATCGCGAGCGGCTTCTGCGTCTGCGCACCGATCTTGGTCGAAAGCGCGGCTGGCAACAGGCCGACGCAATCGACCATCGCGGTCATGATGATCGCGCGAAATCTACGGTCCGAGCCCATGATGATCGATTCGAGAAACGGATGGCCCTCGTCCCAGAGCTGGCGGATATAGAAGCTAAGCAGGATTCCGTCCATCACCGCGATGCCGAAGATCGAGATGAATCCGACCGCGGCGGAAACGCTGAACGGAGTGTGGGTTATGTAGAGCGCAACGATGCCGCCCAGGCATGCGACCGGAAGCTGCGCCATGATGATGAAGGTATCGATAATCGAGGTCGTGGCGCCGTACAGGAGTCCCGCGATCAGCAGCAGCGCGAACGGCACGACTATCATCAGGCGCCGGTTGGCGGCCTGAAGTTCGCCATACTCTCCGGCCCATTCGAGATGCACCCCATCGGGCAGCTTGATCTGACGGGCGATCTGTTTCTTTGCATCTCTAATGGCTGATTCAAGATCGCGTCCGGTCACCGAGAATCTTAGCGGCACATAGCGTTCAAGGCTTTCGCGGTAAATGAACGACGCTCCGCCTTCGCTATTGACGGTGGCAAGTTGCGCGAGCGGGACCTGTCCGCCACTCGGCACATTCACCCGAATCTGCTTGATCGCATCAAGACTCTGCCGGTATTGCGGCAGCCACCTGACGGTCAGATCGAAGCGGCGATCGCCTTCCAGCACCTGGGTCACGGCCTCGCCGCCGATCGCGGCCTGCACCATTCCGGCGACATCGCCGGAATTCAGTCCGTAGCGGGCGCAGGCGGCGCGATTCGGCGAGATAACGACGTTGGGCTGGCCGAGCGAGCGCATCACGAACACGTCGTTGATACCGCGGACCCCTTTCAGAATTTCCGCGATCCGGTTGGCTAGAGACTCGTCGGTGTCGAGATCATAGCCGAACACCTTGATCGCGTTTGATCCCGCTTTGACCCCGGAGAGCGCTTCGTCGACGTTGTCTTCGATATTCTGCGAGTACGAAAATCCGACGCCGGGGAACTGGCGGCGCAGCTTGGTATCGATCTGGCTGACCAGCTCCGGCTTGGTGAGATCGTGCGGCCACTCGTACTTGGGCTTCAGATCGACTGAGAATTCGATGTTGAAGAAGCCGGTCGTCTCGGTGCCGTCGTCGGGACGCCCGAGCTGCGAGACCACCGTCGTCACCTCAGGGAACGACATGAAGACATGGCGCATGCGATTGCACAGCACGGCGCCCTGATCAAGCGAAATGGTCAGCGGCATAATCGCGTGCGCCCATATGTTTCCTTCCTCGAGCTTGGGCAGAAATTCACCGCCAAGCTGCGGGAACAGCGAAAATCCAAACGCGATGATCACGATGATCACCGCAAGCGAGAGCCGCGGCCACGACAGAACGCGCACGAACAGTCCGTGATAGAAGTGACGGAAGGCCTCCCAAATCGGGTTGTGCACCTCCCGGATGCCGCGTACAAAGAAGTACGAACTCAGCACCGGCGAGAGGGTGACAGCGAGCAGAATGGCGGTGCCCAGCGCATACGCATAGGTATGCGACATCGGAGAGAAGATCGCGCCCTCGACTCCGCGCATCGTGAACAGCGGCAGGAACGCGATCACGAAGATGATCGTTGAGAACAGCATCGGGCCGCCAACCTCCTGCGAAGCGTGCAGGATCCGGCCGAAGATGCTCTCGTGTTGATGCTCCTCGGCGCTCAGATGCCGGTAGATGTTCTCCATCACGATGACGGTGGAGTCGATGATGATGCCGAAGTCGATGGCGCCAAGCGAAATCAGGTTGGCGGGCGTGTTGCTCAGATGCATCAGCAGGAACGCGCCGAGCAGGGCGAGCGGAATATTAATCGCGGCAATAATCGCGGCTCGCAAATTTCCCAGGAAGAAGATCAACACCAGGAACACCAGCACAATTCCGACCGTGACGTTCTCCATCACGGTGTGGAGCGTGGTGTCGACCAGGCTGGTGCGATCGTAGTAGGGAACCACCTTGTAGCCGGGCGGCAGCATCCCTTCGGTGTTGAGCTGATGCACCTTCTGCTCGACACCTTTCAGCGTGGTGAGGGTGTTGCCGTTCTTGCGCATCAGAACGATTCCTTCGACGACCTCGTTCTGATTATTCATCCCGACGATTCCGAGCCGGGGGGCATATCCGACCGATACCTTGGCGATGTTATTGACCGTGATCGGCGTGCCCTTGGTCGCGCTCAGGACGATATTGCGGATGTCGTCGAGCGAGGTGATAAGCCCGAGGCCGCGCACATCGAAGGCCTGTTCGCCGACATTCAAGTAGTTTCCGCCGGCATTGGTGTTCGCGTTTTGGATCGCGCTTATGAGCGTTGAAAGCGGGACGTTATAATAATTGAGACGCTGTGGATCGACATCGACGTGGTACTGCTTGGTCAAACCGCCAAAGCCGTCCACGTCGATCACGCCGGGAACGGTCTTAAGCTGTTTTTCGAGGATCCAGTCCTCAATGGTTTTCTCCTCGATAAGATCCTGGTCGGGACTCTGAACCGTGTAGCGGTAAATCTCGCCGATCGGATTCTCCGGCGAGATTCCCGGTTGGATTCCCTGCGGCAGCGTGACAAACCCGAGCTGAGCGATGGTCTGGAGGCGGTCCTGCTCGTAGTCCGAATCCCAATCGAAGTAGCATCGGATGTCGGAGAGGCCAAACAGCGAGATCGAATCCATCCGAACCAGGTTCAGCGTGTTCGCAAGCCCGTACTCGGTGGGCACCGTAACCAGCTTTTCGACCTCTTCGGCGCTGAGCCCGTTGGGCAGCGTCAGCACCTCGACCATCGGCTGGACCGGATCGGGATAGGCTTCGATATCAAGCTGGGTGAAGGAGTAGACGCCCGCGATCAGCAGCAGCACGGCCATTCCAATTACGACCATGCGCTCGCGGAGCGCCAGCGCCATCAGCGCCTGAATCATCGATCTACCATCGCCGCTAGAAAATTTGGGTTCGGGTCAGGAACTTTCTCCGAGCGCCTGATGCCACAGCGAATCGACCTGGATAGTCCGGCCGGTGACCACGCGATCGCCGCTTCTCAGGCCGGAGATTACCCGCGCCAATCCCTTTTCGCTCCACGACGCGATGACCACCTTGCGCCGCTCGATACGGTTGTCGCCCGCGTCGACAAACGCGTAGTAGCTGTTGGTATCGAAGATCAGAGCGTCCTGCGGCACCACCAGCGCCTGGCCGGGACGGGTTACGATCTTGATCCGCGCAAGCATCTGCGGCTTCAGCTTGAATCCCGGATTTTGCACCTCGCAGCGGATTTGCAGGGTATGGGTGTTGGGATCGACGGCGGGACTGATGCGCGCGATGGTGCCGTGGAAGACCTGGTCGGGATAAGCGGTTGTCACCGCTTCGAGCTGCTGCCCGACCGCGACTCGCGACAGCTCGTCTTCATAAATGTCGCCTGTGATCCACACGTCCTGGAGCGTGCCGAGCGAATAGAGCACGTCGCCCGGATTAACCGCCGCGCCGCGCACGGCCTTGTTGTCAACCACCGTGCCGCTTATCGGCGCGCGCATCCAGATGACGGGGCTCGGCTCCTTGATCGCGTTGATATCGGCGTCGTCCATCCCGAGCAGTTCGAGCTTGCGCCGCGCGGCGGAAACCAGAGAGTCAGCCAGATTCACTCCGCCCGCCATCTCGGGCGCGCCGCTCAATTTGGCGGTGGTGCGCGCTTGCAGAAGCTCCGCTTCGGCGGTCATAAAATCGGGGCTATAGAGAGAGAGAATTTTTTCACCGCGACGAACGTTGTCCCACAGGGACACGCGGGTATCTTCGATTCTTCCCTGCACGCGGGAAACGATGGTCGAGACGCGGCGATCGTCAAAGGTGACCTGCCCGCTGGTTTCGAGCACGCCCGAAAGCGCGACCTGGCGGACATCTACGAACCTGGAACCCGGCACCATCTGCGGCTGAAACTGCATCATCTCGGGTCCGCCGGACTGATGAATGATCTGCGGAATCACGGGCTGATTCCGCTCGGCGGCGTCGCTTGCGCCGCTGTGGCATCCAGCGAGCATCAGCGCGGCCGCCGCGGCCAGCAGTAGAAGAGACTCCCAGTGGATTTTGCAGCGTGTGATCATTTGGGTAGTGGAACGCCGATAGCTTGTTCGAGCGCTACTCGGCCCGCGAGAAATTGATTGGCCGCCTGCAAATAGCTGATCCGCGCACCGAAATAGCTCTGAAGGGTGCCGGCCAGCGTAACAAAATCGATCTTACCGGACTGATAGGCGATAAGCGCGACATTAAAGTTCTGACGCGAAAGTGCGGTCAGCGAATCGCGATAGAGCATCGCGGTCTGATAGGCGAGCTGGGTGGTGCGGTAGGCGGTGGTAACCGCGGCGGCGGTCTGATCGCGAACCGACGTCATATCATCGCGAGACGCTTCAAGGTCGTGGCGGGCGCGCTCGACATCCTCTTTCTGATGCAGCCAGAAGAAAATCGGCACGTTGAAGCCGACAATTAGCGACCAATCCTGGGTCTGACTCGGCGACGGCGCGAAGTTGGGTGTGATGTAATTATCCAGCTCGGTGCCGACGCTAAAATCGGGCAGATACTCCATTTTCGCGAGATTGAGGGCCGTATCTGAATTGCGCTCGGCGAGCGCAGCTTCCAGAATCTCCTGCCGCTCGCGCCACGCGAGATCGACCAGGTCGTCGAGCCGAGCCGTTAGCGGATCGAGGCGAAGCGTGCGATCGACCGTGATTTCCTCGCCGGTCGGCCGCGACAGCAACTGATCGAGCGCGGTCTCATCATTGAGGATCGCGGTGCGATATTGCGCCTGCTGCTGGCGGGCGGCGGCGAGATCGAACTCGGCGCTGATAAAATCGGTCTGCGTCACCTGGTTTGCGGTGTAAGCGATCTGGGTCACCTTCAGCACCTGCTCAAGGCTGTTCAGATTCTCCTCGCCGACCTGGTCGAGAGAGCTATCGAGCACCAATTGATAGTAGCCGGCCTCGACTGCGGCGCGCGTGTCGCGAACCGCGGCATCGTAAGTCAGCCGCGCTATTTGGGCGGTGCGGCGCGCCTGATCGGTTTGCAGCAGCGCCTTGCCGGGAAACTGAAAGCTCTCGGTCAGGTTGTAGGAACGCAGCGAAGGCTTTGCGAATGGATTTTTCGGACTGTCGTTGTTGGTGTAGGTGAAAATCGGGTCATTGGGCGCATAGGCCTGTTTGATTGAATGCTCGGCCGAGTACCATCTCTGGCGCGCCGCCCTTACCGCCGGATTAACCTCCAGCGCCATCGCGACAAGCTGCTCGACGCTGGCCGGGTCGGCGTTGGCGCGGGCGAGCGAATTCATGTTGACGACGATGGTAAACATAGCGAGCGCCGCTGCGATTATGCTCACTCGAACCATGACGGTTTCGGAATCGGCTCTCCTGCATCGATTGCGGCGTGCCGATTAAGAACCCGGCGGCGGCGCGGCGATCTGTCCGTCCAATTAAACCGGATTGAACGCCAGCGCGGAAGTAATCCGCACGGGTAAAATTGTTAACGATCGTTAAACGGCAACGCGCACAAGCGTGCGAGCGCCGGCAGCACAGCCGAGTCTCAGGAGAATTAGCGGGAGGCGGTTTTGCTCGCCGGCGGCTGATTCTGGAGTGAACGCACGTACATCACAACGTCCCAGCGCTCGTTGGGCGACATCGCGTCGTCGTACGAGGGCATCAGCATTATTCCGTCACGAATCACTCCGTAGATATATCCGTCTGGGAGTACTTTGCTGGTGCCGGAGATGAGATCCTTGGGATGATCCTTCAGCAGATGGGCAACCGGGCCGTTGCCGTCGCCGGACTCGCCATGGCAGGGCGCGCAATCGGTAAGGAACAGAAATTTACCGTGGTCAAGATTGGCGGGAGTCGGCTTGAGGGGATTTTTCATCTTGACCGTCATCTCCTCGAGCGACATCGGCGGTTCGCCGCGATTCACCGGCATCGTGTCCACCGGCATCACCCGCGGCGCCACCGAGAGCGGCTGCACCGCCTGGCCGCGGAACATATCGATACTCCACGGAAATGCCCATGCCGCGGTAGCGGAAAACGCGAGCAGCGCGCCCGCGAGCGCAAGCCGTCGCGCTTGACGCACCAAAACCGAACAGCAACGATTCACCTTTATCCTCACCCGCCGCGCAATCGCGCCTATCTCCTGACGATCAGAACCCCGACCATACCTGCTTTCTCATGAGGAACGCAAAAGTAATGATGCGCACCCGGCACAGC
>JASHOJ010000333.1 GCA_030041155.1 Candidatus Binataceae bacterium | reverse complement strand
GTCCGGTTCGAGTTTGAATTTATGACCGTCAAGGCCTTCGTCGCCATTGCCGAGCGCCGCTATCACCGGCGCGATCGTGGCAAGTTCGTCTAGAACGCGGTTCACATAAACGTCGCCCGCGTGCATCACCAAATCAACACCGCGGAAAGCCTCGAAGACGCCGGCGGGCAGATGCTCGCACGCTTCGGGGATGTGGGTATCGGAGATGAGGCCGATGCGCATGTTCAGCAGGGCGATGTTTCCCAAACGTGAATTTAGAAGGCTATCACGGCTCAGACTCGGCGGCAATTTTGGGCGCTCACCGCGTCGCGAGTACGATTGGGCAATGCTATCAGTCTCGATGCTTGGATGAGCGGCTTCAGCTTATGCTAAAAGGCCGTGACTGGGGGATGGCCGCGCATCGGAAGGTCGCACGACAAGGGAAACTCTGGCGGAGGAACAATGAAATTCTGGAAGTCAGTCGCCGCAGGCGCGGCCGTTGCGCTGATGCTCGCGATCGCGGGATGTACCCATAAGCTCGTCACCGCGCCCGGACAAACCTCGGTGCCGCTTTATCAGGACGAAGACACATTCACCAAGCTTTCTCAGCTCAAGCAGCAGGGCGGCATGCAGGGGATGATCGGATCGCTGGGTCAGACTTTCGCCGCGAAACAGATCGACAATCAAACGCCGGTCAAGGTTCTGTCGAAGGACAACAATGGCGCGGAGGTCGAGATTACCAGCGGCCCGATGAAGGGACAGACGGGATTCGTAGCCAAACAGAATCTCAACTGATAGCCGCGACACGACTTCGCGGCGTCCACCTGCTGGTGAGGTCCGGCTAAGAGACAGTCAGGAGACTTTCCGATACTCGCGCGGCGCCGATCCGATAACGCCCGCCGCTTCGAGCTCCGCGATCTCCTTATCGCTCATCCCGAGCAGATCGCGAAACACGACCGCATTGTGCTCGCCCAAAAGCGGCGCGGCGACTCCTTGAACCGCCGGCGTGGCTGGAGTCCGCACCACCGCGCCGGGGTACAGATGCGTTCCGACCACCGCTCGTTCAATCGGCACGAAATATTCGCGCTGCGCGAGCTGCGGATCGCCCAGCACCGCGGGCGCGGAGTTGACCGGCGCCGCATAGACGCCAGCGGCGCTGAGCGCCGGAACTATCTCTTCAACAGCGCGTGCAACGATCGCGCGCGCCAGCTCCGCGTCAAGCGCATCCTCATTGCGTTTGCGGCGTGCACGGTCCGCGAACCGTTCGTCATCGCGCAGATGTGCAAGGCCGAGCGCGTCTGTCAACGCGCGCCACTGCGAGTCTGTTTCAGCGGCGATCGCGATCCACGCCTCGTCGCCGGCACATCGATAAATCCCATGCGGAGCATAGTCGGGACGACGATTTCCGCGCGGCTTCTGGATTTCTCCGGTCAGTTGATATTCAAGCATCGGCTCCGCAAGCATCGGGATGACGCCCTCCACCTGCGCAAGCTCTATCCACTGACCCTTGCCGGTCCGATCGCGTTCGTGAAGGGCCGCCAGAACAGCGAACGTGCCAGTAAGGCCGCTGACCGGATCGCCGAGCGCGTTGGAAAGCGTGTACGGTTGATCGTTGTCATGGTAGCGCGTCAACCCGGTCACTCCCGCCACCGCCTCAACCGTGTTGCCGTAGCCGCGGAACCCGCTCTCAGGACCGCCGTACCCGAACGACGGCATCGATAACATGATCAGTCGCGGGTTAAGCGGCGCCAGCACCGGATAATCGAGGCCGAAGCGCTTCATCACGCCGGCGCTGTAGTTTTCGACCAAGACATCCGCCCGCGCGACCATCCGCTTTACGAGTTCGACGCCGCGCGGATGCAGCAGGTCAAGCGTAACCCCGAGCTTTCCTCGATTGGCGGTGTTGTGGGGCGCCGATCGCTCGATCGGCTGCATCTCCGGCGCCGCCATCGAGAGCGATCCGCGCCACCAATCAAAGTAGTGGGTGTCCTCGATCTTGATGACCTCGGCGCCCATCTCCGCCAGCATCTGGCCAGCCAGCGGCCCGGCCCATCCCATCGACAGATCAAGCACGCGAGTATTTTTGTCCAGTGATGCGCTCATGGTGCTCCGACGATAACTCGATCCTTCGCGAGAGTTTCCAGCCCAGTCGCTCCGATTCCGAGCCGGCCGAGCACTTCGCGGTTATGCTCTCCCAACCGCGGCGCTGGACGCGTAGGTTCGGGCCGATTCGACCCGAAGCGCAGCGATGCGCCCGGAATACGCAGCGAACCGAGAACCGGATCTTCGATAGTTTCGAAAAAGTTACGGGCGCGCGTCTGCTCCCATTCGAGCACTTCCGCGACGCTGGGAATCGGCGCCAGCACCACGGCGCGGCGCTGCCCCTCATGATAAAGCCACGCGCGATCGTGCTTGAGAAAGAAATCCGCGACGATTTCGAGCAGCGCGTCGTTATTGGTCATCCGCTTAAGGGCGGTGGAAAAACGCGGGTCGGAAATCAGCTCGCGCCGCTCCATCAAATCGCACAAGCCCTCGAACTGCTTGTCGGTGACGTTCTGCAGTCCTGCGTAGCCGTCGCGGCATTTCATGGTCGCGATCAAAAACGGGCCGATTGCAAACCTGCGGCCGGCACGCGATCTTAGGACTCCGCTGTACTGAAAAGAAACGGTTTCATAGATCATCGTCGCAACCGCCGCCTCCAGCAACGAAATGTCGACGTGCTGACCCCCAGCCGCGCGATGGTTGCGCGCGAGAATCGCCTGCATCGCCCCAATTGCGCCGTACAGCCCGCCCACGTACTGGATGAGCGAGCCCGGAGGCGTAAGCGGCTCGCGCGCAGGTTCGCCGACCGGAAACGTCCATCCGCCGCGCGCATAGAGCGTCAGGTCGTTGAGCAATCCGTCCTTTTCACCGCCCCCCTGGCCGAAGTTTGAGATCGAGACGATCGATAATCGCGGAAATCGCGCCAGAATCTCGTCGGGATCGAGTCCGAGCCGCACAAGCGTACCCGGCGCAAAATTTTCGACCAGCAGATCGGCGTCGCGCAGAAGCTCCATCATCAGGGCGCGCCCGCGCTCGTGCTTCAGATCCAGCGTGATGCCGAGCTTGTTGGTGTTGAGAAACGCGAACAGCGGCCCGCGATCGGCGTGATTGCCGCTATGGGTTCGAAAGCCAGCGTGGCGGCCGCCCTCACCCGCCGGCGGTTCGACCTTGATTACCTGCGCGCCGTAATCGGAAAGCAGCTTGGTCGCATATGGTCCGGCCATGAAATGGGTCAGGTCAACGACCTTGATATCGGACAACACGTTGTAGCGCATCGGACTCCTACTGGGCGCATTCGACCGCAGCATTGCCGCGATGTCAAATGACGGCGCACGACCGCATCCATGTCATCAACGCGATTGCACAAAAAATAGGCAATCATCACGACCAAATTGCCGGGTTTACAGCCGGAGGCGATTTTCGGGATCGCGATGGGTTCAGAAATGGCTCTCATTCGCACGGAAACGGCCCTTCCTGCCGTTGACAACGGCAAACCGGTATCCAGTACCAGGACGGGTTAAAGAAGCGCGTATAAACGATTTGTGAGCGAAAATCGTCTTTTGGCTATCTGACCGGTCAGTCAGCATTTATCAACTATCTGTTAGCATCACCTGTTGAGGCGCTATAGCCCCGGCACCGCTATCCTGTCTTCACCGCGGGTCGCGCGCCAATCCTCTCGCCCGCCGCTGGCAAGCTAGGTCTGGTACCATTGGACATCGCGATACTCGCGGCGATAGTAGTGAACTTGCGCCGCGCGCGCGCCCAGATTGGCAGCGCATCAATCATTAAGCAGGAGATGAAATTCGATGCAGAGCGTATCCGAACTCGAAGGCAGCCCGGAAATTCAGGATCTGCGCGGCAAGATTTCCAATTTCCTCGACGAATTCATCTACCCGAATGAAGCCGTCCTGCTGAAGCACGACGAGCCGGGCAGCCGCGTGATGAAGTCGATCCAGGCGAAAGCCAAGGAGCGCGGTCTGTGGGCGCTCGGCCTGCCCAAAGAGATCGGCGGCGGAGGGCTGCCGTTCATGCCCTATGTTTTTGTCAACGAACTGGTTGGCCGGAGCGAATTCGCGATGGCGGGACTCGGCACTCATTCCGCGCAGGACGCCACGATGCTCCATATGTACGGCAGCCCGGAGCAGCAAAAGCGATGGCTCGCGCCGCTGGTCAGCGGCGACATCTATCCGTGCTTTTCGATGACGGAGCCTGAGGTCTCGGGCGCGGATCCGACCGGGTTGCGCACCCATGCGGAGCAGCACGGCGACGAATGGGTAATCAACGGGCACAAATGGTTTTCAAGCGGCGCGAATCACGCCGCGTACACCACCGTCATGTGCGTGACCGAACCGAACGCCTCAACCTACGAAAAATTCAGCATGATAATCGTTCCGACCGACACTCCGGGGTTCAAGATCGAACGCGTGATCCCGGTGATGGGCGAGACCGCGGGCGGACACTGCGAAGTACGCTTCAATGACGCGCGCGTGCCGCTTACGAATCTCTTGGGACCGCGCGGACAGGCGTTTAAGATCGCGCAGAAGCGGCTCGGTCCGGGGCGAATTTTCCACTGTATGCGATGGCTGGGGCAGGCGCAGCGCGCGTTCGAGCTGATGGTCGAGCGGGCGATAAATCGGCAGACATTCGGCGGCCCGCTTTCCGACAAGCAGACCGTGCAGAACTGGATCTCTGATTCAGCCGCCGAGATTCAGGC
>JASHOJ010000050.1 GCA_030041155.1 Candidatus Binataceae bacterium | reverse complement strand
ATGATGCGGGATACCCCTTCGCTATCGCGGCCTTGCAGGATTACGGCGGAAACGTTTCCGGCGGCCAGCCCCGCCATCCTGACGAGGTGTTGCCAGGCGCCGGGATCGACGACTGTGATCCACCCGTTACCCTCCCGCGCTGGACATCCCTCGATATCGGCTAGACGGCAAACGACATCGAACGGATGCTCTCGCGGGGGTTGCCCTTGTTTGTTCGGCGGGTTTTATATCCGCTTTGCCATATTTCTCTCCTTTTTGCCCGCCGGCCGCGCAACAGTCGGCGGGCTTTTTCTTTAGTGATTTTCTATTGGGCCATGATTTTTTTACTGATTTTCTTGTAGGCGCTAATGCGCTTTATCTTTCCGGCGGCACCGCCCATTGTGAGCGCTAAGCTTAATTCACCGCCTGGATTTCAAGGCTAATTAGCTGGAACCGTGCGGCACTGGTGCAGCGTTTGGTTCCACAGCGGACTAAGCCGCCGCGACTCAGCCAGTAACGGGTTTCCCCGCAAATCGGACACGGTGGGAATTCAACGGTGCGACATGCGGGCACACTTGCGGTCCTAAAAGTTGCTTCGATAACTTTGGTCGGGACGAGCAACTGCAAAAGCTCGTGCTTGGCCTGCCGGATCGCCGTGCGATCGATGTCGGTCAGCTTAGAGGCGGGCTCCACGCTTAGTATAGGTGGATTGGCAATCAGCCGGATGCCCCGTTCACGGAAAGAAGCGACTAGTTCTTCAGCCGTCATTTAATAATCCTCGCGATCGGCGTCCGCAGCCGCGAGCCGGTCAATTTCCGCCTCTTCCGTGCCGGCGTCGGATCGATCCCCCGGATCAATTTCAGCCTCTTCGAGGTCTGAAATTTCTTGATCTTCACTATTTTCCGCCTTTCTATCCGCCACAACGCCACACTCGTTCTCTCCGTAGGACGAAATGCCCTTTTCCGATCCGCCACATTCGTTCCCTGTGGCGGATTCAAAAGTGCCACTTTCGCCTACGGCCGCAACGGTTGTGGCGCTGTGGCGGATAGGATCGGCGATTATGGGCGAATAGCGATCAAAAACATCCTTCAGGTCGGCCAACTTGTACCCTTTAGGCGTGTTCTTTTCGCCAAGCCGTATGGTCCCCGGTCTTAGCCCGAAATCGCGGAGCCGCCTCGCTAATTGGCGCGGGGTAATTGGCTTCCCCTCTTTTCTGAATTCGCCCCACGGTCGGTCCTCACATTCGGCTAGAGCTTGGCAGATGACGACTGACCCGAGCTCTTCAGGAGTCCGACCAGTCTTCTCGTCCTTCTTCTCGAACAAGGCCTTCACATCAGCGAGCAATAGCTCCGAAAGAGATTGGGCGTCACTGGAAGCGCCTGCCACAGCTTCCGCCACAGCGCGGGCTTGCTGGTCGCGGCCGCATTGGTCGGCCACCAAAATCAGCGGCTCCCACTTATCCTGCTCGCGTCCGGATAGCGAATCGGGCATCTCCGGCCGAACACCAACCAATTTTTCTACGTTGTCGGACGCCCAGCGTGCGCACTTCGCCGCGATCGGCGCGAGCGCGGCCTGCAGCTCGCGACGGCGCCCTTTAGCGATGCTCTGGAGCTCGGCACGGGTCGCGCGCTTTAGACGAATCGGGATGGAGCGGCTTTCAACAGTCTGCATTTTCCGCAGGGCACCAATACTTGCGATAGCGATTGGTACAAACACGTTTAATTCCACGGGGGTCCAATCGTCGCCACGTTTGACTGAGAACGACACGGTCGCGGTATCGGGATCGCTGGCACCGTCCAGCAGGTTGCGCATCGCCTCATTTTCGTTCAAAAACGCGTCAGCTTCATCAAGCAAGAGTGTTCGGCGTTCGCTCCCGAGGGTGCGTGAAAAAGCGCTCGGACTGAGGCGCGAAAGGAGCCATCCCGAACGCGTTAGGTGCTTAAGCACCTTGAGCAGCGTGCTCTTGCCGCAGGCGGCCGTCGGCGAAATTACGTGCAGGTAAACATTCGTCTCAGCGACTTGTTCGAAGATCCAGGTAAAAAGAACCCAGAGACCGGTTACCAACGCCGCGCTTTCGTCGAGCATCACGAACTTCCGGATCGCGCCAATTAATTCGGTTAACAGCTCGCGCCCATCGACCAGCTCACTAGCAATCTCGGCGGGTGGTACCCATTGCGGCACCGACTGTGTATCGGCATTTGCCTCCTTTGGCCGGGCGCGCTCGACTTCGCCGTCGAGTACCGTAGCGCGCACACCCAAGCGCCTCGCGGCATCTTTGCGCTCCTGCTCATAAAGAATCGGAGATAGCGCAGCAAGGCGCGCGATTTCAGGAGCCGCGACAGTAGGCGCGGAATTTCCGAACCGCTCGCGGGCGATCTGCTCGAAGGCGTCAACTCCGACCGAGTTTTGCTCGATGAATTCGAGCAGCCGCGCCTTATCCCAACCCGCGTCGATGAGGTCGCCGATGTCATACCCTTTGGGCCACGTGAGGTCGGGTTTCACGATCTCGACCGAATGGCTGATATGCCCGTCGCGTGCAATCTGGAGCTGCTCAAGCTTGCGCGCAGCAGACACCATCGCGGAGAAGCCGGGGGCATCATAATCGGGCCACGCGATCACGCGGCGGCCGTCGAGCAAGCTCAGATCGACTTTCTCAACCGCGCTCGCGCCGGACGGCAGACTCGCTACAACATATTTCGCGCCGAGGAGTTCACCTGCGCGGTCGGTCTTCAGCTCGCCCTCACCAAGCAAGACAGGTAGCGATGGCGATTCGGCCAGCTTATCGAGACCGTAAAGCGGTAGCGGCGCGGGCGGCCATTTAGCCAGCCAACACAGCGAACCGGTCTTGCGGTCGTGCCAGAGGCTTAGGGGGCGAATCTCTTTCGGAGCGCCTGGCGGTTCGAATCGGAAAACGCAAAAGAGCCGTTGACCAGCAAGATCCAAATAATCAAATCGCCACGCATCGCCGCCCTTTTCGATGATTTTTGAATAGACGTGCTTCGCGGCAACGTCAGGATCCGGCGCGTTCTCGGGCACTGGTGAAACGAACGTCCAGCCTGTTTCAGCTGGCGTGGTGCTCGCGATCGCCGTGCGCGTGCGCTTCGCCCGCTTCGGCGCCGGAAACAGGTCTCTCACGTCGATGTTCAGCACCGTGCAGATGCCTTCGACGGTGCAGCCCGCGAAGCATTTAAGTAAAAGTTTGCCGTCACCGCTCTTCGCGATGGAAAGTGAGTTTGCGTGATCGTCGTGCGCCGGGCATCGCGCCGTGGTTTTGTCGTCGCCGCCGGGTTTGACGTTAGTGAGTCGCGAGAGAATTTCGTCAAAGGTCACGAGCGAATCCTTCCGGTTAGCTTTGCGCGCAGCTTTGTCCGCTGAGTCTGATGATGTGTAGATCGATGATGACCTCGTATACCCAGTAGGGCGGCGAGCCCTTCGAGCGTAACGGGGGTCCCGGGATGTCCCTGGTTCCAGCGGCTGAGGATTTCATCCGCACTTAACAGGCCCCCGGGGTCCTTGTATGCGCGTCTCGTTCCCCTGGGCGGGGTCGTACCTCTCGCCCAGTGTGGAGAACGTTTTACGGTGATCGCGGAGCTTCTTGTGAAAGAAACGGGATGAGTGTAATCGTCATACCGCATTAGAACCTCCACCAACGAGAGCGCTCGCCTGGCAGCGGGCGCTCCCAACTTCTATAAACTTCAAGTCATCATCGACGCGCGACGTGAATATTCGGCCGCGACGCAGCGGCGGGGAGCGAGTCAATCAACGCGAGAATTTCGGATGCTCGCCACGCCGTCGTCATCGGCCCAATTTTAATCGGCTTCGGAAAGCGACCAGATTTGACGCCGGCCCACCACGTCGACGTGCTCACCGGCACTAACGCAAGCACTTGTCGCAGACGAAGAAGAGCTCGCGGATCGATTGGCTCGCGGTCGCGAGGTTTGGACGTAGCCATAGCGGTCATCACGCCGCGCGCCCGGGGATGATCCCATTTTCGATGAGTTTCTGTAGGTCCGACTCGCGTATCTTGATTCGTCGTCCTAGGCGAACGATCGGGAATTTGCGCGCGTTCGCCCAAGCGCGCCAAGTTGGAATCTTAATTCCGGTGATCTCGGCGGCTTGCTCGAATGACAAAAGTTTCTCCATCTCGGTTACCTCTGTAGCGCTTGTAATAACTGACGAATCGCACTAAGTTGCACTGAGTATGCCGCTAAAACTCAAATCATTGCGAGCTGATCAGCACAGAAAACGGCACGCAGTTTCAAAGAAAAAAACCACACTAAGCGTTACAGGCGACCAGACTGTAACGCGGATAAACGACCATCCGGTCAAGCGTTACGTCGCGCTCAGGCCGTGGCTTGATTTTGCGAACGTGGCTTCCCCTCTCGTGCGTGGCGTCCCTTACCGACTGCCGCAACGTGAAAGCCGTACCCGTAAAGCGTTAACGGGTATCCGGGAATTCATGGAGCTGGAGCAGGAGACTGACACTTTTCCGGCGCAGCTACTGCGCGCGTTCTTAACGCAGGCGACCAGTACCGGGCTTGACGCGGATCTATATGGAAAAACAATCGCCGACCTTACCGACAATGTGATCGGCGTTCTCGACTATTACGCCGGTTTACCACTGCCGCCTGAGACGCCCCCTTATGTCGTCTCCTGTCAGTCGTTCACGCAAGTTAGCATCGCCGCAGATCGCGTCGCTCTAAAGTCACTCGGTGACCCGTTCGGAAATTTCGTGCAGGTGATTAACGGGATTGAAGCGAAGCGGATCGGGCGATGTCCATGCTGCGACCGCTTCTTTTTCGCTGTACGCAACGATCAGCCCGGGTGCTCGCGCAAATGCGCAACGGCATTACGGGTCCGCAAGCTTCGGAACAAAGAGGCCGAAGCCATCGCGATGGCCCGTGCAGGCAAGACTATTCAGGAGATCGCCCGAGCGCTGTCCGTAAGCGAAATTCAGGCGCGGCGCTACATACGCAAACACGGCCGACGAACCAAGCCAACCATCACGCGCTCGCCCGGATTGGAACCACCTTAACTTCAGACGCGAGCTTATCCAAATAATCGGCCCACTGCTGCATCATCGCGCGGCGTAAGGCTAAGTGCTCCGCCCGGTTGTAAGCGTCTCGCACAGCGTTTGGCTCCCCGTGGGCGAGCTGGCGCTCAATCGCGTCGGCGGGGAAGCCCATTTCGTTTAACATCGTGCTCGCGATCGTGCGGAAGCCATGCGCTGTCATTTCGTCGCGCGAGTAGTTCATCCGCCGGAGCGCGGCCAAAACCGCAACCTCACTCATCGGGCGCAAGGTTGTCCGCGCGGATGGAAAAACGTATCGACCAGCGCCAGTCAAAGGATGAAGCTCGTGCAAAATTCCGAGCGACTGCCGCGAGAGCGGGACAATATGCTCGCGCCGCATCTTCATCCGCTCGGGCGGGATGTGCCATGTCGCGCCGTCAATGTCGAATTCGCTCCATTCAGCCTTGCGCAATTCGCCGGGGCGCACGAAAACCAACGGCGCAAGACGCAGCGCACATCGCACGACGAACGATCCCTTGTATCCGTCGATCGCGCGCAACAGGGCACCCACGTCGGCAGGCTTGGTCAGCGCCGCGTGATGCTTTTCCTTGACGGGTGGCAGCGCACCGCGCAGGTCCGCCGAAGGATCTCGCTCCGCGCGTCCGGTGGCAACGGCAAAACGGAACACCTGTCCGCATACCTGCTTTACCCGATGCGCGGTTTCGAGCGCGCCGCGCGATTCAATCCTTCTCAGAACCGTAAGCAATTCAGCGGGCGCAATCCCGCAAGCCGGGCGGCCGCCCAGCCACGGGAAAATATCCCGCTCGAGACGGCGCCGTACCGTCTCGGCATGAGATACCGCCCAGGCGCCGGAAAATTTCTCCAACCATTCGCGTGCCACGCCCTCAAAGGTATCGGCCCCGCGCTTCGCCTTTTCGATTTTGCGATGGGTGGAAGGATCGATCCCCGCCTCAATCAGCTTGCGCGCCGCGTCACGCTTCTCGCGGGCCTGCTTGAGGCTGGTAGCGGGGTAGGTGCCGAGGGACAGCGAATTTTCCTTGCCGCCGAAACGATACTTGAGGCGCCACCATTTTCCCCCGACCGGAGAGACAAGCAGATAGAGCCCCAAGGCGTCCGCCTTCTTGTACGGCTTCGGCCCCGGCTTCGCGTTGCGGATGGCCTTGTCGGTAAGTCGACCGGGTGCCATAAAGTTACCCCACCCTTTTAGCGAGTTACCCCCAAAATTACCCCCAGCCGGGGGTAACTGTCAAAAGATTTGGTTGGACGGGAATGGACAAGAAAAATACAGAAACCAGTGTCTGACATAAGCTTTCTGCACGTCACGATACGGGGCTGGATTGCGAAGTGGTGGAGGCGGGGGGAATTGAACCCCCGTCCGAAGACTCTCCGGCGATGGCCACTACACGCTTAGTCCGCGATTTTTTCTCGCCTCGAAGCCGCCCGCGGACGGGCTTCCTCAAGGCCAGCCGCTTGAAGTTTCGGGCCGCCGCTCAAGCTGCCAACCGCGGCACCCTAGCCCACCAAATGACGCCCCGGCCCGCTGCCATGGGCGAGCAGCGGCGGGACGCTAGCGGCCCTTAGGCCGCCAGAGCGTAACCGTTATTGTCTGCGGGTAAATTTCGCAGTCCGCTTGTTTTACGGGCCAGCGGTGCCCGGCGTGCGACCATGGCCCTTGTGACTCCGTCGAATCCGGTTCGCCCCCATACATCTGGCGCGCTATCATCAAGGTCAGTCGTCAGTTAAACGGTTACACTTTCAATTTAAGGCTCGCGCCGAAATCTCGCAACTCGGACGCGGCACCCTTATGTCGCCGGCAAAGCGTCGCTACACTTCGATCCGCGATGGCGCCAGATAATTCAAAGCCCGCGCGCCGCAAAAGTGGATCTCTCCACCTGGTGGCGGAGAACCGCAAGGCTAGGCACGATTTCTTCGTCGAAGACACGTTCGAAGCCGGGATGGTGTTGACCGGCACTGAGGTCAAGTCGCTGCGCGCCCACAAAGCCAATCTCCGCGACAGCTACGTGCGGGTGAAGAATGGCGAGGCGTTCCTGAGCGGGGTCCATATCGGTGCGTATGCGCCGGCGGGGCAGTTCAGCCACGCCGAGACGCGAGCGCGCAAGCTCCTGCTCCATCGCCGCGAGATCGACCGGCTATGGGGCCGCGTGCGCGAGCGCGGCTACTCGATCATCCCGCTTAAGATTTATTTCAAGGACGGACGCGCGAAGGTCGAGATCGCGCTTGCCAAAGGCAAGCACAATTACGACAAACGCGCGGCGATCGCGCGCAAATCTTCGCGGCGCGAAATCGAGCGAGCGCTCAAGCAGCGGAATCGATAAGCTCTATTCCATGCCTGGCCGCGATCGCGCGCATCCGCGCGCACAGCGCCTGCATCGCGGCAATGCTGCGCTTAAGCGCGCGCGATGATTCGCCGGGCTGCGCCAGAACACGCTCGATCGATCGGCGGAAGTCACGCGGCAGGATGCGGAATTTATCGAGCCCAAGGAGCGCGCCCTTCTCGTTTATCAGCCAGCGTCGATTCAGCGCGTACACAACCATCGTCATAAATCCCGCGGCGCGCACCAGGCATGCGGTCGTGTACATCACATCCCCACGGAAAGCGGGCTTGTCGGCAATCGCAAGCTCGAAAGCGGCGTCGTGCAGATGTTTCCGCACCATCGCGATTCGCATCGCTTTCGGATAAGGCGCAATCAGCGGCTTGAGCTTGGATATCGCGGCGCCGCGCTCCATCAGCGGAACGCAAAAGTGCACCTCGCCGGGATAGATCTGGTTGTGGAATCCCATCGGATGGCCGAGCTGATAGACGACTTTCACGTGGCCCGCGCGGCACTCGTTAATTGCACGCCTCACCGCGCCTAGCTCGCGATAAAGAAAATCAACGTGCATCCCGTCGATCATGAGCCATCCGCCGCCATTAACGCCGGGGCCCCATCCGCCGAACGGTGTCACCAGGCCAGGCAATCCGCGGTCGTCGAGATCGCGTGCCGCGCGAGCGAGTTCGGGAATTCGGAATGGACGGCGGTCGTCATAATAGAGGCCGAGGTCGATGTCCGAGTGCTCGTCCGCGCTGCCACGCGCGCGCGAACCGCCGAGCACGATCGCCTGCACGCCACGCACGCGCCCGACGCGCTCAACTACTCGATTCAGGATACGTTCGACGGCGGGGGGATTGCGCACCGGCAGAGGCTATCTCGCGCTTGCAGGGCAGACAACGGCGCCGGCATGACCATCGCGCGCGAAGCTCAACTCGCGCTTAGCGACGTTGCTGCTGGCGCTGCGGAAGCGCCGGCTATCGCCTGCAGCCGTTCGATTCTTTTTCCGAGCGGCGGATGAGTGGAGAAAAGATTTTCGAAGAAGCCGCCCTCGTCATCGCCGGTCGCGCTCTCGCGAGGGTTGACGATAAACAGATGCGCGGTGCCGGCAGTGCCTTCTTTCAGCGGCGATTCGACCTGCGCGATCTTCTGAAGAGCGCGGAGCAGCGCGCGCGGGTTTCGAGTGAACTCGACCGAGGAAGCATCGGCCAGGTATTCGCGCTGCCGCGACACCGCCATCGCGACCAACTGCGCGATAATCGGCGCGATCGCGGCGAGCACGATAACCGCAACCCCGATCAGCAATCCCGCGCCGCCGCCTTCGCTTGAATTGCCGGAACGGCGGCCGCCGCGTCCTCCGGTAAAGAACATTATTCGGAACAGGAAATCGCTCAGCATCGCGATTCCACCAACCATCACTGCAACCATCGTCATGGTGCGGATGTCGTAATCCGCGATATGCGACATCTCGTGCCCGACAACACCCTGCAGCTCTTCGCGATCCATTTGATCGATGAGCCCCTGCGTGACGCACAGCACCGAGTGCGAGGGATCGCGGCCGGTCGCGAACGCGTTCGGCGATGGATCCTCGATGACATAGGCTTTTGGCACTGGCAGGCGCGACGCAATCGACATTTCGTTGATGACGTCGAGCACTGTTTGATGCTGAACCGAGTCAGGATCGAGCGGGCGCGCATGCACCGACATCAGCACCAGCGATGCGCCGCCATAATAGGAGATCAGCGCCTGGACCGACCCGAACGCCAATGCGGCGCAGGTCAGAACCGGGAAACCGGCCAGATGCCCATTGACGATCGCAAACGCGCCAATCCAAAGATCGAGCAGGAAGCCTAGCACCACCAGCAGCATCAGCATCACGGCAACAAGGATGCCGGTCTGGCGGCGATTGACGCTCTCGAGCGCGCGAAAATCGCGGTGCGCCTGCATCGTTGCTCCGTCGCTTGCCGCGTTAGCGCGAAGCGCCACCCTGCGCGCTAGTGGAAGGCGACGATGGCGAGCTCATTGACAGATCAACTTTAGGCACCGCCTGGTCCTCGGGCGCGCCCTTGAAATACTCCGCCGGATGAAAACCGAAGTTGTTCGCGATCAGATTGGAGGGGAAGGTCTCAATTCGCGTGTTGAGCCCCAGCACCACGTCATTGTAGGCCTGACGCGAGAACGCGATCTGATTCTCGGTGGTGGTCAATTCCTCCTGGAGTTTGAGAACGCTTTGATCGGATTTAAGTTGCGGATAATTCTCCATCACGGCAAGCAATTTGACGAGGCCCGCGGTGAGCTGATTTTCCGCGGCGATCCGCGATGTCTGATCCGGCGCCGCTACCGCTTTCGCGCGCGCCTCCACTACCTGAGTCAGCGTATCGCGCTCGAACTGCATGTAGCCTTTAACGGCTTCCACGAGATTGGGAATTAGATCGTGACGGCGCTTCAACTGAACGTCGATCTGGCGCCATGCGTTGTCAACCTGGTTGCGTAGGCGGACCAGCGAATTGTACGCGACAACCGCCCACACGATGATCGCCAGGATAATTACTACGATCACCCACGTTGCTGTCATTCGGTCCGTCCTTCCGTCGCGAGCGACGGGTTCCCCCCGCAAAAGAGTACGGCGGCGCAATCGAATGCGCCGCCGGGTACGGGGTTAGGGTTAGTTAGCGAATTCCACCTTCACCTTGAGCGGCTTGCTCTCGGGGCGTTTCGGAACCATCACGCTGAGGATACCGTCGCGATACGATGCGTGGATGTCCTCGTTACGCGCGTCGTCGGGCAGCTCGAACGCGCGATGGAGCTTGCCATAGCTGCGCTCCGACACCCGAGTCGTCGATTCCTTCGGCCACTCGGCGCGTTCGCGGTCGGCCTCGACAATCAGAGCTCCGTCCTCAATCTGCACATCCATCGAACCGGCCTTAAGTCCCGGCATTTCGAAGCTGAAATGGTAACCCTCGCCGTCCTCGACTACCTCGGCGCGCGGCGACAGGCTTCCCTCGCCAGAGCGTTCCATCTCACGTCCCAGTTCGTTCCACAGCCGGTTCCATCCGCCGTACAACAGTCCGTTCGGAGTGTAACCATCCATTCTCAATTCCATGTCCAATCGAAACCTCCTGCCGAAATTGATTGATTCCGGCTGATATTTTTTCTCCGGGTCTTGCGTTGCGACGCGGCGACCCTTCACGAACAAAGCTAAGCACGGACTTCGATTCGTCAAGGCCGCTCAGGCGAGAAATCTGTCTGAAAGTATTTACAAACGGCGTTTGGACGGATTATCCACGCCCAGCGCGGACTTTATGTCCGCATCGAAACGCGCAGCCATCGTATGATCGCCAAGCTCCTGCGCGAGTGCGAGCCCTTCCTTCAGCGCGGCGACCGCCAGCGCTATGTTGCCCTTGCCGAGGTGAAGGCCGGCTTTGCGGAAAATCCGCGCGTAGCGCTGTCCCTTCTCGGCCGCATCCATGGATCAAGTATCGGGCGGCGAATCGCTGGACGCAATCCTGTCGGGCAAAATCCGATTGATACAGCCGCGCTTGGGGTACCGCTTCTCAGTTGAGGCGATCCTGCTGGCGCGGTTCGCAAGCGTAAAGCCGCGCGATGCGGTGCTCGATTTGGGTGCGGGATGCGGCGTTATCGCTCTAACGATCGCGGCGCTGCATCGGGTGCGCGAGGTGACCGCGGTAGAGATACAGCCGGATATGGCCGCTATCGTTTCGCGCAACGCGGCGTTAAACGGTGTTAAGAACGTTCGCTCGATTTGCGCCGATCTGCGAGCGCGCAAAATTGCGGATCTGGAGCCAAACAGCTTCGACCTGGTGACCGCGAATCCGCCTTTCTTCGCGCTTCGTCGCGGGCGCGAAAGCCCCCACCATTCGCGGCGAGTCGCTCGCGGCGAGAGCGAGGCGACGATCGACGATTTTGTGCGCGCGGCGCGGCGCTTCGCCCGTAATGGCGGGCGGGCGGCATTCGTCTTTGCGGCGTCGCGATTGGCTGAGCTTATTGCCACGATGCGCGCGAACCGGCTCGAACCCAAGCGCATCCGCTTCGTCCATGCGCGCGTCGATCTTCCCGCTGCGGCGGTGTTGATTGAGGCGCGCTCCGGCGCCGGCGCAGAGGTCGTGATCGAGCCGCCGCTCGTTCTCTACGATCGCGACGGCGGCTATAGTGACGAGGCGCGCGCGCTGCTTGAGTCCTGCTGATCTACGCGCCGCCGGAGTACCCCGTTTATGCCTAAGCATCGCACGATTGCGGTGGTCCTGTTCCCCGGCTTTGAACTGCTCGACGTATTCGGTCCTCTCGAAGCATTTGGGATGCTGCACGAGAGCGGACATTGCGACGTCCTGACTGTTGCCGAATCGGGAGGCGCGGTTGCGAGCCGACAGGGGCCGCGAACCCAGACTGACTTCAGCTTTTCCGATTGTCCAAAACTCGATTTGTTTCTGGTTCCTGGCGGAATGGGCACGCGCGACGAAGTCAACAATCAGCGGATGCTCGAATGGCTACGCGAGCGCGCTGCGGCGACGGAACTAGTGGCCTCGGTATGCACCGGCGCGGCGCTGCTGGCGCGAGCCGGATTGCTCGACGGGCGCCGCGCGACAAGCAATAAATTCGTCTTCAAATGGGTGGCTGAACAAGCGCCGAAAGCTCACTGGATCCGCGAGGCGCGATGGGTCGAGGACGGCAGCTTCTTCACCTCGTCCGGCGTGTCGGCGGGAATCGACATGACGCTTGCGATTATCGCGAAGTGGTGGGGACAGGAGACCGCCGAGCGAATCGCGGTTCGGATGGAGTATGAATGGCATCGCGACGCGGGATGGGACCCGTTCGCGAAGATTCACGGATTGGTGTGACGAGCGCGAATCTACCAAGCCCTCCTACTTACGCGACAGGAATTCGATCGCGATTTCCGCCACCTTCTCGGGCTGCTCCATCGGCAGGAAATGGCCCGCGCCGGGCATGACCATCACGCGCCCATTTTTCAGGCCGGCCGCAACCTTGTCCGCGATAGAGGCCGCCAGTGAGTCGCTGCGATCGCCGAACATCACCAGCATCGGAGTGTCAGCGCGTAGGATTCTGCCCAGACCATCAAAGTCGCGCGAAGTTCGATAGATTTGCGCCTCAACCTCGGGCGTGCATTTCAACTCGCGCTTGCCATCTGCGTTGATTCGCGTCCCGAATTTACAATAGTCCCGCAGGATATCACTGCGCCAGGTGTCATACGGAGGCTTGTGCTCGAAGTTAGCAAACATTGCATTGACGCTGTCGAACACGCGCTTGCGCTTGAGCGTGCGCTCGACGAACGGGTTGCGCCATCCGAGTTCCGGCGCTGAAGGCGACTCGAAGATCACCGGCTCGGCGAGCACCGCGCGCGCGATCAAGCCGGGCCGCTCGTAGGCGAGAGAGCCGATCGCGGTGGCGCCGGCGGAATGGCCGAACGCGCGCACCCGCGTAAACCCCATGCGATCGATAAATCCGCCGAGATCGGCCATGGTTCGCGCCCAATCGTAATCAGCGAGGCTGTTGGCTGAGCCGCTGTCGCCATGGCCGCGCTGGTCCAGGGTGAAGACGTGGCCGATCGAGGTGAATTTGGTCGCGAATGGGCGATACAGCCGGCCGAAGAATCCGGTCGCATGCAGAATAATTATCGGATCGCCATTCCCGCCCCAATCGAGATAGTGGAGTTTGATGCCGTTTACGTCTGTGAATCTAGATTCGGGTTCGTGCATTTTTTCCGGGCGCCTGGGTATCAATTAGATCGGCCAGCGTTAGCCGCTCGAGCACGCTCACCTGGGCGTCGGATATCTTTCGCATGACTCCGGCGACGCGTCCATCTTCTCCGTCCAGATTTTCCGGCGGCACAACCGCGCGCCGCCATGCGCCATATCAGCAACAGGGTGGGATGACGTTCGACGCATCACCGGATACGGCTGGCGGCCGCGTCAAACAGGCTCTGCTTGTCGGATTCGCTCATGCGCGCTTTCAGAACCGCCGAAGGCGTGGCGCTTGACTCGGTAATTTGGACGGCGACGGAGGCTGCGTTGCTTGGGCGATAGGATTGCGCTTAGCTCATCGGTCATGGCGAGGCTGGTTGCGCGTGGGAAGTACCTCTACGAAGGCGACAACAAGTTTTTCGCGCGCGGCGTTTCCTACGGTCCATTCGCACCCAATTCACGCGGAGAGCGTTATCCCGAGCGGGAGCGGGCACGCGCCGATTTTGCGCTGATGCGTGAGCTCGGGGTCAATCTGCTCCGATGCTACGTTGCGCCGCCGAAGTGGATGATCGAGGACGCGGCCTCAGCGGGCCTGCGCCTGATGGTCGGGATTCCGTGGCCGTTTCATATGGCGTTCCTGGACTCGCCCGCGATGACGCGGGAGATCCGCGACTCGATTCGCTCCGGCGTTACCGCGATGAAGCAGTCCTCGGATGCGGTTTTCGCCTACAGCCTCGGCAATGAAATTCGCTCCGATATTGTCAGATGGCACGGCCCCGCAAAGGTCAGCGCCTTTCTTCGCGAGCTTTACGATATCGGCAAGCAGATAGACCCTGATGGACTTTTCACCTATTCGAATTATCCCTCGGCAGAATATCTGGACCTCAGTTTTCTCGATTTTGTCTCGTTCAATGTCTACCTGCACCGGGAGTCCGAGTATCGCCGATACCTGACACATCTGCTCGCCGCGACTGGCGACCGTCCATTGCTCTTAAGCGAAACCGGACTGGACACCATTCGTGACACCCAAGCGCATCAGGCCGAGTTGCTCTCATGGCAGGCGCGCGCGGCGTTCGAGTTGGGCCTCTCCGGTTTTGTGGTGTTCGCGTTCACCGACGAATGGCATACCGGCGGCGCCGAGATAACCGACTGGGCTTTCGGATTGGTGAACCGCGAACGTAAGCCCAAGCAGGCGTTCGACGCTCTAAGCCAGGTGTTTCGAGGATCGATGCCGCCCGCGCTTGCGACAACGCCAAAGGTCTCGATCGTCGTGCCCGCCTTCAACGCCGCGACGACGCTAGGCGAATGTCTCAGCTCAGTCGAGGATCTCAACTACCCGAATTACGAAGTTATAGTAGTTGATGACGGCTCAACCGATGCGACTGGCGAAATCGCAAGCCGCGACGGAAACCGAATGGTCCGCGTGGACCATCGCGGGCTTAGCGCCGCGCGCAACGCGGGAATCGACGCGGCGCGCGGCGAAATCGTCGCGTTCCTGGATGCCGACGCGCGCGCCGATCGCGACTGGCTCTATCATCTGGTCGAGACGATCACGCGCCGCGGCGCGGCCGCCGCTGGAGGACCGAATTTCGCGCCCACCATCGCAAGCGCCCACGCCGCCGCGATGGCGGTCGCGCCGGGAATTCCGCACGAGGTGCGTGGGGGCGACGATCGGCTGTCCCAACTATGCGGCTGCAACATGGCGGTGACCAAGGCCGCGCTCAATGCGGTCGGCGGATTCGATCCGCTCTTCGTAACCGCCGGCGATGATGTGGATCTGTCGTGGCGTCTCGCGGAACGCGGTGAATTGCTGGCATACGCTCCTGGCGCTGTCGTGATGCATCAACGGCGCGCCGCAATCAGGGCCTATCTCGCGCAGCAGCGCGGCTATGGCGCCGGAGAGGGGCTTCTCTACCGCGGCTATCCGCTCCGCAACGCCACTGCGGACGGAATGTATAGAAGCTCAGGTCTTCTCGCATCGATTTTCGGCGGTGCGCGGGTTTATTACGGTGCATTCGGACGCGGCTTGTTCCAGTCGGTATATCCAAACGCGTCCGCGGGAATCGCTGCGGAACTGCCGCTTACGTTCGAGTGGTTCGCGATCGCGATTATCCTGCTGGCCCTGGGATCGGCAAGCCGATTGCTGGGCGTTCTGGGGGCGGCGGGAATCGTGATCTCGCTGGCGGCTGCGGCGATCGCGGCGATGCGCGCTCCGGTCACGCCCCGATTTTCGGGCTTTGCTTCACGGATTCAACTTTGGATCATGAACCTGCTCGGCCCGCTCTGCCGCAGCTACGCACGCGCACGGATAAAATGGAGCGTGGATCCCGATTCCGATTTGGGCACGCCAATTCCGCAACCTGATGGAACCGGGATGCTGCTTTTCTCGCCCGCGCGCGAGGAAGATGCCCTGACGGTCGGTGCAGCGGCGATGCTCGACGAGATTCGCCGCGCGCTGGTGCGCCGCGGCGTCGCGGTGGCGCGGACCGACGGCTACCAGTCATATGACCTGCAGGCGATCGTGCCGCCAATGATCCGAGCGTCCCTGAACGCGCTCGCGCGCGAGCGCGGATGTATCGCGCTCAAGTGGCGCGTCACCGCCGCTCCACGCCGCGCGCTGGCCGCCGCGGGGGTGCTTTTTGTCGTGCTTGCCGCCACGGGCATGAGCGCGTACCACGCGTTGATTGCGGTCATTCTTGCCGGGTGCGTGATCGGCGGCTTTGCCTTCCTGCGCGCGCGACGACTCGCCGCCACAATCGTCGCTGCCGCCGCTGATGCAGCCGCGGCCATCGGCGCGCGGCTTTCGCCGCATAGCCTAGACGGGCAATCCAGATGACCAAATCGGCGGCGCTCTACGGCGAGGTGCTTCGGCGGATGCGGCCGTACGTGGGCCGCTTCCTGCTGGCCGTGGCTGGCGTTCTGATCGCCTCGTCCGCCGAGGTGTTGAAGCCCTGGCCGCTTAAGATCGTCATCGATAACGTGCTGCGCGGCGCGCCGCTCAAGAGCAGATGGCTACCCGCGATGGCGCCGCTCGAGCTTCTGAGCGCCGCCTGCGCAAGCCTGGTAGTCATCTACTTCGTTATCGGGGTCATCAATGTCTTCAACAATTATCTGACCATCTCTACCGGACAACTGATGGTCAACGATCTGCGCGCGCGGTTGTTCGATCACTTGCAGCGGCTCTCGATGTCGTTTCATCGGCGCCGCGAGATTGGCGATCTGATGGTTCGAGTCACCTATGACACGTTCTCGGTCCAGACCATCGCGATGAACGGATTTTTCCCGGTCCTCGCATCGCTGGTCCTGCTGGTCGAAATGTTTATCGTGATGGTGCGGATCGACGCGGTGCTGACAATCGTGGCACTGGCGGTGATTCCCGCGCTGTTTGCGATGATCATGCCGGTGAGCGGACGAATCGATCGTCTGGCTAGCGCGTCGCGGGTCAAGGAAAGCCGGATGTACACCGTGGCGCATCGCGTGCTCTCCTCCATTCACGTGGTGCAGGCTTTCACCCGGGAGGAATCCGCCAACGATGAGTTCGCGCTCGCAAGCTCTGAAAGCCTGCGAGAGAACCTGCGCCTCTACGTCGTACAAACGCTCTATTCCGGCGGCGTCAACGTGGTGGTCGCGATCGGATCCGCGCTCGTGATCTATCTCGGCGCGCGTCACGTGATGGAGGGGCGGCTCACGATCGGCGATCTGATCGTTTTCATCACCTATCTCGCCTCCTTGTACGCACCGATCAATCAGATCTTTCAGACGTACGGGCAGGTCCAGGGCGCGAAGGCCGGGCTAAGGAGATGCCTCGAGCTGTTGGCGCTCGATCCGGAAATTAAGGACCGGCCTGGCGCGCGCGCCCTTTCGCCCGTGCGCGGTGCGATTGAATTCGACAATGTCGAGTTCGCTTACGACAGCGCAGGCCCGGTCCTGCGCGGTGTTACTTTCAAGGCGCAGCCCGGACAGCGGATCGCGATCGTCGGACCTAGCGGCGCGGGAAAAACCACGATGGCTTCGCTGATGGCGCGCTTCTTCGATCCGCTGCATGGCGCGGTGAAGGTCGACGGGACTGACGTTCGCGACGCAACGCTTGCGTCGCTGCGGAAAAATATCGCGATCGTGATGCAGCCGCCGCTGGTGCTGGGCGACACGATGCGGGAAAATATCGCGTTCGGAAATTCCGAGGTGACCGACGCCGAGGTCGAGCGCGCGATCCGGATGGCGCGGCTGGAGCCGGTTGTCGCAAAACTCCCGAATGGAATCGAAGAACCGGTCGGTCCCGGCGGCCACAGCCTTTCCGAAGGCGAGGCTCAGCGTCTGACCATCGCAAGAGCGCTGGTAAAGAACGCGCCGATTCTGATCATGGACGAGCCGACCAGCGCGCTCGACACCGAAACCGAGAGCGCGGTTATGGCGGCGGTCGAGCAGGCGATGCGCGGGCGCACCACGCTCGTGATCGCGCATCGCCTTTCTACCATCCGCAACGCAGACCAAATACTGGTGCTGCGCGACGGCGCGATAGTCGAGGCCGGCACCTTTGATGAATTGCGCGCGCGCGGCGGTTTCTTCAATTATCTGTATGACATGCAATCATGGAGCGGCGGCGACCCGATGCGCCGAAAGCAAGCGTGAGGCGAGCCCCCATCATTTGGAGTTGAACCATCAGGATGCTGATGATTGGAATTACCGGCGGAATCGGATCGGGCAAGAGCACGGTAGCGAGAATTCTTGCAGAGCTTGGCGCACCGAGCCTCGACGCCGACAAGGTGGGCCACTCGATTTATGCGCCCGGAGGTCCCGCTTACGACGATGTTGTGGCGGCATTCGGGAATCAGATCCTTGCACCCGACGGCACCGTCGATCGCAGGAAGCTCGGACCGATCGTGTTCGGGGATCCGGCGCAGCTCAAAAAGCTCAACTCCATCGTCCATCCAAAGATGCTCGCGCGGATGCACGAGATGGTGGCGGAGATGCGCGCGGGCGGCGAGACGCGCCCTATCGTTATCGAGGCGGCAATCCTGGTCGAGGCGAACTGGATGCCTTTGTTCGACGAAATCTGGCTCGTAACCGCGTCGCATCAGCGCGTAATCGAACGCGTGGCGCGTGACCGCGGAATGAAACCGATCGAAATCGAGGCGCGAATTCGCGCGCAACTGTCTGACGAGCAACGCGCGCGCCACGCAAGCTTAACCATCCGGAACGATGGCACGATCGAAGAGCTTCGTGCGAAAATCGAGCGCGAGTGGACTGGAGCGCTGGACCGCAATCGCCGATAGTTTCGCGCGGCTAGAATTCCGACCCCTGGCCCTCGGCGTCATCTCAAAGATGCGTCCGGGCATTCGGCGCGGCTCAGTGCTTCTCGAACTGGCGCGCTCCGAAAAGATTATTCCACGATTCCTTGTCCTGGCTCGGCTGTTGCGCCTGCTGACGCATCCTTTCCACCACGTCGGCCATCACGGCAAATCCGCGCTGAGTGGCGGGACGCATGCGAATCGCCTCGTACCATCGCTTCAGGTTCGGATATTGATCTAGATCCTGACCCTGCATTTTGTGCGGTACGAGCCACGGGTAAGTGGCGATATCAGCTATCGAGTAGTCACCGGCAAGATACTCGCCTTCGCCGAGGCGCTTATCGATTACGTTGTAGATGCGTGCCGCCTCGTTGGTGTAGCGGTCGATCGCGTACTTGATCTGTTCGGGAGCGTAGCGGCGGAAGTGATGCGCCTGCCCGAGCATCGGGCCCACGCTCGCCATCTGGAACATCAGCCACTGCAGCACGTTGTACTTGCCACGAGTATCGGCAGGCAGGTACCTGCCGTGCTTCTCGGCAAGGTAGATAAGAATCGCGCCGGACTCGAAAATCTCGATCGGTTTGCCGCCTGGTCCTTCCGAATCGATTAGCGCGGGCATCTTGTTGTTGGGGCTGATGCGCAGAAATTCGGGTTTGAACTGATCGCCTCTTCCGATATTGACCGGCACGACGTTGTACTTGAGCCCGAGCTCCTCGAGCAGCATCGTGACCTTGTATCCGTTCGGCGTGGGCCAGAAATATACGTCGAGCATGCGCTATTCCTCCATCTATCAAGCCGTGCGCAAGAGTTTCGTTATGCAACTTTGCGCGCGCTGCGGGCGCGACGCAACCTTGCGCGGCGCCAATGCGCGCGCGGCCGCTAGGAAGCCATCGAGTCGGCGTCGCCCTTTCGCACACCCATCAGGTAGGCTTCGATAAAAGGATCGATCGCGCCGTCGAGCACTGCGTCGGTGTTGCCGATCTCGACTCCAGTGCGATGGTCCTTGACCATCCGGTAGGGCTGCAGCACGTAGGATCGGATCTGACTGCCCCACGCGATGTCTTTTTTATCCTTGCTGAATTTCTCGAGCTCTTCGCGCTTCTTGCGTTCTTCTAGTTCGAACAGGCGTGCGCGCAGAATCTTCATCGCCATCGCGCGATTCTTATGCTGTGAGCGCTCGTTCTGGCAGCTCACGACAATTCCGGTGGGAATATGCGTCATCCGCACGGCGGAGTCGGTCTTGTTAACGTGCTGCCCGCCGGCTCCGGAAGCGCGGAAGGTATCCACGCGCAAGTCGGCCGGATTGATCGTAACTTCAATTTTGTCGTCGATTGCCGGAAACACGAACACCGACGCGAACGACGTATGCCGCCGCGCGTTCGCATCATAGGGCGAGATTCGGACCAGCCGATGAATTCCAGCTTCCGCGCGCAGATAGCCGTAGGCATATTCGCCATCGACTTCAAAGGTCGCGTTCTTGAGTCCCGCGCCGTCGCCAGGTTGAAGATCCGCGATTTCGGTCTTGTAGCCGTGCCGCTCAGCCCATCGTAGGTACAAGCGCAGCAGCATCTCCGCCCAATCCTGCGCTTCCATCCCACCGGCTCCCGGATGAATCGAGACGATCGCGCCCAGGTGGTCGAACTCGCCGCTGAGCATCACTTCCAACTCGCGGCGCTGTAGTTCCTCGCGCGCTGAATTCAGCGTGGCGGCCGCTTCGCGCGCGGCCTCGTTGTCTTCACGCGCCTCGTCGCCGCCGCTTTCCTCGGCGGCCATTTCCAGGAACAGATGCGCCTCCTCGAGGCGCTTCTTCAGACGATCGAAGCCGACCAGCCGCTCGCGGATTTGATCCTGCTCGCGAAGGACGGCTTGCGCCGCCTCCTTCTGATCCCAAAAACCGGGTTTGCTGGATTGTTCGAGAAGCTGCTGCTGGCGCGCGGTCAGGCTGGGGACGTCAAAGACGCCTCCCGAGCTTTTCGGCTCGCTGGTCGAAATCCTGAAGCTCTTGTCGCATATCACTCAGCATCGCTTTTCCCTCGGCCGGCGCGTTGCCGCAGCCTGCTACCATTGTGTCACATACATTTGGATGAATTAAGCAACACGCGCCCGAATTGGGACCGCGACGCGCCATCTGGAGTTATGCTTGTCGGGAGCGCACCGCCGAAAGACGGATGCGTTGGCGTTCAGGTCCCGCTCTCCCAGCTTTCGAGATACTTCTTCTGCTCGGCAGTGAGAGTGTCGATCCGGATGCCCATCGCCTGAAGCTTGACCGCGGCGACGTCTTCTTCAATATGGCGCGGCACATCGTGAACCTTGACCGGTAACTGGTCGTTGCTCGCTACCCACTCCGAGGCGAGCGCCTGGGTGGCAAAGCTCATGTCCATCACCTGCGCCGGATGCCCCTCAGCGCAGGCAAGATTGACCAGCCGACCCTGTCCGAGCACATACAGTGTACGGCCGTTGGCCATATGATAGGCGTCGACGTTCTTCGTGACCTCGCGTTCGACCTCACGCGCCGTGTCGGTCAGATAAGCCATGTCTATTTCAACATCGAAGTGACCCGAGTTGCAGAGGATTGCGCCGTCCTTCATCTGGGTGAAGTGCTGAGAGGCGAGCACGTGCTTGTCGCCAGTGGCGGTCACGAACACGTCGCCGAGCTTCGCCGCGTCAACCATTTTCATGACCCGGAAACCGTCCATCGCCGCCTCAATAGCGCGAATCGGATCGACTTCGGTCACTATAACCTCCGCACCGAGGCCGCGGGCGCGTGACGCGATTCCCCGCCCGCAGTATCCATAGCCGCCCACCACCACCACCGAGCCCGCGATCAGAACTCCGGTTGCGCGGATGATGCCGTCGAGGGTCGATTGGCCGGTGCCGTAGCGGTTATCAAACAGATGCTTGGTCTGCGCGTCGTTGACCGCGACCACCGGAATCCGAAGCGCGTGATCTTTTTCCATCGCGCGCAGCCGGATAACGCCGGTGGTGGTCTCCTCCATGCTGGCAAAGACCTCTTCGGCGGCCGCGCGGTAATCGGTATGCAGCAGACTCACCAGGTCCGCGCCGTCATCCATGGTGATGGTCGGCTTTCGATCGAGGACGGCGTGCAAATGCGCGTAATAAGTATCGCGGTCTTCGTCATGAATCGCGAAAATCGAAATCCCGTACTCTTTGACCAGCGCCGCGGCCACATCGTCCTGAGTCGAAAGAGGATTCGATGCGCAGCAGAATACCTCCGCGCCGCCGGCCTTCAGCGCGCGCAACAGATTCGCCGTCTCGCAGGTGACATGCAGGCAGGCGCCCAGACGCTGCCCTTTGAGCGGCTGCTCCTTGGAAAAGCGTTCGCGGATCCGCCGCAGCACCGGCATCTGGCGGTCGGCCCATTCGATACGCTTGATTCCCTGCCCGGCAAGCCCAAGGTCATGAATGTCATGCTCGCGAAGATTGCCGCCGGCCCGAGACTTGGGCATGACTTTTCTTCTGGCGATTGAACCCATCTTATTCGCGCCTCCGAGGCGATGAGAGATTAGTGGCTAGCGCAGGCTTCAGCGCCTGCCGTTTCCGAGCGCACTCTCAAGGCGGTCAGCCAGATCGGTGCGTTCCCATGGAAACAGCCCGTCATGAGGTTTGCGGCCGAAGTGGCCATAGGCGGCGGTCGCCTGATAAATCGGGCGTTTCAAATCGAGCGTTCGAATGATTCCGGCGGGACGAAAATCAAACAGTTCGCGCAGAGCGGAGGAAAGCTTCGCATCGGGCACTGTGCCGGTGTCGAATGTGTCGATCAGAATCGAGACCGGCTCTGCAACCCCGATCGCGTATGCCACCTGGATCTCGCACTTCTTTGCAAGCCCGGCCGCGACCACGTTTTTCGCCACGTAGCGCGCAAAGTAACATGCCGACCGGTCCACCTTGCTTGGATCTTTGCCCGAAAACGCGCCGCCGCCGTGCCGCCCGTAGCCGCCGTAAGAATCGACGATGATTTTGCGTCCTGTTAACCCACAGTCACCGTGCGGCCCGCCAATAACGAAGCTGCCGGTCGGATTGATATGGTAGACGGTTTGCCGGGTCAGGTACTCTGGCGGGATAGTCTTCTTGATCAGCTCTTCGATTATCGTTTCGCGGATTGTTTCGTATTTGACCTCAGGCGAGTGCTGAGTGGAAATGACGACCGCGCCGATTTCAACCGGACGGCCGTCAACATAGCGCACGCTAACCTGGCTCTTCGCATCGGGACGCAGCCAGTTCACGCGGCGCTCCTTCCGCATCGCGGCAAGGTTCTCCATCAGCCGATGCGCCATCGCGATCGGCATCGGCATCAGCTCCGGCGTCTCGTCGCACGCGAAACCGAACATCAGGCCCTGATCGCCGGCGCCCTGCTCCTTGTGAAGTCCCTCGCCTTCGGTTACTCCGCGCGAAATATCCGGCGATTGCGGCTCGATAGCCATCAGGACGGCGCAGGTCTTGCCGTCGAATCCCGACTCAATGCTGTCGTAACCGACTTCGAGCGCCACTCTTCGCGCCAGGCTGACGAAATCCGGATGCGCGCGGCTGGTGATCTCTCCCGCCAGCACGATCAGCCCGGTTTTTGCCAGGCTTTCGAGCGCGACCCGCGACTCCGGATCCTCGGCCAAGAGCGCGTCGAGGACCGCATCCGAAATCTGGTCGCACATCTTGTCGGGATGGCCTTCGGAAACCGATTCCGAAGTGAAGAGAAAATCCTTGGGCGGCATGCGCTGGTGGCTCCTTAGCTGGTGCTTGAACTCGGTCCGCGGATCCTCGATTGCGGAGGCTGGGCGCCGGCTTTTCAGATGATTGTCAGACCCGCCTGGTTGCGCCCGTGGAACGATCCGTCCGAACCGCGCCGCGCGCACGCGTAGGGCTGCTCATAGTTGCCAATCGTATAACCCGCACCATTCGCCGAATCAAGATTAAAACTTGAAGCGCTCCGCAATCCGGCTGCAAACTCAGCTATTCTTCGCCAAATCGCTGAACAAACAAGGTCTGGATTTCCCTTACCGCCTCCCGCGCGTCTTCGCCTTCCGCGCGGACCTTGAGCTTCACTCCGATTTCAGCGCCAAGCGTCATCAGCCCGGTAATGCTTTTGGCGCTTACCTGGTTCTTTCCACGCGCGATCCAGACCTGTGACGAGAACCGGCTGGCGGTTTGGGCGACCAGTGACGCGGCGCGCAGATGCAGCCCAAGCTTGTTGCGAACTTCGACCGTCCCTTCGGCTGCACTCACGCGATTAAGGATACGGGTAGCCGCCGCGCAGGTAAATCAATATCCGCGCTTCAATTTCCGTTGTGCGAGCCGGCCGCTATCTCCGCCGTAAAGAGCTCGCGCAGTCGCGCTTCGATAGCGCGGTCGCGGATGCTGCCCTCGCGCCTGGCCCATTTTCGCAGCGGAACCACCGCTTTGGCCATGTTGTGATGACCGCCGGCGCTGCCGATGTCGCCGAATAGATTTTTCGCCGCCTCGCCCGCGCTGTCGCGCCCGGTTCCGTAGCAGCGCACCGCGATAACCAGATCGCGCCCGAGCTTGCCCGCCACCGCCACCCACTCGACCCCCTCGAACTGGAGGCAGAAGTCCGCCACCTGGACCACCATATCGTCGCGTTCGACTTTGCCTAAATTCACCGCAACCAGGCGATCGGTTGTTTCCAGCCGAGCGAGGACCCGCGACAACACCCGCGCGAAACTTTGCGGAATCTCCGGACGGTCGATCTGGCGCAGCATATTCAGGTTCGCTATCGGGTACAGATGCACGATTGCCTGCAGAACGTCGTCGGTGACGCGCCGCGACAACGCCAGCGAATCGGATCTGATTCCATAAAGGAGCGCGGTTGCAAGGCGCTCGCTTATCCGCTCCTCGGAGGCGACAAAATACTCGGTCATTATCGACGCGGTCGCGCCATACTTGGTGCGCACGTCCTCGAACAATACGGTAGACGGCGCGTAGCCCGGATGATGATCGAACACGATGTCGGCGCGCGGCAGGCGATTGTCAAAGTACGGCGGCTGCACGTCCACCATCGCGATCTTGTCGAATCCGGCCAGAGTCTCGACGCTGGCGGGCTCGATTTCGATTTCGAGCAGATGCACCATCGTCCGATTTTCCGGACGGGTTACCGGCTTGAAGCTGAAAAATGGAGTGGTCTGACGGTTGCGCCCGAGCAAAGCCCTAAGCGCCATCGCGCTCGACATCGCGTCGGGATCGGGGTCGTCCTGCATCAGGATAGCAACGCGATCGCCTTCGCCTACGATCGAGCGCAACTCTCGTAATTTCTGTTTCGTTTCGGAGTAGTCCATATGCAAAAATGGAGGCGTCGCGGCCATACGGTCGCGGCGGCATCAGCGATGGGCAAGATGTGGTGACTGCTCCGGTTGTGCGCGCTTTTGCAAGATAAAGCCGCAGATGGGGGGAAGACTCATAGGTTGTTCGCGAGATACCACAGCCCCGATCGCCGAAGCAATAATATAGAATAGCTCCTCTATGCCCAGCCGCGACATATCGCCGCACAGCCAGCCGAGCGAATCTTCTATTGACAAGTGCATCTTGTGCCGCCGCCCGGCATCCGAATGGATGCTGCGGCTCAGCGTCGAAGATGCTGGCGGACTTATGCATCAAGGGCTTATTTGCGTCAATTGCGCGGTTAAACTTCGCCTCTCCTCTGAAAAAAACCGGGACTTACAGATTGACCCGTGGATTCATGATGCCGTCGCACGCATCCTTCGCGGCAGCACGGGTGAGGAATCTTGAGCAGGTGAATCCTGAGGAGGAATCCTGAGATCGATGGCGTCAGGCTCCGGGAATCCTGAAGCGATTTCGCCCACCTCGGCCGACCTTTGGCCGCATCAGGAAGCGGTGCGCCTGCTGGATCGCGTGCGCGACTATCCGCCCGAGCGTCCGGTTATCTTCGAAAGCGGCTTCGGACCATCGGGGCTACCTCATCTTGGCACCATGTCGGAAGTATTGCGGCCGTCCTATGTGCGCCATGCGCTTAGGATTCTTGCGCCGGATAGGCAGTCGCGCCTAATCGTCTTTATCGACGACATGGATGGCCTGCGCAAAGTTCCCGAGAACGTCCCAAATCAGCAAATGACCGCGGCGCACCTAGGCGAGCCGGTCTCGCGCATCCCGGATCCATTCGGATGCTGCCCGAGCTTTGCCGATCACATGATAAAGCTGCTGGACGACTTTCTGCTGCCGGTCGAAGTTGACTACGAGTTGATTCGCGCCTCCGAGATGTATTCGCGCGGCGCCTTCGACGAGGGCCTCAAGATGATTCTGGCGCGCCGCGACGAGATCATCGCGATCGTCACGCCAACCCTACGCGAGGAGAATCGCGCCGGATGGTCGCCGCTCATGCCGGTTTGCCCCAATTGCGGGCAACTGGCCGAACGCAGCGTCATCGCTTACCACCCCGATCGCGCAACCGTCGAGTTCGTATGCGAGCGCAGCACGCGCGCGAAACCCGGATGCGGATGGCGGGGCGAGCAGAGCGTGCTTTCAGGCCATGCCAAGGCGCAGTGGAAGGTGGATTGGGCGCTCAGATGGTTCACGCTCAAGGTTGATTATGAACTTTACGGCAAGGACTTGATCGATTCCGCGCGCCTTTCGGGGCAAATTCTGCGCGTCCTCGGCGGGCGGCCGCCGCTTGGGTTTCCATTCGAGATGTTCCTGGATGAGGAGGGGCACAAGGTCTCCAAATCGGTCGGGCGCGGAGTAACGGTCGGACAATGGCAGCGCTATGCGCCGGTTGAGGTGCTTAAATTTTTCCTGCTCCAGAATCCACGGCGTGCACGCAAACTGTTTCTCGAATCGATTCCGCAGTACGTCGACGACTACCTTGATGCGGTGCGCGAGTATGCCGCCGCACCCAACGACGAGGCGCGCGCGAATCTTCCGCTGGAGTTTGTGCTGCAGAGCAAGAGCCCGCGCCGCTTCGATTCGCAGCTCAGCTTCTCGATGATGATGAACCTGGCGGGAGCGCTTGGAATCTCCGACCGCGAATTCATCTGGAATTACCTGGTGCGCTACGATCCCGCGA
>JASHOJ010000332.1 GCA_030041155.1 Candidatus Binataceae bacterium | reverse complement strand
TGGCTTTCGCAGCTACATCAACCGGCAAGCCGTATTGGGCCGACAGCTCTTCATTGAGTTCAGAGATCGGCCGAACGGACCATTGTCTCTTGGCACCGGCGGCGGCTTGCAGCAATGGAACGCCGCCGACAAACACACCATTGACGCCGCACGACATGGCGCCGCTGGCCCGCTTCGCGGCGAGCGAAAATGCACGCAGTCCCGACATCGCGAGCATGCGATCGGTCTCCGTTCGACGTGTTGATCTGATGAGCGGCGACCGAGCGACCGTTATTGCCTCGCTGCCGCTATGGCCTCGCTGGCACGGCACGCTGTTGGCGTTGACGACGCCAAAGACGCACGCCATGGTGCGCCGCATTCAGACAGGTGGAACCGGCGTGTGAAGGATTTCGTCAAAAAACTCGAATACCGCACCGTCAAGCCGGCGCTGCGCGCGCTGCAGCCGTGGCGTCACGTGACCTATGGCGACATCCGCGTGCACTATAAGCGCTACCTCGACGGCGGCGGCAGCGCGTTCGGCCAGGACTACATCCCGTTGCTGCACGATTGCGGCATGCCCAGGCAGGCGCGCGTGTTCGAATGGTGCGCCGGCCCCGCCTTCATCGGTTTCGCGCTGCTCGGCTTCGGCCTGTGCGACACGCTGTGCCTCGCCGACATCAATCCCGCCGCAGTGCGCGCCTGCCGGCGCACCATCGCCGAGAGCGGCCTTGCCGATCGCGTCGCGGTCTACCGGTCCAATAATCTCGACGACATTCCGCCGAGTGAGCGCTGGGACCTCGTGGTCGGCAACCCGCCGCATTTCGACTGGTCGCAGATCGGCGAAATCCGCATCGCCGACAGCGGCTGGCGCATCCACCGCCGCTTCTTCCAAACGGTCGGCCGCTTCCTAAAACCCGGCGGCGTCATCCTGATCCAGGAAAACAACCACGGCTCGACCGCCGAAGCGTTCCGGCCGATGATCGAGGAAGCCGGCTTCGCCATCGTGCTCATCCGCAACGCCGAGCCGCGGCTGACGCCCTACACCCGCTACTACTACCTCGGCATCATGCGCCAGGGCGACGCGCCGCCGGAGTGGCTGACGCGAGTGTGACGAGGCCGCTCGCACATTTCTTAAACTCTCACGTTCCACAGATCATCAGGAAACGCGCAATACTGTCCCTTTCGCCAATACCCAAGCGTCCGCGATGCGTCCATGCGTTCCGAGAAGTCCATTGAGTCAGCCACCTTTTCCAGCGTTGCGGTCGCTCGCTCGGTTGCAATGGGAAGACAGTAGCCCGCCGCCTGTTGGCGCACGGTGACAAGGGGATGATCAAATAGCGGCAACAGAGCGCGAAGGTCGCCGCGTCGACTTAGCTCCCTGGCGGCAGCGTAGACGTCTCCGGACACCTTGTTGTACGCCTTCATGTTCGACCCGCCGCCTTCCGCGTCGCTGAGAAAGCGGGTGGTCCCATAGCAGCGTTCGCAGGCATCGACGAAGCGATCCACCAGCTGCGCGACAGTTATTTCGTTAAGCCTCGGCCGCTTGGGCGCGCCGCGAAAAATGCGCTGGCGCCATGCGATGACTTGCCGAGTAGTCCAACCATAAATCAGACCATTTACTGCCGCATCCGCCCATTCCGGGTCAACTGCATGAAATTGCGGACCAGCCCAGCCGCGGACGTCCGGATCATCATCCTCGCACAGCTGCCGCACCCGATCGACCGGTTTCCGCTTCCTCAGCTCGGCGCCGAGCGCTTGCATCTCCGGTACCAGCATCCTATGCAGCGGGGTTAGAACTCGTCTGTTGTCACGACTGAAAATGCAGCCGGTGCGCTTCGCCGTTTCGGCGAACCGGCGCACCAACTCCTCAGTAGTCAAGCTGGCATAATCACCTACGCTCATTGCAGCACCCCGCATTCGCGCAGGATTTCCAAACCTGCTTGGCGCTGATGATCGAAGTCCATCGCATTGATAACATCTCTGACCAGGGGCGATCCTTGGCCTGCGGAGTTCTTGCTGTACGCGGCATTGATGCATTCGTGCAACAAGCGCGGAACCCAGACCACATTGTCCGGGTCATTGATGGCATCCGCGCCGAATTTCGCGACGATATCCTTTTGGAGGTTATCGTTATTTTGATTGACGATGTGATGCTGCTCATAACCAAGCGTATTTTCCGGTTCCTGGTGCAGCTCTTCAAGTGTCTTCGGTGGCTGTAAGGCCGCCTTCAACTGCGCGGTCAACCTGTCTTCGCCCCCATTCAACTCCGTAGGCGAAAAGCCCTCTATAAATGCCATGATTCCGTCGATCACTGGCAGGCCCATGACGACCCAGCGCCCGGTCAGTTGGTTCACGTGCGGCTGAGGCCAGCCATTCCTCGGTTTGATGATTGGAACAGATGCTGGCTTAGGTTTTGACGCGAACCAACCAGGATTAGGCTTTGTGCCAGCTCGCGGATGCTGCGCCGGATCCCAGTCGACCTTCAGCAAACCGCTGTGCCACAGTTCAATAGCGCGGCGATGAATGACTCGGGCGTCAGTTTCCGCGTCTTGCTCCATGGACGGTGGATCAGGAAACTGCATCTGCACGGTGGCGATCGCGGCCATCGCCAAGTCGCCGCGATTGAATGCGGTCGCGATCAACGTCAGCGCATTCAATTTTCCCGTAACGTCGACCGGAATCTGGAAACGTGCACTCAGCTCATCATTGAGCGTTGTCACCGGCCGGACGGACCACTTCCCACCTACGCTCTCTCGCGTCAGCAAAGGTACGCCCCCGACAAAAACACCATCCCGATCACAA
>JASHOJ010000331.1 GCA_030041155.1 Candidatus Binataceae bacterium | reverse complement strand
CAGCACTCGAAGGAGGAGCGATGGCAGCAGAGCTAAACGAAGCCCCCAAGATGAAGGCGACTCTTGGGTTAACCGGAGTGACCGTGAACGCTATGGCGCTGATCGCGCCGGGTGCATTCTTGTGGATCACTTTCGTGCAGCAGGCCGGGTATGCATTCCCCTCCGGCATGGCGATGTGGGCGGGCATCTTCGTGGCCCTGCTGCTGGCCTATGCAACCGCGGTTTCCTACTCAGAGTTGGCCAAGCTGTATCCGGGCGCGGGCAGCTCTTATCTGTTCGCCGAGCAGGCATTCCTGAACACGACCAGCGCGTATCGGTTCGCGCGGATAGCCAAGTTCGTGATCGGCTGGGCGTCGCATCTGTACTACTGGGTTTACCCGGGTGTGATGGTGGCGACCATGGGAATCATGATCGGCTACATCTTCGGGAATATCGCACCCGGCAGCATCAATGCAGCGGTACCGGGGCCGGTTTTCATGGCTCTGGTCGCGGTGATCTTCGCGTTCGCCGTTGCTTGGATAGCGTTCCAGGGCGTCAACGGCTCCACGATGGTGAACGTTGCGATTAACGGCATTCAGATCATCGCGCTGCTGTTTTTCTCCGCGTTGGCGATAGCCTATCGGCTTTCGCATCCGGCGGGCGCGGCCGGACTTGCGCTGGACGCCAACGGCAACTCGGTCAGCGCGGTTCTCAGCTATGGGATGAATGCCGCGACACCCTCTCATGCAAACGCATTGTCCGTCATCCTGCCGCATCAGTTCTCCTGGGTGATGCTGCAGGCGACGATCGCGATCCTTTTGCTGGTCGGATTTGAGTCGGTTACCGCGCTGGGCGAAGAATCCAAGAACCCTAAGAGAGACATTCCGCGCGGCGTGCTGCTTTCCCTGACGATCCAGGGTCTGTTCTGCTACCTGATCGAATACTTTGCCGCCAACTACTTCATGAGCAGCGCTTACAGTCTTGCGGCGGCCAAGGGGTCGGCGGCTCCTATCGGCGACATGATGACGCTCGTTGGCAACGCACTGCTCGGCGGTCACGGGCAGGCATTCATGCTGGTCGAGGCGCTGACGGTGTTTCTCGCTTTGATTGGCACAACCCTGAGCTGCATAAACACCGGCGCGCGCGTTACTTATGCGATGGGGCGCGATGAAGAGGTGCCGGAGCATTTTGGGCTGTTACACGGCAAAAACCTGACGCCGCATCGGGCGATCTGGACCCTCGCGATTATATCCGCGGTGCTGGGAGCATACGCAGCGTTGTTCTACTTCGCGGGAGGATCGGCGCCAGACGACAAGACGATCGCGAGCCTGCCGCACAATATCTGGTATGCAATCGGACTCGGATCGAACGCGAGTCTGGCGGCGATGCCGAACGGCCTGCTGGTGGTGACCCTGACCTCGAATTTCGGGACGTTCCTGCTCTATGGCCTGACCAATATCGTATGCATCGTTGCGTTCCGCGAGCATGAATCCTTCCATGGCTTCAAGCACGTCGTAATTCCGGTTTTCGGCGCGGTCGCGAACTTCGCCTGCCTGGCTTTTTACATCATCGGACCAATCGAGGGTCTTGGAAGCGTCAAGGAGCCTCTGCTCGCGGTCGCGATCGCGGTGATTTGGGGAGTCTACGGGGCGGTCTACTTCGTGCGTAATTCCAAGAAGAGGGGCAAGGACACGATACTCGTCGCCAAGCCGGCGTAACCGAGCCACGCCGGCAGTAACCCCGTGGGCGGATGGTGCGCTGCACTGTCCGCCCACGATTTACATCTGATGAAGGGCAATTCGTTTGCCGGATCGCGCTTGTGACTGACGTCCTGGCCAAAGACAGTTCTGTCGAGACCGCTCCACGTGCGGATTTTTTTGATCTGGGGCTTGCTTCGCATGTCGGAACCACTCGTCCAGGCAACGAGGACGCCTGCGGACACCTCCTCGACAGCGGCGGCACGGTGGTTTTCGCGGTGGCGGACGGTATCGGCGGGTACGAGGGTGGCGAAGTCGCCAGCTCGATGGCGATCGAGCTTACGCTTAGGGCGTGGAGCGAAAGTCCGCCCGCATGGGGCGCACAGAAGCGCCTCGCGCGCGCAGTTCAGTACGCCAACATCGAGATCCATAACCGTGCGCTCGCGGTTCCGGAGTTGCGCCGGATGGGCACCACTTTGACCGCGGTTGCGATCGAAAAGGGGATGCTGGCGGCGGCGCATGTGGGCGATTGCCGGCTCCATCTGCTGCGAAACGACCGGATGGTTCAGCTCAGCAAGGATCACACGGTGGTTGCGGAACGGGTGCGGATGGGCCTGCTCAGCGAAGAGCGGGCGCGAGACCATCCGGAGCGATCGGCGCTGGTTAGATGCGTCGGGCAGGAGCTTATCGCATCGGTGGACCGAATCTCGATTGCGCTGCTTCGCGGCGACTGCGTGATCCTATGCAGCGATGGCGTGTACAATGTTCTGACGCAGAAGGAGATCGCTCATTTGGCGGCTGGACGCGACGCGCAGGCCGCGTGCGACGCGCTTATCGAGGCGGCCAACAATCGCGGCACCCCGGATAATCTCACGATCGCGATCTTTCGGATGCTGGCCGATACCGGGCATAGCGCTGCGAGCGCCGGATGGCTTAGCCGGCTTGCGCGTGCGTTCACCCGCCGTGCCTGAGCATGCGCATTTTCATCGGTTGAGTATCCAACCAGCGGTGACTGGTTTAGGCTTTCCGAGCATGTTAGCGTGCGCGCGCAGCCTGCCGGTGTCCCGGACGTAAGCATCCATGCGCGAGGTTAGCGTCGGTGAAACCCTCGATCAGTACCGTCTAACCGAGGTGATCGCGCGCAGCGGAATGGCGTCGATATTCAAGGGAATCGACACCGAGTCTGGGCAGACGGTCGCGATCAAGGTTCCATACCTTCAGTTCGAGAGCGATGTGATCTTTTACGGCCGCTTCCAGCGCGAGGAGGAAGTGGTGCGCCGCCTCGACCATCGCAACATCATCAGAGTTCTCTCGCCGCATCATAAGAGCCGGATGTATATCGCGATGGAGTTCGTGGACGGCGTTTCGCTGCGCGAGCTTCTGCGCAACCAGCGTCCGATGCCGGTCGAAAAGGCGCTCGACTACGTCTCGCAGATTTGCGAGGCGCTGGTTTACATGCATGGCCGCCGCGTCGTGCATCGCGATCTCAAGCCGGAAAATATCCTGGTCACGAGCGACGGCACCGTCAAAATCATGGATTTCGGAATCGCGCTGGATGAGTCGGCGCGGCGTCTTACCTGGTCGGGCCTGTCGTCAACCATCGGCACGCCCGATTACATGGCGCCCGAGCAGGTCAGCGGACGGCGCGGCGACGCTCGCACCGACATCTACTCGCTGGGAGTCATTCTCTACGAGGCGCTGACCGGAAATCTGCCGTACTCGGCGAGCAACGTTTACAACGTGATGCGCGCGAAGGCGAGCGAGGATCCGCAGCCGCCGCGAGCGTTTCAGCCCGACCTTGACCCGAGGCTCGAAGAAATCATCCTCCACGCGATCGAGCGTAATCCGCGCAACCGCTATGCGAGCGCGGCCGAGATGCTGTCCGACTTGCGCGATCCCTCGCGGGTTGTGCCTCGCGGACGCGCCGAGCATCTGCATCCGCGCAGCCTGCGCGCCCAGCGTATCCGGCGCACCGCGGGCTTTGTGCTGTTCTTCACCTCGCTGATTGCGTTTTTCATCTTCCTGATCTGGCTGGCAAACAAGTACCCCGCGGCCCGCACGCCGCCGAATCGCTCTTACCGGGGGGAAATGAGATGAAACGCCGCTCGACCCGTTATCTATGCGCCGCCGCTCTCGTTCTCGCTGCCTGGACCGCAATTCCACCGCACGCGTTCGCGCAAGCGGCATCGCCGATCGACGAGTCGCTGAATCTCGCCTGGGTGCTGATCGCCGGATTCCTCGTGATGTTCATGCAGGCGGGATTTGCGATGGTGGAAACCGGATTCACCCGATCCAAAAACGCGGTCAACACGATGGCGATGAATCTGGTCATTTACCCGATCGGGATCATCGGATTCTGGCTTACCGGCTACGCCTTCATGATGGGCGGCGTGCGTGCGTGGCCCGCGCTCGGCGCGGCGCAGATTGGACACACGGAGTTATCGCTGTCGGTCGGCGGTCATAGCTGGGGATTTCTAGGCGCCAGCAAATTCGCACTTGCGAGTGTCAGCCACGATCCCGCGAGCCTCGCGATGTTTCTGTTCACGCTGGTGTTCATGGACACCGCCGCGACGATTCCGACCGGCGCGATGGCGGAGCGCTGGAAATTCTCCGCTTTCTTCATCTACGGTCTGTTCATGTCGATGTTCCTGTACCCGCTCTACGGCAACTGGGTATGGGGCGGCGGATGGCTCTCGCAGATGGGCGTGAATCTGGGACTCGGCCACGGACACGTGGATTTTGCCGGCTCCTCGGTGGTGCACATGACCGGCGGAGTTACGGCGCTGGCGGGGGTGATCGTGCTCGGGCCACGAATCGGAAAATTCCGCCGCGACGGCGCTATCGGCGCGCTGCCCGGCCATAATCTGCCGATGGCGGTGATCGGGACGTTGATTCTCGCGTTCGGATGGTTCGGGTTCAACGCCGGTTCGACACTGGCGGCAAGCGACGCGCGGATCGGCGTGATCGCGGCGAATACGATGCTCTCGTCGGCCGCGGGCGCGCTGACCGCGCTCTTGTACCTGTGGCAGCGCTTCAAAAAACCCGATATCGCGATGACCTGCAACGGTCTGCTAGGAGGGTTGGTCGCGATCACCGCGCCATGCGCTTTTGTCACACCGGCGGCCGCCGTTCTCATCGGTATCGTGTCGGGATTCGTGGTGGTGTCGGTCGTGATCGGACTCGAACGGATCTTTCGAATCGACGATCCGGTCGGCGCGATCGCGGTCCACGGAGGATGCGGATTGTGGGGCGCGCTGGCGCTCGGAATTTTTGCCGACGGCAGCTATGGCGAGGGCTGGAATGGCGTCGCCGGGCCGGTGCGGGGGCTTATCGCGGGGGATGGCTTGCAGTTCTGCGCGCAGCTAATCGGGGTCGCGGTAAACCTGGTGGTCATCTTCGGCCTTGCATGGATCTTCTTCACTATAATCGAGCGAACTATTGGAAACCGGGTGCTGGCGGAGGTCGAATGGTCAGGTCTCGATTCGCTGGAGATGGGCAGCGACGCTTATCCGAACGTCTGAAGCACGGCGGCGCTTGACGATTCTTTCGGAGATTTGCGATAGCACGTTCAAGATCTTCGTTTTTTCGATGAACGAAAGCTCCGGAGGTTCACATGCCATACAGCGAAATTCTCTATGACAAGCGCGAGCAGGTCGCGACCATTACTATCAACCGGCCCCACGCGATGAACGCGGGGACGATCAAGACCTGGGCCGAAATCGCGGAGGCATTCCGCGAAGCCGAGCGAGACGACAGCATCCGAGTGGTGGTGCTGACCGGCGCCGGCCGCGCGTTTTGCGCCGGCGATGACGTAAAAGAGATTTTTCTCAATCCTGAAGTGCGCGACGCCAAGCCCTCAAAGCGGCGCGAGGTCGAGGAGTGGCGCACTCATGAACCCGTCGCACTGGATTTTCTCGTCACCTATCCGAAGCCGACTATCGCGTCGGTCAATGGCGCGGCGGTCGGCTATGGCTGCGACATCGCGCTCATGTGTGACATGCGAATTTGCTCCGACCAGGCGCGTTTCGGCGAAGTCTTCATCCGCCGCGGGCTGATCCCAGAGGCGGGCGGGTTGCTCGTTTTGCCGCGGCTGGTAGGATTGGCGCGCGCTTACGAATTGATCTTGAGCGGTGAGATTATCGATGCCGCCGAAGCGTTGCGCATCGGAATGATCAACAAGGTCGTGCCGCACGCGCAATTGGGAGAGGCCACGGCCGCATTTGCGCAGAAGATCGCGGCGCAGGCTCCGCTTGCTCAGCGGCTCGCGAAGGAAGCGCTGCGGATGGGATTGAATCTGAACCTTTCGCAGTTCTTCGATTACCAGCGCCACGGCCAGCGACTGATGCTCACGTCTCAGGATCATCTGGAGGGCGCAAAGTCATTCGTGGAAAAACGGCCGGCTAACTTCAAAGGAGAGTAGTCAGCCAGAGATCTCGGAGGAGGGGGAATGAGGGGACGGATTCTGTGCGTTTTCGCGCTTGCGATCGTTTGCGCATCGTGCGGGGGCAGTTCAAGCAGCGGTAGTGGGCCCACGCCACTGCCGTTGAACGAGACCGAACAAGTTCCGGGCTTGATGACCACCGGGCGTGTGACCCGCGCGGTAACGCTGAAATCCGGCGACGTGCTGGAGGTGGGCGGATTTGGATCGCTCGCGGCGACTTACCTCGCAAGCGGCGAGGTTTATCATCCCGGAACCAACAGCTTTACGCTCGTTTCGAATCAGTTGGCTGTCGCGGCGAACCGGGTATGTCTGGCGGCGCTCAACGACGGGACGGCGCTAGAGGCCGGCGGCCTCGATAACAACGGCGATTCTCTGTCTCAGGCTGAGATCTACAATCCATCTACCAACAGCTTCGTTCCGACCAGCGGTACGATGACTGAGCCGCGTTATGGATGCACCGCGACCACGCTCCAAGATGGGACCGTGTTGATAGCTGGCGGCGATACCAACTCGGGCAGCGAGCCCGAAAGCACGACCGATACCGCGGAGATTTATAACCCGTCGACCGGAACCTTCACTCCAACGACTGGGACGATGGTGTCGGCGCGCGCGTTCCATACCGCCGTCCTGCTCGGCAACGGCGAAGTCTTGCTGGCGGGCGGGATACTCGAGTTGAACCCTCTTACCAGCGCTGAGTTGTACAATCCGTCAAGCGGCACCTTCACTGCTACGGGGTCGCTAAACACCGCACGCCTCGATTTCGGCGCGATTCTGCTGGCCGACGGACGAGCGCTCGAAGTGGGTGGTTCTGGCGAGTCCGGCGTGCTCGACACGGCCGAGATCTACGATGTGGGCGCCGGCGCCTTCAGCCTGGCGGCTAATACCATGAGCAGCGGAAGAGCTTATCCGTCAGTCGCGCCACTGCCGAATGGTAATGCGCTGGTGGCCGGCGGCAACAGCGTCTCTCCGCAGCAGCAGCCGACTGATAGCGCGGACGTCTTCGACGCGGCGACCAACTCCTTCACGCCGACCGCTTCGCTCCACATCGGGCGGCAGGAAGCTGCGGCGGTGGTGCTGCCCAATGGCGATCCGATTGTTCTGGGTGGAATCGATTTCCAGGGAACCGCAGGCGGCAACTACGAGCCGAGCGGCGAAATTTACGATCCGACTGCCGGAACATTCACCGTGACCGGCGGCCTCAACTCGCTGCGAATCGCGTTTGCGGCGAACCGGCTGCATGATGGGCGCGTCCTAATCGCGGGTGGCGCGACGAATTATGGCTTGCTTGATACGGCGGAGGTCTTCGATCCGAAGACCGGCTACTTCACACCCACCGCGAACACGCTAGACACGAATCGAGTGTCGCTCAACGTCGTGACGCTGAACGACGGCGACGCGCTGGTCGCAAACGGAAGCACCGGCACGACTGCCGAGCTGTTCAATCCGAAAACCATGACCCTAACGCCTACCAAAAGAGAGATGACGGCGTCGCGGGCGGCTGCCACGGCGACCCTGCTTAACGATGGAACGGTGCTGATTGCGGGCGGGCTCGACCTCGACGGCAATTCGCTAGCTACCGCGGAGATCTACCGTCCCGATTCTCAGACCTTCACCCTGACCAAGGGGAACATGACCACGCCGCGCGCGCTTCATACCGCGACGTTGCTCGATGATGGCGACGTCCTGATCGCGGGCGGCAGCACCAGCCAGGATTTCAGCGGCGGTCTCGACACGGCTGAAATCTACGATCCGAGCAGCCAAAAATTCACCGCGATCGGCTCGACGATGAGTTCGGTGCGCGCCAGCGCGACCGCCAATCTGCTTGATAACGGCGATGTGCTGATTGCCGGCGGCACCCAGGCCGATGGCACTTCGGTCGCGACCGCGGACATATTCGATCCGCAGAGCCGCAAGTTTCACACAACCAGCGGCGACATGAGCAACGCTCTGACTGCGCAGTCGGCGGTTACGTTGCCCGACGGCCGGGTGATGGTCGCTGGCGGCAGCGTGGTCGTGCTGGATGAAGGATTGTTGGTGACAACCACATCGAACACGGTGGACTTTTACGATCCGGCTTCGGAAACTTTTAGCCCGGCGGTAGCGATGCTTTCGTCGCGCGACTTCTTCACCGCCGTTCTCCTCACCTCGGGCAAGGTTTTGATTCCAGCGGGAAGGCTCGTTGAAGCAACCGGCGTCGGCATCGCGGCGCTGGAGACCGCGGAAATATACACGCCCTGACCCGGCGTTCGGAGGTGCCTGATGAAGCGTGGATTGCGTCTCGCGCTGATCCTGTTGCCGATAGCGTTGCTTGCTTCGTCCGCTCACGCCGCGGAAAAGGCCGAGATTGCGGCGCGCAGAGCGGTCCTGCTTCCACAAAACCGAGCGAGCGCTTTCCGCGGGATGGATACCGTGTTTCCCTACCACGTGATCGCGCGCGGCGGCCCGGTGTCCGCCTTGCCGAACGCGCCGCGCAATGTGGATATCAAGTATCGCTATCGCGGCGAGACTCACACGTTGGATGACCTCCTTACGCGAACCAAAACGCAGGGATTTCTCGTGATAAAGGACGGCAAGATCGTTGCTGAGCGCTACTTCGATGGCGCCAATGAGAAATCGAGATTCACCTCGTGGTCGGTCGCGAAATCCTTTACCTCCACGCTGGTCGGGCTTGCGCTGGCCGACGGAAAAATCAAAAGCCTGGACGATCCCGTCACGAATTACCTGCCCGAGCTCAAGGGATCCGGCTACGACGGGGTTCCAATCAAGGACATCCTGCAGATGTCTTCCGGCGTGCGGTTCAACGAGGAATACACCAACAACAAGTCCGACGTTATCGTCATGTGGAACAAAACTATGGTCGATGAATCGGAAACGATCGACGACTACGCGAAATCATTAGGTCGTGAGCAGCCGCCCGGGACCAAATTCGTTTATCGAAGCGTCGATACTGCGGTATTGGGCCTGCTCGTCAAACGCGTTACCGGCGAAACACTGGCGCAAGATCTTTCGACGCGCATCTGGCAGCCACTCGGGATGCAAAGCGATGCGACCTGGCTGACCGACAGGCCTGGCCCCGGCGGAATGGAAGCCGCGTATTGCTGTATCAATGCGACGCTTAGAGATTACGCGCGCTTCGGCCTTCTGTTTTTGAATCGCGGCAAATGGAAGGGAAAACAGATCGTCCCGGCATCGTGGGTCGAAGCGGCTACCAATCCGCAGAGTACGCAAGTCTCGTGGGGACGCATCATTCCGGGCGATCCCGGCGGATATGGATATCAGTGGTGGCTGATGGCGCCCGGTCAGGACCACGCATATTCAGCGGAGGGTGTGTTCTTCCAGATGGTTTACGTCAACCCGAAGTACAATATGGTGATCGCAAAAGCCAGCGCATACGACACCTTCTGGAACGTCCCTCTTGGCATCGAGCAGTTCGTCGCATTCGACGCTCTTGGCCGCGCGCTGGAACAGGGTCGTCCCTGATCCTGCTACTGCCTGGCGGGATAATCGACAACCCGACGGCAGATAATCCTCCTTCCAAATTCAGCTCCGTGTAGGCGCCGAGCGGTTTCTATTCACGGCGCTGAGCGGCCTCATCCTTACAAACTAATGTTTTATAATCTGGTCTCCTTCGTTACCCTTGACTGAATCCCGATCCACTACTATCTTCAGCGGCATCCGAGTCAAAATCGCCTTATGAAATTAGGTTTCCGAAGTGCAAGCACTCGATCACACTGATTTGAGAATCCTCGGCATCCTGCAGGCTAACGGCAGAATTTCCTACGTCGAACTCGCCGAGTTGGTGGGCTTGTCAGCGCCGTCGGTGATCGAGCGCGTCAAGAAACTCGAAGACGGCGGCTTTATTACCGGTTATCACGCTTCGCTCAATGCGCGCCGTCTCGGAAAAGATGTCACCGCATTTATCGGCGTCTCGATCGCTCATCCCAAGTCGATCGCATTTTTCGAAAAGACCGTCGATCTGCTGGATGACGTCCTCGAATGCCATCACGTAACCGGTGAGCACACCGTTCTGCTCAAAGTGAAAACCGTCAGCACCTCGTCGCTTGAGCGGCTTATCAGCAGTATCCGCTCGATCGAGGGGGTGGCGAGAACGGAAACGATGGTGGTGCTTTCGACTCACACCGAGCGGACCCAGATAGCCGTCAACGCGGATGGCGACACGACCGAGCCGTCCAACGGTCATGTTCGCCGCAGCCGCCATGGCGCGGCCAAGCCCAACGCGGTCCCCGAGGCGAGGCGCGAATAACGATGCACAATCGGCGCAGTCTGCCGCATCGCGAGGGTCTCTACGATCCACTCTTCGAGCACGACGCTTGCGGAGTAGGGTTCGTCGTCAACATCAAGGGCGCACGCTCGCACGATATCGTCGCAAGCGCGCTCAAGGTGCTTGACAACCTGACCCATCGTGGCGCATGTGGATGCGATCCGACCACCGGCGACGGCGCCGGAATCCTGCTCCAGATACCGCACGAGTTTTTCAGTCGTGAGGCTGAGAGACTCGGTTTCGATTTGCCCGGCACCGGCGAATATGCTGTCGGCCAGGTCTTTCTTCCTCTTGACGATTCGAAACGCGCCGAATGCGAGGCTGCATTTGAGAAGATCGTCGAAGAGGAAGGGCAGCGGGTTCTGGGATGGCGCACGGTTCCGGTAGTTGAGAGCGCGTGCGGAGAAATTGCACGGCGCGGGATGCCGCGAGTGCGCCAGGTGTTTATTGGAACCAGCGCGCCGCTTGAGCGGGCGGCGTTCGAGCGAAAGCTCTACGTCATCCGGAAACGCGCGTACTCGGCAACTTCCAGGCTCGGGCTCATCGATCCCGAACTGTTCTATTTCTGCTCGCTTTCAAGCTTGACCGTGGTCTATAAGGGCCAGCTCATTTCTCATCAGATTCCCAGGTTCTACCCCGACCTTCTGGAGCCGGCGGTGTCGAGCGCGCTTGCCATGGTGCATCAACGCTTCTCGACCAACACTTTCCCGTCGTGGGATCGAGCGCATCCGTTCCGGATGCTCTGTCATAATGGTGAAATCAATACTCTGCGCGGCAATGAAAATTGGATGCACGCGCGGCAGATGATGTTCGAGTCGCCGCTTTTCGGCGGCGACATCCGCAAGCTCATTCCGATCGTCGAGCCGACCCAGACTGATTCGGGCAAGTTCGACAACGTTCTTGAGCTGCTGGTGCGTACCGGGCGTCCGATCGCGCACGCGATGATGATGATGATTCCCGAGGCGTGGCAGAACGACGCGCAGATGAGCGAGGCCAAGCGCGCATTTTACGAATTCCACTCGTCCCTGATGGAGCCGTGGGACGGCCCGGCGTCGATTGCATTCACCGATGGCGTCCGGATTGGCGCGGTGCTCGATCGAAACGGACTTCGCCCCTCGCGATATCTGGTGACGAAAGACGGAATGGTCGTGATGGCGTCGGAAACGGGGGTTCTTGACATTGCGCCCGAGCGAATCGAACGCAAAGGCCGCTTGCAGCCCGGCCGAATGTTCCTAATCGACACCGAGCTTGGTCGTATCGTTCAAGACGACGAGATCAAGGAAGGCTTCGCGGCGCGCAAACCGTATCGGCAGTGGTTGAATGCGGATCTGGTTAAACTCGAGGATTTACCCGAGCATCCGGATGCTCCCGCGGTCGCGGGGTTCGAGGGACGGGATCTACTGAGTCAGCAGCAGGCTTTCGGCTACACCGCCGAAGATCTGAAGCTGATTCTGGCGCCGATGGCGGTCAACGCGCAGGAGCCGGTCGGCTCGATGGGCACTGACACTCCGCTGGCGGTTCTCTCGGACAAAGCACCGCCGCTTTTTAATTATTTCAAGCAGTTGTTCGCGCAGGTCACAAATCCGCCCATCGATCCGATTCGCGAGGAGCTGGTGACCTCGTCCGTGACGACCATCGGATCCGAGCAGAACCTTTTCGAGGAGTCGGCGGCGCACTGCCGGCAACTGCGTCTGGCAACGCCGATCATCACTAATGGCGAGCTTGCGCGGATTAAACGCCTTAAATCGCCCGGCCTGCGCGCAATCACGCTGCCGATGCTCTTCCGGGCGCGCGGCGGCGAGACGGAACTCAGACGCGCGCTGGATGAGCTGTGCCGCGCGGCTTCGCAAGCGATATCCGACGGACACACCATTGTCGTCCTCTCGGATCGCGGCGTGAACGCCGAGTTCGCGCCGGTGCCTAGCCTGCTCGCGATCGCCGCGGTGCATCACCATCTCATTCGCGAGGGCACGCGCACGCGATGCGGGCTGGTAGTTGAATCAGGAGAGCCGCGCGAAGCGATGCATTTCTGCCTGCTCGCCGGTTACGGCGCCGGCGCGATTAATCCGTACCTGGCGTACGCGGCGATCGCCGGAATGATAGATGACGCTCGCCTGCGCGACATCGATGAGGACACGGCGGTTCACAACTTCATCAAGGCGGTGACCAAGAGCATGATCAAGGTTGCCTCCAAGATGGGAATCTCCACCCTCCAAAGCTATCGCGGCGCGCAAATCTTCGAAGCGATCGGGCTCTCGCGGGACATCATCGATCAATACTTCACGTGGACCGCATCGCGAGTGGGCGGCGTGGGACTGGACGCGATCGCGCGCGAGACATTGGTTCGCCATCGCCATGCATTCGAAGCGGATCCGAAGCTCGACGGCGAACTCGACGTTGGCGGCCAATATCAATGGCGGCGCCGCGGCGAGTTCCACATGTACAACCCGAGCACAATCGCCAAGCTTCAGCATTCGGTCAGATCGGGCAACTACCGGGTGTTCAAGGAATACACGCGGCTGGTCGATGAACAGAGCAGCAATCTCGCCACGCTGCGTTCGTTGCTCAAGTTCAAGTTCGATCGTCCTCCGGTTCCGCTCGACGAGGTCGAGCCGGCCACCGAGATCGTCAAGCGCTTCAAGACCGGCGCGATGTCGTTCGGATCGATCAGCAAGGAAGCGCACGAGAACCTCGCAATCGCGATGAATCGGCTCGGCGGCAAGAGCAACACCGGCGAGGGCGGCGAGGACCCTGCGCGGTTCGTTCCCGATCCAAATGGGGACTGGCGGCGCAGCGCGATCAAGCAGGTGGCTTCCGCGCGCTTCGGTGTGACCAGCCATTACCTCGTAAACGCGGACGAATTGCAGATCAAAATGGCTCAGGGCGCGAAGCCGGGCGAGGGCGGACAACTGCCCGGCCACAAAGTCGACGACTTTATCGCCAGAATCCGTTACTCGACGCCGGGGGTCGGTCTTATCTCGCCGCCGCCGCATCACGACATTTATTCGATCGAGGATTTGGCGCAGCTAATTCACGATCTAAAGAACGCGAACAACCGCGCTCGGATCAGCGTGAAGCTCGTCTCCGAGGTCGGAGTCGGCACGGTTGCGGCCGGCGTCGCGAAGGCCAAGGCCGACGTGGTGTTGATCAGCGGCCACGATGGCGGCACCGGAGCTTCGCCCCTCCAATCAATCAAGCACGCTGGAATTCCGTGGGAGTTAGGCCTTGCCGAGACGCAGCAGGTCTTGGTGATGAACGGGCTGCGCGGGCGTATCCGCGTGGAGACGGACGGACAGCTCAAGACCGGGCGCGATGTCGCGATTGCAGCGCTGCTGGGCGCGGAGGAGTTTGGCTTCGCAAGCTCAGCGCTGGTCGCCTCGGGATGCATCATGATGCGCGTGTGTCATCTCAATACCTGCCCAGTGGGAGTTGCCACGCAGGATCCTGAGCTGCGAAAGAAATTTGAGGGCAAGCCCGAGCACGTCGTCAACTTCATGATGTTCATCGCGGATGAACTGCGTGAGCATATGGCAAGGCTCGGGTTCCGAAGCGTGGATGAGATGGTGGGACACGTCGAGTGTCTCGACGCGGACGCCGCTATCGCCCACTGGAAGGCCCGCAACCTTGATTTAAGCCGTATCCTGCACCGGCCCTCGGTAGGACCCGACGAGCCGCTGCACGCGGTCGAGAAGCAGGATCACGGGCTTGAGAACGCGCTTGACAATCAGTTGATCAGGCTCGCGGACGAGGCTCTCGAAAAGCGCCGCCCGGTGGAGATTAATCTTCCAATCCGAAATCTGAACCGCGCGGTGGGGACGATGCTGTCGGCGGAGGTGTCCAGACGCTATGCCGCGGAAGGCCTGCCGCCGTACACGATTCAGCTTCATCTGAAAGGTTCGGCCGGGCAGAGTTTCGGCGCGTGGCTCGCGCCGGGAATAGCCCTTTATCTCGAAGGCGACGCGAACGATTATTGCGGAAAAGGACTTTCCGGCGGTTTCATGGCGGTGCGCCCGCCCTCAGAGGCGACATTCAGAGCCGAGGATAACATTCTGATCGGCAACGTCGCGTTGTATGGAGCGACCGGAGGCGAAGCGTTTTTCCGCGGTGTCGCGGGCGAGCGCTTCGCTGTGCGCAACAGCGGCGCGCACGCGGTGGTGGAAGGAGTTGGCGATCACGGCTGCGAATATATGACCCGCGGCCTGGTCGTCGTGCTAGGCCGAACCGGGCGAAACTTTGCCGCCGGAATGTCAGGTGGCGTCGCATTCGTGTTCGACGAAGACGGCTCCTTTGCATCGCGCTGCAACACCGGGATGGTCGGACTCGGTCCGGTTAGCGACGGCGACGATCTTAAGCAACTGCACGCGCTGATAACCCGTCACCTGCAATACACCGGCAGCACGGTTGCCGATCGAATCCTTAAGGATTGGGATGCTTGCGCCGCTAAGTTCATCAAGGTGCTGCCGACCGAATATCGAATGGTGCTCGAACGGCAGCATCTCGGCCACGAAAACGACATGGCGCGGCTGGCCGCGGTTTGAAAGCGCTACGATAGAAAACCGTCGCGATGGGTAAAATCACAGGGTTCATGGAGATCAAGCGCGAGACGCCTAAGCGGCGTCCCGTCGCGGAGCGCCTCAAGGATTGGCGCGAATTCGATCTCAAGCTGGCTGACGCGGAACTCGTCAAACAGGGCGCGCGCTGCATGGATTGCGGCATCCCTTTCTGCCACAAGGGATGTCCGCTCGGAAACATCATTCCGGATTGGAACGACCTGATCTATCGGGGACGCTGGCGCGACGCGATAGGCCGACTGCACTCAACCAACAACTTTCCCGAATTTACCGGACGCATATGTCCGGCCCCGTGCGAAGAGGCATGTGTTCTCAACATCAACAATGATCCGGTGACAATCAAGCTGATCGAGAAGAGCATTATCGATCACGCCTGGGAGCACGGATGGATCACGCCGCAGCCGGCTCATCGAAAAACCGGCAAGCGCGTCGCCGTGGTCGGATCGGGACCCGCGGGTCTCGCATGCGCACAGCAGCTCGCGCGCGCGGGGCACGCTGTCACTCTCTACGAGCGGTCCGATCGAATCGGCGGACTGCTCATGTACGGGATTCCCGATTTCAAGCTGGAGAAACGATACGTGCTTCGGCGCGTGGAACAGATGCGAGCGGAGGGCGTCGAATTTGTCACCAACTGCCGGGTTGGGTTTGACATCCGCGCTGACGAGTTGCGCTCCAAATACGACGCGATCTGCCTGACGATGGGCGCGACCAAGCCGCGCGACCTTCCGATTCCCGGACGCGAGCTTCGCGGAATTCATTTCGCGATGGATTTCCTGCCTCAGCAGAACCATCGTGGTTTTGGCGATCCAGTCGATCCTGCGGTGTCGATTACCGCGGCGGGCAAACGGGTTGTGATCCTTGGCGGCGGCGATACCGGATCGGATTGCCTGGGTACCTCGAATCGCCAGGGCGCCCTGAGCGTCGACCAGTTTGAATTGTTGCCGATGCCGCCCGAGCGGCGCACTGCCGAGATGCCGTGGCCCGATTGGCCAATGATCCTGCGCACCTCGAGCTCGCATGAGGAGGGGGTCAGGCGCGACTGGAGCATCAATACCAAGCGATTCAGCGGATCAAGTGGCCGGGTCGAAAAACTTCACTGCGTTAGACTCAATTGGAAACGCGACGGCGGGCGCAACGTCATGGAGGAAACTCCGGGCAGCGAGTTCGAGCTCGATTGCGACCTGGTACTGCTTGCTCTGGGCTTTCTCGGGCCGGAACCCGAAGGAATCATAGCCGAGCTCGGCCTTAAGCTCGACGCGCGCAGCAATATCGCGACTGAGAACTACTCATCCAGCATCCCCGGAGTGTTCGCGGCGGGCGACGCGCGTCGCGGCCAATCCCTGGTGGTGTGGGCAATCTGGGAAGGACGCGAGTGCGCGCGCGCGTGCGACGCTTACCTGATGGGCGAGACGTTCCTGCCGACCAGCCCGGAGCCATAGATCGGGAAATCGGCGATGATACGCCTGTACGATTATCTGCCATCCGGAAATGGCTACAAAGTACGCTTGCTACTCACTCAACTTGCTATTCCATTTATTCGAGTCGAGCTGAATATTCTGAACGGCGAGACTCGCACACCTGAGTTCCTGGCGAAATTCCCCAACGGCCGGATTCCAGCGGTTGAATTCGAGGATGGCCGCCGATTGTTCGAGTCCAACGCTATATTGTGGTACTTCGCCGAAGGTACCCGGTTCCTGCCGTCTGATAGCTTCGCGCGGGCGCGCGCGCTCCAATGGCTATTCTTTGAGCAGTATAATCACGAACCTAATATAGCCAGTCGCCGATTTCTGGTTACGCATCCGCAAGTACAGGATCCCCGGCGCTCGTTGATGGACATGATGCTGAAGCGCGGCTATGACGCGCTCGCAGTGATGGAATCTCATCTTGCCGGCACCGGCCATGGCGATCATCCGCGCCAGTGGTTTGCCGATAACAGATATTCGATCGTGGACATCGCTCTGTACGCATACACTCACGTTGCGCCGGAAGGCGGATACAATCTTGTGGAATATCCGGCAGTACGCGCGTGGCTTACACGCGTGAGCGCCGAGCCGGGTCATATTCCGATAACCAGGGCGTGAAGCCGATTAGCGTCTTAGACCCATCGAATCGAGTTTTCTGATTACCCACTCGATTCTATCTTCACCCCAAAACGGCTCGCTATCGACTATGAAGGTGGGAACACCGAATATCTTGTCGCGATCCGCTTCCGCAAAACAGGCATCCAGATCCGCGCGTGCGGAACTCTCCGCATAGCGGTCGAAATCGGTGCTATTGAGCCCGATTTCTGACAGTACGGCGCCTATCGCGTCGCGATCCTCGACGTCGAGCTGTGCTTTCCAGAAGCGCTCGAACACTAACTTTGAATAGTCGCGAAAAAGGCCGTTGTGTTCCGCGAACAACCCGCCATAGAAAGCACTGCGGCAACTGAAGATCTTCTTTGGCGGATAAATTGTAAGCCCGCGGCTTGCTGCGATTCGCCGCGCGTCGATATAGAGATAACGGACTTTGCGGCGGTCGGCGTCGGGGTTGTCCAGGTTGCCATAGGTCTTCCGAATATTTACTCCATACGGGATGAAGCGCAGGCGTACTCGATGCGAGTGCTCGAGCGCGCACGCGGGCGCCATCGCAAGGTAACTGAACGGACTCGTGTAGGCGAAATAGAATTTAATCTCAAGCTCTGAATTTATCGATTTACTATTCATCGCTGGTGCGGATAGCCATCGCGAGGAAGTCGGCAAGATGCATCACGCGGATGTTCGAGCCGCGCCTGCGCAGCTCAGATGCAATCTGAAACTCACAGCCGGGGTTCGCCAACACTACGTAATCGGCGCGGGTCGCGATTGTACTATCCGCCTTTCTCCGCGCGAGAGCATTAGCCATTTCCGGCTCGGTCAAATTATAGCTGCCCGCGGAGCCGCAACACATATCAGCGTCCACCATCTCCACCAGCTTGAGGCCGGGAATGGAGCGCAGTAGCTCACGCGGCGCGTCGCGCACGCCCAAGCCGTGCGCCAGATGGCAGGCATCGTGATAGGTGACCGTGCAGGAAAAGCTCCTGGGCATCGGCAGCCGCTTCAGCAGAAGATTACTCAGATCGGTAACGCGCGAGGCCACTAGCCGCGCCTTCTCGCTCAATTCGTGATCATCATCTTTCAACAGCATGCCGTACTCGGCGATTGCCGTCGAACATCCGGAGGCGGTCGAAACGATCGCGTTTGCGCCTGATGCCGCCAGTGCGCGGACATTGGCGCGCGCGAAATCGAGCGCGCGCGCTCGATTTCCCGAGTGAAGATCCAGAGCGCCGCAACAAATCGTGCGGTCGAGATGGATGACGCGATATCCCGCGCGCGCGAGCAGCGCCTCCGCATTCGCAATCTCCGATCGCGCTAGCACCTGCGCGACGCATCCATGATGCACCACTACCGTCTGAGCGCTAGATGATGGAGCCGGACTTGAGATACTGGCCGAGGTCTGTGTGGAGGCTAGCGGCGGCAGCAGTTCCAGCCACGAGCGGATCGATCGCGGCATCATTCGGTTCAGCAGCGGACGCAGACCTGCGCGTTCGATCAGCCGAAGCGGCGAGATCAGGATACGCAGCCGCGCGGGATACGGAAAGATCGCGCTTATAAGCCCGCGCCGCAGCAGGTCAGGCGTCTCGCGCCGATAATTGCCCTCTATGTACGAACGCGTGTCCTCGATCAGCCGCCCATAATGCACGCCCGACGGGCATGCCGTTTCGCAGCCGCGACATCCGAGACACGCGTCGAGATGGCGCACCGCGTCGCTGTCGAGGTCAAGCCGTCCCTCCGCGAGAGCTTTCATCAGGTAGATGCGGCCGCGCGGCGAATCCATCTCCGCGCGGGAAATAGCATAGGTCGGGCATGCTTCGAGGCATAATCCACAGTGTACACAGTCGAATAGCAAGTCGTATTCGACTATTTTCCGACCCCATATAGAATGTGCGGGCCGCGACGCCATCAGATTCCGTCCACGAAACATCCGGGATTGAAAATCCCATTTGGATCGAATGCGCCTTTCATCCGTCGCATCAGCGTCAGCGCGCCCGAGGAAGGCGTGTCGAAGAAATCCATTTCACCAGCGATTTCGGGGTCGGCGCGCAGCACGCGCAAGTAGCCGTCGCACGCGCGCGCGCGAAGCCGCATAATTTTCGCGGTTTCGAGTTGCCGTTCGGGCGATAGCTCGCGCGAATAGAGCTGAGCGACGCCGCATCCCGCGTGAGCGCGAAATTCCACGCCGCCCTCGATGAGAAAAGCGGCCAGCGCCGATGGAGGCGTGGCGACCTGCGCTACCAGGCCTTCGAAAGATTCCAAATCGCGGAGACGAGCATAAAGTTGATCGGCAGAATCGCGCGCATGGAACTGACATGCGGCGCCGAGAGTCTTTGCCACCGTTTCGCGCAGATACTCGATCTCCGTGGCGGTTCCTGAAATCCCGGCTAACAGCGTAAACTTCGGCGCAAGCCCGATTGCCTCGCTCGGCGCGGGGCTCGTGACCTCAAGATGCGCTAGCGGGGCAGCATCGTTCAGCGCCGCGGCATCCGCAAAAGCATCACTTGCGCTGGTGCATTCCTTGGTTGCGATCGCGTAGACCGCGGGAACCGGGCGCAGTTTCAGCACTGCCTCAGTGATTATCCCCAGAGTTCCGAACGATCCGCCCATCACCTTCATCAAATCATATCCCGCAACGTTTTTTACCACCCTGCCGCCGCCGCGCACCGCGCGTCCATCGTGGCCGACAAAACCAATACCGATAAGCAGATCGCGCGCGGTGCCCTCCGAGAGCCGGAGCGGGCCCGCGTGATGCGCAGCTATTGTCGCCCCGATGGTTGCGAGGCCTGGATTCAGCGGATCCAGCGCAACGCGCTGGCCCGACGGCGATGTGACCGCGTTCAGCTCGCCGATCGTGATTCCCGCTTGTACCGCGACCGTCATGTCGGCGGGTTCATAGGCGATTACGCGCGTCATCCGCGCGAGAGAAATCCCCAGATCGGCGGGCGCGCGGCGGATCGCGCCAAGCGTCCGCGCGGATCCGATTGCCACGATTGAGCTGCGATTAGCCTCGCACATTCGGACAATCTCTCCGATCTCTTCCTGGGTTTCCGGCTCCGCGATGAGTTGTGCAGCCCGCGTCTCGCGGCCGGATGGCGCGCGGACACGGTCACGCCCGATAAGCGATTCGACCCGGTGCGCAATCTCAGTGGAGATAGTCACAATGCGGTCGTCAGATCGGAACCTGGCGATGAGGCGCCGCAACCTCTACGCAACTGCCCGCGCTCGGGATTATCTTGTTCGGATTCGATCGCTCCGCGGGATCGAAGACATGCCGCAACTCGGCCATCGCGATCAAGTCGCCGGGCGAGAAAAGCAGCGGCATCTCACCCTGTTTCTCGACGCCGATACCATGTTCTCCGGTCAGGCTTCCGCCCATCGCGACGCATGCGGCCAGAATCTCGCGTCCGGCATCGATCGCACCGCGTACCTGCTCCGGTATGCGCTCGTCATAAAGTATAATCGGATGGATATTACCGTCGCCCGCGTGAAATACATTTCCGATAGCAAGTTGGTATTTGCCGCTTACTTCATTAATCACCCGCAGAATGTCCGGAAGCCTAGTTCGCGGTACTACTCCATCCTGAGTAGCGTAGTTCGGCGCCAGTCTGCCGACTGCGCCGAACGCCCGCTTGCGCGCCTTCCACAGTGCGCCGCGTTCCGCATCGCTGGCCGCGAGCCGCACCTCCGTCGCACCGGCGCCGCGCGCGATAGCCGCGATCGTGCGAGCCTGATCGTCGAGCGCGGCGGCCAGGCCGTCCAGTTCGACTATCAAAACCGCGCCCGCGCTTGCCGGCAGGCCGACGTGGAACGCGTCCTCTACCGCGTGAACGATGAGCTGATCCATCATCTCAATCGCGCCGGGCACGATGCCCGAGGCAATGATCGCTGAAACCGCGCGAGTCGCGCTTTCGACATCCTCGAACGTTACGAGAAAGGTGCGATGCGCTTGCGGCGTGCGGATCAGGCGCAGGATGGCGCGGGTTACGATGCCAACCGTGCCCTCAGCTCCCACGACGGCGCCGACAAGATCGTAGCCACACAGCTCTTCGGCTGCGCCGCCAAGCTCCACAATCTCGCCGTCGGGAAGCACCAGAGTGATGCCCAAAACGTGATTGGTCGTGACCCCATATTTTAGCGTGTGAGGACCGCCGGAATTCTCGGCAATATTGCCGCCAATCGTACATGCCTGCTGTGAGGACGGATCGGGTGCGTAAAAGAGTCCGTGCTCGCGCGCCGCGTCGGACACGCGAAGATTCACCACGCCGCTTTCGACAACGGCGCGGCGGTCCGCGGAGTCGACCGCGATGATCCGGTTCATCCGGGAGGTGCAAATCATCACCGGCGCATTGACCGGCAGCGCGCCGCCGGAGAGTCCGGTCCCGGCGCCACGCGGTACAAAGGCGATACCGCGGTCCCATAGTGTCCGCAGCACGGCGCTGGTTTGCTCGGTCGATCGCGGCATGACGATCAAGTCAGGAGCGCTCTTTTCGATCGTCCATCCGTCGCACTCGTAGACTTTCAGCTCCGACAGGCGCGACACCAGTCCGCCGTCGCCGACGATTTTGCCGAGCGCGGCGATAAGCTCCTTATCGACTTGCGCTGAGCCGTCAGCACCAGCATCCATGAACGATGACTCTATCATACGGCGCGGCGACTGCATGTCATGGCGCATTTTGTCCGCCGTCGCATCCGCGCGATAATGAGCTGCTTGAGCTTTGCCATCTTTCCGGTGCGGCTGCGCCGCATCCGATAGCGAGGAGACGACGTGACCGATTCATTCCCGGAACTCAAACCCGCCAGTCGAATTCTGCTTGGTCCAGGACCCTCAAACGTGCATCCGCGCGTGATGAAGGCGATGATGTCGCCGGTGGTGGGGCATCTCGATCCTGATTTCGTCGCGATAATGGAGGCGTTGAAGGGACTGCTGCGAGCCGTTTTCCGCACCGCAAATCAGTTGACGTTTCCGGCTTCGGGAACAGGTTCCGCGGGAATGGAAATGATCATGGCCAACCTGGTCGAAGACGGCGACGAGGTGATCGTTGGAATAAATGGCGCCTTCGGTGCGCGGCTGGCCGATTGCGGCGAACGGCAAGGAGCGAGGGTGATCAAGACGCAAGCCGAATGGGGGCGAATAATCGAGCCTGATGCGGTTGAGGCGGCTCTGAAATCCGCGCGCAAGCCAAAGCTGGTCGCGATCGTTCACGCCGAAACCTCGACCGGGGCGCATCAGCCGCTGGAAGCGATTTCCGCGCTGGCGCATCGCTACGGTGCCTTGATGGTGGTGGATGCGGTCACGTCGCTCGGGTGCGTTCCGGTCGAAGTCGACAAATGGGGGATCGACGCGTGCTATAGCTGCACGCAAAAGGGGCTGAGCGCGCCGCCCGGGCTGGCGCCGGTGACGTTCAGCGCGCGTGCGATGGAGGCGGTCAACGCCCGCAAGTCGAAATGCAAATCGTGGTACCTGGATCTCGGGATGATCGCGAATTACTGGGGCGAGAACCGCGTCTATCACCACACCGCGCCAATAACGATGAACTATGCGCTGTATGAGGCGCTGCGCGTCGTACTGGAGGAAGGGCTGGAGGCGCGGTTCAAGCGCCATCGCATCAACGCCGCCGCGCTGCACGCAGGACTTGCCGCGCTCGGCCTGAAGCTCGCCGCGGAGGAAGGTTATCGCCTGCCGCAGCTCTCAACCGTGTCGGTTCCTGATGGAGTGGACGAGGCGAAAGTCCGCGCGGAGCTGCTGGCGAATTACAATATCGAGATCGCCGCCGGCCTCGGCCCGTTCAAGGGTAAGGTGTGGAGGATTGGATTGATGGGCGAGAGCTGCCGGCGGGAAAACGTGACCCTGCTGCTGGGAGCTTTGGAGCAGATTCTCACCGGATTGGGAATCGAGGTCGCGCGTGGAAGCGCGATCGCTGCCGCCGCCGACTGCTATGCGGCAGAATAGCGGCAGCTTCGCGCGTTCGCGTTATTCGTCACTTTCCTGCGCGGCGCCATTGCCGTTTGAGCCGCGCCCATTGCCGTTGCCGTTAGCGTCATCGTCTTCCTTTTCGGCAAGCTGTGCGACCGCGCGAACACGCTCCGGCTCCTCGACCTTCACGAGCCGCACGCCTTGCGTGTTGCGGCTGATAATTCGTACGTCTTTCACGAAGAGGCGTATCACCTTGCCCGCATCGGTTATAATCATTAGTTGATCGTCGGCGCCTACCTGGCGCACCGAAATCACAGGGCCGGTTCTGTCGGTCACCTTCATTGTGATCACGCCCTTGGCACCGCGGCGCGTCAGCCGATACTCGCTCGCGGCGGTTCGCTTGCCAAAGCCGAGTTCACTTACGGTTAACAGCGTTTCGCCCTCGCGCACGGTTGCCAGCGAGACGACCTCATCCTGAACCAGGGTGACGGTCTTCCCCTCCTTGATTGTCTCGCTCTCCAGCTTCATCCCGATGACGCCGTGAGCGTTGCGTCCCATCGGGCGTACCTCTTCCTCCTTGAAGCGATTGGACTGGCCGCTTCGAGTCGAGAGAACTATCTGCTGGTTGCCGTCGGTGATGCGCACGTCGACCAGCGAGTCGCCATCGTCGAGGATGATGGCGTTCAGGCCGTTGGTGCGGATGCTCTCGTATTCCTCGAGAGGTGTCTTCTTGACCACGCCCCAGCGGGTCGCGAAGAACAAAAATTTGCCGGCAAGCTCGCGCGGCACCGGCATGAAAGCCTGCAAGGTTTCCTCTGGGGCGAGGCTCAACAGATTTGCGATCGAGCGGCCTTTTGCCGCGCGTCCGCCTTCGGGCAATTCGTAAGCTTTAAGCTGGTAGGCTTTGCCCATGCTGGTGAAGAACAGCAGGCGATCGTGGGTGGAAACGCGCTCCAGATTTTCGACGAAGTCCTCTTCACCAGTACGCGCACCGGTGGAACCGCGTCCGCCGCGACGCTGAGTGCGATAGAGCGAAAGCGGAGTGCGTTTGATATAGCCGCCGTGAGTGATCGTGACCAGCACATCTTCCTCGACAATCAGATCCTCAACCGAAAACTCGCCCTCGGCCTCGATAATCTGAGTACGGCGCGCGTCGGCGAATTCCTCCTTGAGCGAGGTCAGCTCGGAGGCGATAACCTTCATCAGCTCCTTCTCGTCGGCGAGAATTTTTTTCAGCCGCTTGATCGTTTCCTCCACTTCCTTGTGCTCGGTCTCGATCTTCTCGCGCTCCAGCGAGGTCAGGCGCCGAAGTGTCAGGTCAAGGATCGCCTGTGCCTGAATCTGGCTCAGGCCGAACTGTTTCATGAGGCCGCTGCGCGCGGCTTCCGCGTCCTTGGACGCGCGGATAAGCTTGATCACCGCATCGAGGTTTCTAAGCGCGATCAACAACCCTTCCAGGACATGGAGCCGCGCTTCGGCCTCGCGCAGTTCGAACTGAGTGCGCCGAGTGACGACAATCTTGCGATGCTCGATAAACGCGAGCAGGAGGTCGCGCAGATTGCGCTCCTGCGGCTGACCTTCGTGAATTCCGAGCATGATCATGCCGTAGCCGACCTGCATCTGGGTCAGCTTATAGAGCTGATTAAGCACGATTCGCGGGTCGCCGTCGCGCTTGAGCTCGATCACTATCCGCATCCCGTCGCGATCCGACTCGTCGCGCAGATCGCTGACACCGTCGATGCGCTTGTCATTAACCAGATCGGCGATTCGCTCGATCAGCTTCGCCTTGTTCACCTGGTAAGGAATCTCACGCACTATTATCGACGCGCGGCCGGAACGTTTGTCGGTTTCGATCGCAGCCAACGCCCGCATCGTCAGCGTGCCGCGTCCCGACAGATACGCCTGCCGGACCGCCTGCCTGCCGAGCAGTTGCGCACCGGTGGGAAAATCGGGACCCGGAATGATGTCGAGCACCTTCTCCAGCGTAAGCGCCGGATTTGCGATGAGCGCGAGCAACGCGTTACAAACCTCGCCGAGATTATGCGGCGGAATGTTGGTTGCCATTCCGACCGCGATGCCGTCGGACCCGTTGATCAGCAGATTCGGGACTTGGGCGGGAAGAATTTCCGGCTCCTCCTGCGAGCCGTCGTAATTCGGGATGAAATCGACCGTATCCTTATCGATATCAGTGAGCATCCGCTCGGCAAGTCGCGTAAGTTTGCACTCCGTGTAGCGCATCGCCGCCGGCGGATCGCCGTCGACCGAGCCGAAGTTCCCCTGGCCATCGATTAGGGGATAGCGCAGCGAAAATGGCTGCGCCATCCGAACCAGAGCATCGTAAACCGAAAATTCGCCGTGGGGATGGAACTTGCCGAGCACCTCGCCGACCACCGCCGCGCATTTCTTGTAGCGCCGATTAGCGAGCAGGCCGTCGCGAAACATCGCGAACAGAATCCGCCGGTGAACGGGTTTGAGCCCATCGCGGATTACCGGCAGCGCGCGCCCGATGTTCACCGACATCGCGTAGTCCAGATAGGACTGACGCAGGTCGTCTTCGATATTCAGAAGCGAAGGTTCGTTGCGAATCGGCTCGTTGCCGTTGGTTTCAGCCATCTTGTCCTATGCTCCCAAGCGGAGCGGTCGTAATTGATCGGCCCTCAGCAGCATGAATTGCGCAGCGACATCCAAAGCGCGATCTTCTGGAGCACGCGGTCGCGATGGCGCTCGCGCCGATGCTTCATCAGATCCGCCGCGAACGCGTCTTCCGGATGCGCGATCGCGTCGAGCGCGATGTCCGCGCCGCTGTCGCGGATCGCGTCCAGCACGTCGCGTTCGCATACCGCGCAACCCGCCGCCATCGCGCGAATCTCCTGCTGCAAAAATTCTCTCGGCTCCATAGCGCGAGCGCGACGGCCTTAAGCCGCGCCATCGCAGGGCATCAGATATCGAGGTTGCGGACGTTGAGCGCGTTTTCCTCGATAAATTGGCGGCGCGGCTCGACCTGATCGCCCATCAACTTGGTGAACATCTCCTCCGCCGCTTCCATCGATCCGATCTGAATCTTGAGCAGCGAGCGCGTCTCCGGATTCATGGTGGTGTTCCAGAGCTGCTCGCCATTCATCTCTCCCAGGCCTTTGTAGCGCTGGATATCCACCCCCTTCTGTCCAGCGGCTAGGACAGCATCCGCGACCGCTCTGAGGGTGGTTAATGTCTGCTCGGCATCCCCGGTCTTGAGCTTAAACGGAGCCTTGACCGCATCAATATCCGGCGCAAGCCTGCGGATCTCGCGCAATTCACCCGAATGCATAAGCGTTGCATCGACGACCGTCGGCGGTTTGGACCCGTTATGGCTATGGGAGAAAATCACCCGCCATCGCTCCGCGTCCTGCTGGAGGGTGTAAATCAGATTGTCGTCGTCGGCCTCTTTTTTCACCGCCTCGGCCAGAGCTTTGGCGCCCTTTTCGGATTCGAAATTCGCGTCACCGACGCTTTTTTCATTCAGGAGCCTTGCCAGCGCGGCGACAATCGGACGCTCTTTCGAGCGCCGCTCGAGCGTTTCGTACAGGCGATCGTAAAAGAGCGCCTTGCGGACCGTCGTTTTGAGCGCCGCGCCCTTCAATTCCCG
>JASHOJ010000330.1 GCA_030041155.1 Candidatus Binataceae bacterium | reverse complement strand
AATTGTAGTCATCTGCCGCCTGGTCGCGATCGAAGTAGCTATTCGAGACCGCGAAGTGCCCGCCGTTTCTGAGTATTACTTCCTCGGGTATCCAGCGCACCGGGCGTTCAGTGAAATATCCTATTTTCATGACTGTTTCCCTCGCCTTCAGGCATTGAGAAAACGGTGAACGGCCTTTTCGAACTCGACTGAGTTTTCTATTTCGGGCCGATGGCCCGCGTTTGCGATCTCGGCGACCTGCGCGCCGGAGATCGCGGCGCGGTACGCGTCGATACATCCGCGCGGCACCACCTGGTCGCGCGCGCCCCACACCAGAAGCGTCGGCGTTTTCACCCCGCGCAGCAGATGCGGCAGACTCGGATTGTGCATATAAGGCTCCCATCCGATCCGCGCAGTCTCCGAGCGCGCGTCCTCGAACGCTTCGAACACTTCCGGCGTCATCTCGCCGCCATACAGTTTCGCGAACTCCGGGGTTCCCGCCGGATCGGCAACCGTGGCGCGCAGATGAGTCCGAATCGTGATCGGAAAGATATCCATGATCTCGCCGCTCTCCGGTTTCAGGCCCATCGGCGCCACCAGCACCATCCTGGAGAAGATTCGCGGGTCGGCCGCGATCATTTCCGCCGCGATAAATCCGCCCGCCGAAAACCCAATCACGTCGATCGGATCCAGTTTCATCTCCCGCAGCACCTGCGCGTAAAAGCCGCCCAGGTCGGCATAATCGCGCACCCATTCAAGGCGCGGCGTCTGGCCGAAGCCAGGCTGGAGCGGAATTATCAGCGTCCGCTCATGCGCCAGGCTCTCGTTCCACGTCATCCAGCCCGGGTAGCCGAGCTCGTCGTGAAAGATGAGCAGCGGCTTCCCGCTTCCGGCCCTGATCAGTGACAATTCGGCGCCTGCGACCTTAATCTTTTCCGCGCTCGGCTTTATCACTTCATCTCTCCTGCGTTGTTCTCTACTCCGCGATCTACCTTGTCCGACTTTAAGCTTACTAGGGAGCCGTCGCGTTGGCGCGCGCGATCCGCCCCAGATGCTCCGCGCTTGGCCGAACTATTCGGCGCTGAGTTTTGCGATCGACTCCGATGATTCCGAAGTGCGGCTCGTAACCGCGCAGCCATTCGAAATTGTCCAGCATCGACCAGTAGTAATATCCGCGCACGTCGATTCCCTCGCGGATACATCCGGCCACCGTGTCGAGCGCTTCGTCTATATAAGCGACGCGCCGCGAATCATCAGCCGCAGCGATTCCGTTTTCGGTCACGATTATCGGCACCCGCGCCGCCTTTGAAGCGCGCCGGATTGCCGCGCCAATCGCAATCGGCCGAAACTCGTATCCCATCGTCGTGCGCTCGATTCCGGCTTCTGGCGCGATTTCTCCGTTCTCACCCATCCGATGACGCGTGTAGCACTGCACGCCGATAAATTCATCCGCCCGCGCGGCCTCTAAAAACGGAATTTCAGCCTCGAGCACCGCTTTGCATCGCGCCTCACCGCCCGCCTCCGCGACGATTTCTTCCATCGCCATCGTCATCCCGACCGGAAACGAATGTGCGCCCGATCGCAATGCCTCGGCGCCCATCCGATGCGCCCGCAGGATCACGTTCAAGCTGATGCTCCTGGTGCAGAACGGAAACGCGGACCACATCGCGGGCTCGACGCCCGCGGCTTTTGCCGCCGCGGAGCGCCACCTGGAGCGGAGAATCCTTTCGTCGGCGCCGAGATACCCCAATGCTTGCAGCATCGGCACCGAATTGAGTTCGTTTATCGTGCACGCGCTGGCGATCAGATCGCCCAGCGCCGCCGTCACGCGCTCGCAGTAAACGGCGAAGCGATCCGCGGTCGCGGACGCTTCCCATCCGCCGCTTGCCGCGATCCATCGCGGGCTGGTGAAGTGATGCAGCGTGACCATCGGCGCGATTCCGTGCTCATGGCACGCCGCCAGCACGCGCCGGTAATGCTCCAGCGCGGCGGTGGAAAATTCGCCGTCCTCCGGTTCGACGCGAGCCCATTCGATGCCGAATCGATAGGAGTTGAAGCCCAGCCGCGCAGTCAGCGCGATATCTTCGCGATACAGATGATACTGATCGCAGGCGTCGCCTGAGACCTCGGCGAAATAGGTCGGCTTAAGATGCTCAAGTATCCAGCAATCGCAGCCCGCGTTGCCGCCTTCCACCTGATGAGCGGCGGTCGCGGTGCCCCACAGAAATTGATCGGGAAACTTCATCTAATGCGGATAACCGTGTTGCGCATGCGAACTACCGCGCCTTACTCTCGCGTTTCTTCAATAGATGACAGATGGCAGCCAGGAACCTCGCGGCTCCTGATACTCACCTATCGACATTAGGTTCATCGGCGAAATGGATCTCAATCCTTCGCTTAGGCACCATCGGAACAATTCGGAATTGCGAATCGGCACAAAGATCATGAGTGGCTCGCTCGCCAGACGCGACACGCCCGCGAGCAGAGCTTTCATGTCTGCGTTGCTGGCCGCTACCGCGTGCCCCACAAGAGCGTTGGTCGGCTCCGTCGCGTAGGCGACGATATTTCTGTTTCGAACCGCAACGAATGGTTTCAATGCCGTGACCGCATCTCGCACCTCGCCGATGCGTTCAAATTTGTGGACTCGACGGCAGAGGGCGCCACATTCTTCCACGTCCTTGAGTTCGAGTGGACGAACCACAACCTCAGACAATGGCTCACTCCGCGCTTTTCCTCCCATCACCAGCAAGGGTTCCTTTACGTCGAAACGCAGGGTCGTGTAGAGCGAGAGCGAACGCATGTGAAACGACTCCTGAACCAACCTGACGCTAACCGCACCGGCGCTTCTGTCGAGCACCGCCTTCATCAGCAGTCTTCCCACGCCGTGATTCTGGGTTTTGGGGTCAACTGTGATTGGTCCGATGCCTCGTACCGGATCGCGTTCATCCAGAAAATTGGATCCAAGAATCTGCCCGTCCCTTTCAGCCACTACGCCGTAGATCCCCGGATTTCCCACCATGGAACGTATGCCTTCGGTACTCGCCTCGGGGTTGATGAAGGAGGGATTCCAGAACCCGTGCGTTTCCTCAATTCCGCGAAACGCCTCGTAGTGGATACGCCCGAGCGTCGCGAGGTCTGAGGGGATAGGTTGCCTGAGCGTTACTTCCATGTGATCTCCTTCGCTCCGGAATTCGCTACGCGACTCGCGCTTAATAGTCGCCCAATCCATCGAGCAGCGCCTTCGCATCCTTAGAGGTCGGCGGTCCTAATGCGCCCGCATCGGCGCAATAGACCCCGCCCCATGGCTCGCATCCAAAACCATAGCGCGTTCGGCGTGGACCTGACCAAGCGAAAGATGCCTCGCGCGCAGGCTCGCCACTTCCGCCGCCGTGTACGGCTTGAAGCCGGCCGGCAGCAGGCGCGAATTGAAATCGGTAAGCACGTGATTCAGCACCGCGGCCAAGTCCGCGTCGCTCAGTTGCGACCACGACTGCATCAGGCCGTTATATTGCACGCCGTGCGACATTATCGCGCCCGTCATGCCGAACGATACCACGTGAACCAGATAGGCGCGGCCCGCCGCGGTGCGCACATAGGCGCCGACGGTGTCCGCCAGCGGCGGGTAAAACCCCGGAAGACCATGGCCGTTCGGCTGATGGCATACGGCGCAGTTTTGCGCGAACAGCGACGCGCCCGACGCGTATGCCTTCGGCCGAGCCGCGATAATCACGGCTACGGCGGCAATCGCGCTCGCGGCCAGAACTTTCACCTGAAATTTTCTCAAATTCTTGGGTCACTCGCCCGCGCGATCGCCGCCCCGCTGATGCAGATACTCCTGCAGCGATGTGACTCCCAGTTCGCGGGCTTCAAGCAGGCTCTCCAGATGCTCGCGCGTGTTAACCAGGCCCTTTGACCGGACCACTCCCGCGTCGTCGATCAGGACTGCGTACGGCAGTTTCGAGACCCGGTAGGTCATGCCGAGTTCCTGCGAGAGCACGTAGGGAAAATCGCCCAGGCCGTGGGATTCGACGAAGCGCGTATGCTCGTCGGCCTCTCCGTCGCTCGAAAGCACGATTCGCAGGTGCTGCCCCTCGCGATTTCGAAGCGACTTGAGAATCGGCAGCATCTTCTTGCATACCGGGCAGGTCGGCGACAGAAAAAACAAGAGCGTGCTCAGACCGGACGGGTTCGTGCCGCCAAGCGCGACCGGACTACGGCGCAGATCGAGGAGATTAAAGGTGGGCGCGCTCTCCCCTTCTTTCGGCCCCTTGTCGATCGTGAGCGCGCCGAGTGGAAGAATCCGCTCGTGCAGCACCCCAATTTGTCGAAAAAGCGCGAGCTGCAACACCACAATCGCAAGCAAGACGATCCACATCACGATTTGCGAAATCAAAAGCGCGTGAATCATCGCGATACCGCCCCAAGTTCGCGAGTGCGCGGCAGATTGGCAATTGCGTAGCTCGCGCTCAGGTTAAGCCCCATCAGCGCCGCCACGCCGAGCGCGATCGTGATTGAATCAGGCCATAAAATCGCGCGCGCCGAGACTGGCAGCAGAAGCACGGCGGCGGCGGCGAAGATTACCGCGTTGCGCACGAGCATCCAGCCGCTTAGCCGATGCCCTCCGGCGGGTCCGAAGCATCCGCAATCGATATGTGTGCGTCCGCGCGCGAGATTTATCGCGATCGCTCCGCTGAAAACACACAGCAGCGCCATCAGAGCCGCCGCGCCGCGCACTCGGCTAGCGGTGATTAGCAGCAGACTCGCGCATCCAAGCTCGGCGATAGGAACCGCGAGCGCGATCGGCAATTCGAGAAATGAGGAAACGATCCGATAGCCGGCGAGCGCGCTGCGAAACTCTGCCAAGTCGTAAAACTTCATCGCGGCCGAGAATGCGAACAAAAGCGCCAGGCTGAATGCGAGCAGATTGTTGATTACCGGATCGACGGACGGCATTTTCCAGACGGCTTCGCTGCGACGCTCACGATAGCGGTCGCAAAGCGGGCAATTTCGCCGAGCTATAACCCACGCCCTCTTTCCCAATCAAGCACCCGGGCTCGCCTCGTCATCCGCCGAACGATGGCGGAGGGATGTGGAGCCTGCCCTGAGCGCAGCCGAAGGGAATCAGCGCGCAGCGACTTGCTCATTTCCTCTTCTGCGGTTTGTTGCGGGGTAGGATTAAGGAGGGGGTGTCTGCCACTCCCATTCGCCCTCGCCATGCACCGCGCGCCGGTGTCATCCCGAGCGAGCGCCGCGCGAGTCATGGGATCCCTCCCTCCTGCCCGCGTTTTCCGGCCTGCCCCGATGATGCTATTTTGTTCCCGCTTCTGCTCCGCCGGTTGACAAGCGGCCGCCGAAGCCATCAGCGGAGGGTACACCACACTTGCCGAACGGCAGAAAGGGAAAGAACGGCGCCAAGCGGCCGCGCGATGCCTCCGTCTACCGCCATCCCGAAGCCGACAGCCCGCTCCGCCCCGAAGTCGGCACCCAGGCGCAATTCAAGAAGCGCAAGCCGCCGGTCACGTATCGCTACGATTCATCGCTCTCGCCCGAGCTGGATTGGGACGGTCAGAATCACGCGCGCGAAGCCGGCGAGGCTTTGATTCGCGAGATTCTCGACGCTGATTCGATCGAGAAGGCGAAGGATGCCGCTGAGCGCCTTAAGGCTCTCAGCAAACCGTTCCTGAATTGGGCGGGCAAAGCCGAGCGGCTCTCTTTTGATGTGCCGACGCTGCCGCTATTCGTGCATGAGCGCCTTTCGACCAAGGGCATCATCGAGACGCTGAAGGGCCACAAGCTCGACCCGCAGATGGGCTTCGATCTGTTCGGCGACCCGGCCCATTCGATCGCCGACCAGGTGCTGAAGGCTTACGAGTATCGCGACAAGTGGGTCAACCGGATGATCCTCGGCGACTCGCTACTGGTGATGAACTCGCTGCTTCATTACGAGGGCCTAGGCGGTCAGGTGCAGATGATCTACATCGACCCGCCGTATGGCGTGCGGTTCGGATCGAATTTCCAGCCGTTCGTTCGCAAGCGCGATGTGACCCACAACGACGATGAGGACATGACGCGCGAGCCAGAGATGGTGAAGGCCTATCGCGACACGTGGGAGCTGGGCCTTCACTCTTATCTGACATATCTGCGCGATCGATTGCTGCTCGCGCGCGAGCTGCTGTCGCCGAGCGGCAGCGTCTTCGTGCAAATCAGCGACGAGAACCTGCATCACGTCCGCGAGCTGATGGACGACATATTCGGATCGGTCAATTTCATCAGCATGATTTCATTCGAGAAGACCACCTCGTTCGAAACAGCCACGCTTTCCTCGGTCTCCGACTACTTAATCTGGTACGCACGAGACCGCGATACGCTCAAGTACCGTCAGCTTTTTGCTCAAAAAGAACTAGGCGAGGAGGGTGCTACAAATTATTCATGGCTTGAAATGCCGGGCGGGGAGATTAGGCGCCTGACCGCGGAGGAACTTGAACATCCTGAAGCAGTTAAGGGCCGCATCTTTGCCGCCGGCGACATAAGGAGCGCTGGCGCCAGCGAGGGAGGCTCCTTCGACTTTGAGTTCCAAGGCCGAGTTTTCAAGCCTTACGCAAACAGCCACTGGAAAACTACGCGGGAAGGAATGGAAAGACTATCCCGAGAGAAACGGCTGGTCGTCACTGGTAACACCCTGATGTACAAGCGGTATCTCATGGATGTTCCGTTCTCTGAACTTAGTAATCATTGGGCAGATGTGAGGCCCAGTTTTCAACAGAACCGTCTCTACATTGTACAAACGGTCGATAGCGCCGTTGCCAGATGTGTTCTGATGACTACTGATCCCGGTGACCTCGTGCTCGATCCGACCTGCGGGAGCGGCACCACCGCATACGTCGCCGAGCAGTGGGGACGCCGATGGATCACAATCGACACCAGCCGCGTTCCGCTCGCGCTCGCGCGCCAGCGTATCCTTACCGCAACCTTCCCCTACTACGAACTGAAAGATGAACCGCGCGGGCCAGCGGGAGGCTTCGTTTACAAACGCAAGCAGAACAGCAAGGGCGAGGAAGTCGGCGGAATCGTACCGCACATCACGCTCAAATCGATCGCCAACGATGAGCCGCCGGACGAAGAAGTTCTGGTCGATCGGCCTGAACAAGTCGGCAGCATCACGCGCGTCTCAGGCCCGTTCTGCCTCGAAGCGACAATTCCGACTCCGGTCGATTATGACGCCGCAGCACCGGGCGAGCCCGAGGATCACGGCTCGTTCACCGATCGGATGCTCGAAGTCTTGCGCAAATCTCCGGTCCTGCAGCTCGGCGGAAACAAGAAGATCACGCTAAAAAACGTGCGCGCGCCCGCCAAAACCCTGTCGCTGTCCGCCGAAGCCGTGGTGGTAAACGGTCTCGACAAAAGCGTCGCCTTCGTTTTCGGCCCCGAGAACGGTGCGATTAGCGAAAAGCTCGTCCACGACGCCGCCTTCGAGGCGCACGGCAAGGGTTATTCGCATCTGTATGTGATCGGCTTCGCCATCCAGCCTAACGCCCGCAACCTCATCGACAACTGCGAAGCCGTCATGAGCATCCCGGCCACCTATGTGCAGGCGACGCCGGATCTGATGATGGGCGATTTGCTCAAGACGATGCGCTCCAGCCAGATTTTCAGCGTGTGCGGCCTGCCCGAGGTCAAGGTGCGCAGGATTAAAATCAAAGGCAACGGCGCAATCCAATACGAAGTGGAGCTGGTCGGACTCGACGTGTTCGATCCAATCGAGATGAAGTCTGACCATCAGCCCGGCGATGACGTTCCCGCCTGGTTTCTGGATACCGATTACAACGGCCTTTGCTTCCACGTGTCGCAGGCGTTTTTTCCGCGCACCAGCGCGTGGGACAGCCTCAAACGGGCTCTGCGCGGAACCTATGACGAAGCGGTTTGGGATCACCTTGCCGGCACCATCAGCGCGCCATTCGAGGCCGGCGAGCAGGGCCAGATCGCGGTCAAAGTTATCGACGATCGCGGCAACGAACTGATGGTCGTGAAATCGTTGAAGGAGTGAGGGATGTGTCGACTCTGACCGCAACGCGTGTCATCCCGAGCGAGCGCCGCGCGAGTCGAGGGATCCCGAAATGACACGAGGGTAAACAATGCCTGATTACGAAGTACCGGAGCCGATACTTAATTCGCCGTACGAAGAACCGGCTGAGCATTGGAACATCATCGAGGGCGCATCGCCCGAGAAGCGCCCCGGACGGCGGCGGGCCGGATACTTCTATCGCGACCCGAAAGCGCCGCCAAGCGACGATGAGCACGCCGCGCGAGGAACTTGGCAGGAACTCACGCTGGTCAACCTCATTCGCGACCGCGTCAAAGAGTGGCGCGCGCAGGGCTATCCCGGCGTAACCCGCACTACGCTCGATCTCCTCACTTACTGGCGTCGCGACGGGCGGCAGCATCGGCTTTTCTTCGCGCAACTCGAAGCCGCGGAGGCAATCATTTTCCTGACCGAGGCACGCGCCGACTTCCGCCACGGAATCGATGTCCCGCCAGATGAGCCGAGCGACGATGGCAAGGCGCGCGGCCTGAAAGCCTTCACGCGCTATGCCTTAAAGATGGCGACCGGCACCGGCAAAACGACCGTGATGGGCATGCTCGCCGCCTGGAGCATCCTGAACAAGGTTAACGACCGCAGCGACCGGCGCTTCTCAGATACCGTGCTGATCGTTTGCCCTAACGTCACCATCAGAAATCGCCTTGGCGAGCTTCACCCCGAAGATGGGGAGGCGAGCCTCTACCGCCAGCGCGATCTCGTCCCCGAGCATCTGATGGCCGATCTCACCAAAGGCCGGGTTATCATCACGAACTGGCATGTGTTCGAGCCGCAAAGCGCTCAGACCGGCGGTATCGGCGGCAAAGTGATCAAGGCCGGAGTCCGCGTACCGGATAAGGAAACCATCACGATAGGTGCAAAGACTACGACGGCGCGCGGAAGGCGCTACCTGACGCAAGAGGAGCTGGATCGGCAGGTCGCCGCAGGCCTGGTCAAGATCCTCGGCGAGGAAAGAAGCAAGGACGGCGCCGTTAAGCGGGTGCGCATTGAGTCGTACAAATACGTCGAAAGCGACGCGGCGGCGGTAAACCGCGTAATAGGAAAGGAGGTCGGCGGCAAGCAGAACATCCTGGTCTTCAATGACGAAGCGCACCACGCTTATCGTATCCGCCAAGCCGAAAACGGCGAGGAAGATGAGGAAGACGACGCCGACGAGTTCTATAAAGAGGCAACGGTCTGGATCGACGGCCTCGATCGGATTCAGAAACTGCGCGAAATCAACTTCTGCGTCGATTTATCCGCGACCCCGTATTTTCTCGGACGCGTAGGCCAGGAGACGAACCGGACTTTTCCCTGGGTCGTCTCGGATTTCGGTCTGACTGACGCGATCGAGTCCGGCCTCACCAAGATTCCGCAGTTGGTTGTCCGGGACACGAGTGGACAGCCCGTTCCGAGCTACTTCAATATATGGCGCTGGATCCTGAAGCAGATGACCGCTGCCGAGCGCGGCGCTACGCGGGCAAATCCCAAGCCCGAGGCGGTGCTTAAGTACGCCTGCACACCGATCATCATGCTGGCGGGACTGTGGGACAACCTGCGAGAGGAATGGGAGCGCGAGCATCACGATGATCCGCGCCCGCCGGTCTTTATCATCGTATGTAAGAACGTCAGGATCGCGGACGTTATCTATCGATGGCTCGGCGAGAACGATCCGCCATCTGGAATACCACCATCAAAGATCGATGCACTCATCAACACTGACGAGCACAAGTACACGATCCGTGTCGATTCGAAGGTTATCGAGGAAACCGACACCGGCAACGCGAAGAACGATGAGAACAAGTGGATGCGCCTTACGCTCGACATGGCCGGGAAACGCGATTGGCCCAAGGATCGCCAGGGGCGGCCGATCTATCCGGAAGGATTCGAGGATCTAGCTGGAAAACTTGGCCGGCCGCTGCATCCACCGGGCCGCGACGTGCGATGCATCGTCAGCGTCGGCATGCTCACTGAGGGATGGGACTGCAACACCGTTACCCACATCATCGGGCTGCGCCCGTTCATGTCGCAGCTTCTATGCGAGCAGGTCGTAGGGCGCGGACTGCGTCGTACCAGCTATGAAGTCGGTGATGACGGAAAGCTCACCGAGGAAGTTGCCAAGGTCTTTGGCGTTCCGTTCGAGATTATTCCGTTCAAGCAAAACAAAGGCGCCTCCAAACCATCGCTTAAACGGCATCACATTTGCGCCCTCCCTGAAAAAGTGGGTTTCGAGATCAGATATCCGCGCGTCGATGGATACCGCCAGGCAATTCGCAACCGGATCGCGATCGATTGGAACACCGCGCCAACTCTGACGATCGATCCGATGAAGATTCCGCCCGAAGTGGAAGTCAAAGCGACCGTGCCGAGTAACAACGGCAGGCCGTCGCTGTCGGGTCCGGGCAAGCTGGAAAGGCTGGACATGAATCCTTTCCGGCAGGGGCGGAGACTCCAGGAACTGGTTTTCGATATGGCGGCTGAGCTGACCCGCGAATACGCAAGCCGCGCCGAATGTGAAGCGCCCGCACACGTCCTGTTCCCTCAGGTGCGGCAA
>JASHOJ010000329.1 GCA_030041155.1 Candidatus Binataceae bacterium | reverse complement strand
CGAGTGCGGCCACGATCCTTCATGATGCGGATAATCATTGGCCCACATGAAGTTGCCGCACAGGTCGTATTTCTGCGCGAGATCGAGGCCCGGCGGGTCCTCCTGGAATGATGCGAACCCATTGCTGCGGAAATAATCGCTCGGCAGATGCTTCAGCTTGGGGAACACCCACATGTGATGCTTCTTGTACGCCTCGTCCATCGCCTGCATCGCCCACGGCACCCATCCGATTCCCGCCTCGATAGAGGCAAAGCGCAGGCGCGGAAACCGTTCGATCACGCCCGACGCGCATAGGTTGGCGATTGGCTCGATAGTCGGCGCGAGCGAATGCGAGACATAGTTGATCACCGCGCCGCCGTCCTTTCGCGCCGCGCGCGGGTCGCGCCCGGTCGAGACGTGAAACGTCACGCACAGGTCATGGTCCTGCAGCGACGCCCACAGCGGATCGAACATCGTCATGTTGTAGTTGGGATGGCGTGCGTCATGCGCGCCGAAAATCGGCTTGCAGGGCAGGGTGACGCCGCGAAAGCCCATCTTCGCAATCCGCGGGATCTCGGCGAGCGTTCCCTCCAGGTCGCCGGTCGCGAGCGCCGCCATCGGCGCCATCCGGTCGCGATATGGCCCGTACGCCTCCGCGGCCCAGTTGTTCCACACCCGGCACTGAGCTTGCGCGAACAGCACATCGGATGTCGCCCACATCATCAGGCCCTTGTTGGGGAAAATGACTTCGACGTCCACGCCGTCGCGATCGAGATCGCGCAGGCGTTCCACTGGATCGGCGCCTGCCTTGGCGCGCACGTGATCTTCGCCTTCGAGCCGATTGTCCAGCAGGCGCGAGCGCTGCAAGCCCTCGGTGATTTGCCACTTTACGCCATTCTCATCGACTTCGATGCGCGGCAGGCGCTTGGCATATTTCTCTTCCAGGTTCTTGTGCCACAGGCCGCCGGGTTCGTTGGCGTGGCAATCAGCGGAAACCATGAAGTACTTGTTCGGATCAGCCGGACTGGCGGTGCGTTTCCATCCGCTATGCCCCGGAGTCTCGGTGCGCCAGCGATTTGGCTCGTCGATGGTGGTGGTTTGCTCGCTCATAATCCGCCTCCCGCGCCGAGTACGGCTGGCGCGTCAAAAGCCTGCACGATCGATCCTAATGCGATGAGACGGGCGCGGTAAAGGGCAGGCGATCCGGAGCTTCGGCTCTATTATCCCCAAGGCGCAACTTTTCTTGCTCGATCTCGATCGCACTGTGCTATGGTGAAACGACTTCTCTTCCCTGATCAAAATTAAAAGCGGCGCTGGCGATAATCCGCTGGCGGATCAAAATGGGGAATGGCGGACAAGAAAAGCCACTAAGCTCTGGGGATATAGGCTCGCTTGCAGCCGCGATCGTTGAAAGCTCGCAAGAAACAATCGTATGTACCAACGCGCTCGGCATAATCACGCTATGGAATCCCGCCGCGGAAAAGATGTTCGGTTATCCGGCGTATGAGGCGCTTGGCCAATCGATTCGGCTGATAGTCCCGCGCGACCTTCATCGCGAAGAGGACGACCTCCTTGGTCGGCTAAGTCGCGGCGAGACGGTCGAGAGCTTCGAAACCGTGCGCTGGGACATGAGCGGCAGGCGCCTTGAAGTCCTGATCTCAGCTTCGCCGCTCAGGAACGCGGCCGGAAGTTTGGTCGGCGTATCGCGGATTATGCGAGAGATCGGGGCTGTCAAGCGCGACGGCGCGCTCCTGCACGCTATAGTCGCATCCTCCGAGGACGCGATTGTCAGCAAGACTCTCGACGGCATTATCACGTCTTGGAATCCCGGCGCGGAGCATATGTTCGGTTACACAGCCGAAGAGGCAATCGGACAATCGATCCGCATTATTATTCCGCCGGAGCTTCAAGCCGAGGAAGATTACATTCTCGGCCAGATCCGGCATGGGCGAAGAATCCAGCATTTTGAGACCGTGCGCCAGGCCAAGGACGGCCATCGCATCGACATCTCGCTCTCTATCTCGCCGACCAAAGATCGCGCCGGAGTCGTAAACGGCGCGGCCAAGATCGCCCGCGATATCACCGGGCGCACGCGGGCGCAGTCGCTCCTGTCCGCGATCGTCGCCTCCTCCGATGACGCGATCATAAGCAAAAGCCTTGACGGTACGATCACTTCGTGGAACAGCGCGGCGGAGAGGATGTTCGGGTATTCGGCGAGCCAGGCGATCGGGCAATCGATTCGGATGATCGTTCCGCCGGAGCTCCAGTCGGAGGAAGACCACGTTCTCGATCAGCTCCGGCGCGGCGAAAAAGTGGATCACTACGAAACCGTGCGGGCGGCGAAAGACGGCCATCGGATAAATGTCTCGCTAACCATTTCACCGATCAGGGATGCCGCGGGCAGGATCGTCGGCGCCTCCAAGATCGCGCGCGATATCACCGATCAGATCAAGCTTGCGGGCGAACGCGAGGCGGCGATGGATAAACTCTCGGAGACGCTTGCCGGGCGTGACGAGTTTATCGCAATCGCGGCGCATGAGCTCCGTAATCCGCTCAACGTATTGAACCTGCTCTGGCGGCTGATGAATCGTTCGGTGGCCGATGCAACCGCGATTGACCCAACGCTTCTGGATCGAGCCCGCCGGCAGCTCGCTTACGTGAGTTCGCTCGTTGACCGCCTGCTCGATATGACCCGAATACGGTCCGGGACTTTCGATCTGTACCTGGAGAAATTCAACCTGAGCGAACTGATCGGCGAAATCGCCGACCGCTTTTCAATTGATTCCCAAAGCCGGATCGTCCTCGAAGTCGATCCGCACATCGACGGCACTTGGGATCGCATTCGCATCGACCAGGTCATAACCAACCTGGTCACCAATGCGATCAAATTCGGAAGGAAAAAGCCGATTACGGTCAGGGCCTCGCGCACTAGTGACGATGCGATCGTGATGGTGCAGGATCAGGGAATCGGAATCGCCGCCGAGAATCTTGAACGAATCTTCGAGCGCTTCGAACGCGCGGAGGTGCGCTCAGACAGCGAGGGTCTCGGAATGGGTCTGTGGATAACCAAGCAAATCGTGCGGGCGCACGGCGGCATGGTGGTCGTGGATACCGAACTCGGTAAGGGTTCGACATTTACGGTGCGGCTCCCGCTAGAGACCACCCCGGAGGCTGTGGAATGGGTTCGTACCAAGACGAAGTAATGGTGGTTGAGGATGAACAGGAGTCGCGGGAGTACCTGGCTCAGCTTTTGAAACTCGAGGGCTTTAACGTCAGAGCATTTTCCAATGGAGCGGAAGCACTCGATTATCTAAACGGTTCTGAAGCACCCTGCCTGGTCATCCTGGATATTCGGATGCCCGTGATGAGCGGCACTCAGATGCGCGCCGCGATGCTGCGCGATCCGAAGCTCAAGAAGATCCCGGTGGTCGTAGTTACCGCATTCGAGCCGCCAGCGGCGGCGAGTCTTGCGGCTCTGCGAGTGTTCAGAAAGCCGCTTGATTTCGATGCACTGCTTGGAACCGTGCGAGAGTACTGCTGAAACAGTGTCGATGGATCCCGAGAAGAAGCTGGATTGGTTAACCATTATGGCCGGTGAACACAAAATTATATTCGGTACCGTGCCGAGCCCGTTTAACGGCACCAGGCGGCCCGAACTGATGCGCCTGCACGATCCTGGAAGCGCTCAGCATCTAGTGCAGTTTTACGAGGACGACTCGTTAATTATCGAAAACCTGGCTTTTCTCGTCTCGAAGACGCTCGCGGCGGGTGATTCAAGCGTTGTGATCGCGACGCCGGACCATCTTGCACGAATCGGCCAGCGGCTTGAAGTTTCCTGCGCGAATCTGAACCAGGCCCGGACCCAAGCACGGCTGGTGGAGCTCGATGCGGCAGATGCTCTCGATCGATTTACCTCCGATGGTTCGGTGGACGAAGAGAAGTTCGAACGGGTAATCGGCGAAACCGTCCGCGATGCGGCCAGCAAGAGCCCGCGCAGCTTTGTCTTCGCTTTTGGAGAGATGGTCGAGCTGCTGTGGGAGGATGGCCGGCCGGATCAGGCCCTGCGCCTCGAGCAGCTTTGGAATTCACTTGCGACGCGGCATCATTTCTCTCTGTACTGCACCTATTCGCTCGGCAGCCTTCGCAGCAGCCTCGATCCCGACATCCTGACCCAAATCTGCGCCGAGCACGCGCTGGCAATTACCACCGAAGAGTGATTACTCAGATCGAAGTTCGCAAACCTCAGTATGCGAACGGGATTCCTCGCGCGTCAGCCGACCAGCGGCCTGAGTCCGTTCATGCAAATCGGGTGAAATAGTAACCTAGACGCATTTTTTGCTCTTTTTCCATGTCAGCTTGTTTGCCATTATCCGCACGGCTAACCATCACATTTAAGAGGGGGGCCTGGGAATGCTGACGGTCGAGAGCGAGATAGCGATCGATATCACGGCGCCGGACAATCCGTTCCTGCGCGGATTGTTTGGTCCGGTCGGTCGCGAGATAACTGCCGACAATCTTGAGGTCGAGGGCGAGATCCCGCGCGATCTGTATGGCAGCTATCTCCGCAACGGGCCCAACCCGATCTTCCAGCCGCGCGGACGCTATCACTGGTTCGACGGCGACGGGATGATCCATGCGATTCATTTCGAGAACGGACGCGCGTCGTACCGGAACCGATGGATCCGGACCGAAGGCTTCGTCGCTGAGCGCCAGGCGCGGCATGCTATCTGGCCGGGCCTGATGGACAAACCTGATCCATCAGCTCCCCGTGGCGCCGGATCGGACGGATGGCTAAAAGACACCGCAAACACTGATGTCGTTTATCATAATGGTCACGCGCTCGCGCTTTGGTATCAGTGCGGGCTTCCATACAAGATCGACGCGTTTACGCTCGAAACCCTGGGGATCGAAACCTTTTCAGGCGGGCTTAAGCGGGCGGTTTCCGCCCATGCGAAGGTCGATCCGCAAACCGGCGAGCTGCTGTTCTTCGACTACTCGACTCACGCGCCCTTTCTCACTTACAACGTGGTGTCGCCAAACGGCGAACTGATACATCATGCGCCGATCGACGTGCCGGGACCGCGCCTTCCGCACGATATGGCATTCACGCCCCGCTATTCGATCCTGATGGACCTGCCGTTGTTCTGGGATCCGGAGCTGCTCCGCCGCGGCGCACACAAGGTCACGTTCTATCCCGAGATGCAAAGCCGCTTCGCCGTCCTGCCGCGGATGGGGACCAATACGGATGTGCGATGGTTCGAGACCAGCGCCTGCTACATCTACCACGTGGTCAACGCATGGGAGGAAACGAACTCTGCGGGCGCAGACGAAATCGTGATGGATGCGTGCCGCGTCGTCCAGCCCGAGCCCTCGGCGCGGCGGGCGGACGGCGAGCTTGCGCGGATGAAGGCGTTCTTGCGGCTGGAAGCGCAGTTGTGCCGATGGCGGTTTAATCTTGCTACCGGCGCCGCTAGCGAGGAGCTGCTCGATGACGCGCGCACCGAATGGCCGACGATCAATCGCGCCCGGATGGGCCGGCGGACGCGCTACGCCTACAACTCCTGCGTCCCGCACTTCGAAGGAATTGTGAAATACGATGTCGAGCGCGGATCATCCGAGAAATACCTCTTCGGTCCGGGCCGCACCGCCAACGAATGTCCCTTCGCGCCGCGACTGGGCGCTCGCGATGAAGACGACGGATATGTGGTCGCTTTCGTCGCCGATGCGAACCAGCCGGAGCGTGGCGAAGTGATAATCCTGGATGCGAAGAATATCGGCGGCGCACCGATTGGGCGCGTAAAGATCCCGCAGCGAGTCCCCGTTGGCTTTCATACCGTCTGGATTCCCGGCGAGCAGATGCGGACTTGAGCCTGCCACATGACGCCAAGCCGAGATCGCTGTTCCTTTTTTACATCCGCCGAGGCGCTCGCATGATGCCCGCCGCCAACAATCGGGCGCATCGGGAGATGCGCTCGGATGAGGGCGCGCCTTTGGTTGCAGGTTGTACACGTGGGACAGACCGATGTTGCGAATCCGGAACGTCGCAAATCGCGCCTTACCGTCATATCGAATGCGTAGCCACGCAATATGCCGCTGATCAGAGTGGCATGGATACTGCTCCTCCCCCGCGCGTGATCAATCAGCAATATCGTCTATCGCGACTGCCAGATCATGAGGCTTCCGCTGATTACGCGCCGCGCCGATCGCGCGCCGACCTTATGCTTGCGGCGTGCAGGCGGACAGTCACCGCGCTCGCGATAATCGCGATTGCCGCGCTGTGCGCGTCGTGCACCAGCATGGGGCTCGATCATCCTAGCGTCCGCGACAGTATCAACTACGGCCCTCCGGAAAATGTCCGGATGTGTATTTATCTTGACAAGGGGCTAACGCCCGCGGACGCCGACAACCTGCTCGACAGTTGGAACGCGGAGGCGAGAATCTACAATCTCTATCTGCAGCCCGTTTCCTATAAGACGCTTCCTCGGGAAGGCTTTTTTCACGGCGAGATCATGGACGAAATAAGCCAGATTCCGCTCGGAAATTCGTGTGATCGCGTCCTGTACTTCGTTAATCGCAACGTGGGCGACGTTGCATATGGATTGTTCGCGATCGGCTCCGGGATGCCCGAAATTCTGGGTGAAGTCGATGACGCGACGCTTACCCACGGCTTTGTTGTCGCAAGGCGAGCGACCGTTAATCAAATCGTGATGACGCCGTACGGAGTCACCGAGCATGAGCTGTTTCATCTGCTCGGATGCCCCAAGCATTTTGATATGGATGATTGCTACGAACGGATCGCGGACTTGAAGCTGGCGGAGCGGAAGCTCGTTGCCCAGGGTTATTTCGGCCAACACGATGAGTTGCCGTTCTATCCAACCTTCGCATCACGTACCGACTCGATGTTGATATCGCGCCATCAGGTCAGCGAGTACCAAGCTTTCGACGGCATCACTGGCGCTGCCGCGCTTGCCAGATAATTCTGGCTTACAATCAGCATCCCCGGCGGTTCTTGACAAAATAAGCCTTCCAATCTAGTTGTCGGTACACACCAATTTAGTGACCGACTGACGCCGCTGCGGCTCGTCCACCAGCCATCCCGCGCGACGTCAACTTCATATGCCTGAGTGGCCGGCGGCATAGGTGCGAATTTTTGCGGTGACGCACTCGTCTGACGTAATCGTGCCGAGGAAAGGTAACATCGCTCATTTGCCACTACTCGGCAGGGGAGTTAGCATTAATGCCCGATCATTAGGATACGCGGTTTGACTCGATTTGCGCTTTATTATCATAATGATTGCAATATGGAGAATCTAACACTTTACAGGCGCGAAAAATGCTGTATCATTCTGCATCAGGATTATCGATGCGAAGGCGTTTGACTGTCGCCTTGTAACCTGTTATTCACTATCAGTGTGTGCATAAGTCACCTGACCAGCACCTGTGAATTGAAATCGGCTCTTGTAGACAATTTGGGCCACGGAAGTGACGGACAACGGAAGAGATTGGATGAAGTAAACGACATAGGAAACACGAAGACGGCAGGAAAGTCGCTGGAGCGCTTCGGGCGGATAGAATCCGAGCATCCTGGCGAATGAAGGTTCTTCGAAGACTTGGAAGAGAGGTCGCTTTGGAAATGAAAAAGGTTCTGACTTCGTCAATTGCGGTGCTGGCGATTATTGCCTTCGCGGTGCCCGCGATGTGTTCGAGCGTGGTTGGTATAGTTACCGACCAGAATCGGCACTTCGTCAACAACGCCTACATCACCGTCACTGATTCGCACGGCAAAACGGCGGGCCATGGTCGCTCGGACATTTACGGCCGCTACTGTATCCCGCTGGTCACGCCCGGCACCTACACGGTTTCAGTCGATCCTAGCTCCAAGGACTACCAGGGCGGTTCCGCGGTGACGAAGGTCGACGTCGAAGGCGCGACCATCAATTGGTTCCTGTCGTCGCATTCGACCGCACTTGCGACCACCGATATCGGCGTCGCCTCGGCGGCAACCCTGACCTGCGCGATTCCATGGTGGGAGACTGCGGCAGCAGGCGCGGGCGCCGTGATGGCGGCGGGAGGAATAACCGCGGGAGTGATCTGCACCGAGGGTAACGATTGTGGCAGCGGCGGCTCGATGAACGCGAGCCCCTCGCAATAGGACGCGAGTTGGGCAAACTGCGGAGACTCAGCCGAAGCGTCCCGCGGGACGCTTCGCTGATCTCTGGCGAGTAACTGCGCGATTTAAAACTGACAGGGCAAACGGTCGTAAGCATTAGACCTGAACCAATGAAAGGATACAGCACAAAGGCTAGGGGCCGCTCACACGTAGTTCGCAACACGCTTGCGGTGATGGCGTGCGCCGCCGCGATCGCATTCGCCGCATGCTCCTCGCAGGCGCCGTCCTCATCCGCGATTCCGGCCGCTAACGCGGACGGCGGGGGCTCCTCATCGGCGCAGAATTCCGCCAACAGCGATGATACGGCGCGGCTCAGAGAGCTTTGGCGGCAGCGAACCGCCGAGAATACCTCCGGTGATTTTACCCTCGGCCCCGGCGACGTCCTCGATATCTCTGTGCCCGCGATCGACGCACTCAAAGATCGAGAGGTGCGCGTCTCGGGCGACGACACGATCGCGCTGCCGCTGGTCGGCGTGATGGATGTCAAAGGTCAGACCGAGCAGGGAATCCGCGACGAGCTCAAGGAGCGTCTCACCAAGTACATGTACAACCCGCAGGTGGACGTATTCGCCAAGGAATACGAAAGCCGCCAGGTCGCGGTGGTTGGGATGGTGCAGAAACCGGGTCTCTACACCCTGACCAGCTCGCATGACACCGTGCTTTCGATGATCAGCCGGGCCGGCGGCGAGAACGCCGAAGGAGCCCAGCGGATCCTGCTGATTCCCGCGCCGGCCGGGCAGAGCGCGCAGACCAGCTTTCTGCTTGCCGCCGCGGCGCAGATGGAAGACTCGCCGGACGATTCCAATCGCAAGCTTGCTCCGGTTTCCGAGCGGGCCCAGCAGCCCCAGAATGCGAACGCCGGCGTGGCGGTCAAGCGCGACGGCGAGGGCCAGAATCTTCCTGCCAGCTATCAGCCGCAATCGGCTCAGATCCCAGCGCAGCTCGCCGCCGCCGATCCGATCGCGATCGATCTCACTAACGTTCGCAGCGAGCTCGAGTTGGATATTCCCGCTCGCCCCGGCGACGTGATTATCGTTCCCGCCGCCGGCGAAGTGATGGTCAAGGGATGGGTAAAGAATCCCGGGGCCTTCAAAGTCAGCAATGGAATGACCGTGCTCGGCGCGATTGCCGCGGCCGGTGGCGAGATGTTCAGTTCCGACGCCGTGATCCTGCGCTCGGGCAAAGCCGGCGGCGATAAAACGGAAATTCCGGTCGATCTGTCCGCGATCCAAAAAGGCGCCGCTCCCGATCTTCCGATCCAGGGCGGTGATGTGGTGGTCGTAAAGCGCTCGGCGGTCGGAGCGGTTCCCTACGCGCTGTACATGGTGTTCAGCAAGTTCGGCACCGGAGTTTATCCCGCACTTCCGATGTTCTAAGCGCGGGACGATCCAGGTTTATCCACTGGGCTTTTGGGAGAGGAATTGTGAAGGAACCTTCTCCGTATCCGATTCAGCGAATCTATCCCGAGGCGATGCCGCAGCCGTATGCCGGGCGTCCGATCGATCCCGACTACGTGCCGGTCGGCGAGGTTGCCGGCCCCGGATTGCGCGACTATATGCGCATTATCCGGCGCCATCTGCGCCTCATCGTGAGCATCTTCCTCGGCGCGCTGCTGGTGACCGGGCTTGCGGTGCTGGTGATGACGCCGCGCTACACCGCCGTCAGCACCATCCTGCTCGAACCGCAGGCGCCTCACGTCCTCAACGTGAACTCCGTCCTGCAGGAAGACGTAAGTCCCGACGGGCATGGCTACTACGAAACCCAGCAGCAAATCCTGCAGAGCCGCAGCCTGGCGGCGCAGGTGATCCGCGACCTGGGTCTCGATCAGATGAGCGCTTTCACCGGCAACTCGGATGATCGCGGCTTTATCGGCGGTCTCATCCATAGCGCAAAGGCGGAGCTAACGAGCCTTATTGCTGGATCGGCGGCAAAGCGTCCGCCCGACGCGTTCGGCGTCGCTCCGGAACTGATCGACCATTATCTGGACGACTTGAAGATCAAACCCGAAATCGGCACCCAGCTTTTTCAGGTCTCATTCACGCTTTCCAATCCGGCTCTGGCGGCGCGGATCGCCAACGCCCACGTCGATACTTACATCCAGCGCGGGATGGAGATTCACGCGCAATCGAGCGAGCAGGCGCGCCGGTTCCTGGAGAAAAAGCTGGTCGACCTGAAGGAGCGGGTCGAGAAATCGGAAGCCGCGCTCAACACTTACCGGCGCGATCGTGGAATCGTCACCTTTACCCTTGACGATCGCGGGACGATCCTCAACCAGCGCCTGACCGAGCTTAACCAGGCGCTCACCAAGGCGGAAACCGATCGGATCGATCTCGAAGCCCAGTACGACCTGGTAAAGACCCGCAACTACAATTCGCTTCCCGCGGTGATCAACAGCTCGCTGATTCAGCAGCTCAAGTCGCAGCTCGACGTACTTGAGGGCCAGTACGCCAGCATGGCTTCGCAGTTTAAACCCGACTATCCGCCGCTGCAGGAACTGAAGGCCAAGGTCGACGATACTAGCGGCCGGTTGCAGGCGGAAATCAACCACGTCGTGCAGGGTATCGATTCCAACTATCAAGCCGCGCTCGATCGCGAAAACGGACTCAAAAAGAAAGTCGCCGATGAGAAGGCAACCGCGCTTGCGATGAACGACGCGTCGCTGCAGGACACGGTGCTGGCGCGCGAGGTCGATGCCAACCGGCAGCTTTACAAGAGCGTTCTCGAGCGGATGAAGGAAATCGGGGTGGCGGGCGAAATTCCGACCTCCAACGTCTCGGTTATCGACCGCGCGACCGCGCCGACTCGTCCTTCCAGCCCGAAAAAACTGATCGACCTGAGCGCGGTAGGGGCGCTTGCGCTGTTTTTTGGAATCGGCGCGGCCTTCCTGCTCGACCATCTGGATGACAACCTGCACAATCCCGAGGAAGCCGAAATCTATCTCCAGCTTCCGAGCCTCGGTTCGGTGCCGGATTTCCTGTCTCTGGTGCGCGACGAGGCCGATGCCGCCGAGGCCGCGCTGCCGCTCGACAGTACTCCATTTTTGATCGGGCAGATTCGACCCAACGATCCGTCCGCCGAGTCGCGCGAGCTCGCGGTGGCAAAGAACCGCTTCTCGGTCGCGGGCGAATCTTACCGCGCGATCCGGACCGCGATCCTGCTTTCGCGTGCTTCCGAGGCGCCCAAGACGATCCTGATCGCCAGCGGAAGCAAGGCCGAGGGAAAGACCGTCACCGCGGTGAATATCGCGATGGCGTTCGCGCAGATGGGCGGCAAGGTGCTGCTCATCGACGGCGACCTGCGCCGCGCGCGATGCCATGAAGTGCTCGGCGTCCACAACCTGGTCGGATTGACCGAAGTGCTGGTCGGTCAGAAAAGCGCCGCCGACGTGATCAGGCCGATCGGGAACGGTGGCCTGTCGTTCCTGTCCGCCGGATCGGTGCCGCCGAATCCGACCGAACTGCTCGCCTCGCGCCGGATGCAGGAAGTCCTGGAAGAGCTCGCCGCGAGCTATGACAGCGTGCTGATCGACTCGCCGCCGGTGATGCCGGTGAGCGACTCGGTGGTGCTGTCGCGGCTGGTTGACGGAGTGGTGGTGGTAATCGGTCCGCGCACCCCCAAGCAGCTTGCACGCCATGCCTGCGCGCGGCTGTCGCAGGTTGGCGCCAGGATTCTCGGGGTGGTGCTCAATCAGGTGAACATGAAGAGCCCTGATTACTACCACTATCATCGCTACGACGGGTATGAGGAGTACTACAAACCGACGGGTACGAGTGTTGGCTGATGAAACAGCTCCCCGGATCATATCCGGTGGACCGCATCGCGCCGGAGAGTTCGCGCCGCCGCATGTTAACCACGGC
>JASHOJ010000328.1 GCA_030041155.1 Candidatus Binataceae bacterium | reverse complement strand
GAAACGCACTCCGTGCGCGAGTTTGCCGAAATGGCGTTTAAAATCGCCGGGCTAAATTATTTGGATCACGTCGCCATGGACCGGGCGCTGTACAGGCCGGCAGAAGTTGATCAATTGCGTGGCGACTATGAAAAAGCAAGACGACAACTCGGGTGGCGACCGAAGACGTCATTTGAATCGTTGGTGCAACTGATGGTCGAATCAGATTTACGCGCCGCCGGCATTGAACGTACGTGAAGTGGGCGTCGGCGCGGTTCGGAGTATTAGCCTAACGGCATCGATCGTTCGGTCCTTCAGGTTCACTACCGGCGCGCCGCGAGTTTCTCAGCAACGTTGGAGCATCACCCGTCATACCGCGAAACTGGCGGAACGGAACTAAAAACTGGCGGGCCATGACCGACGATGATGAGCACTATGTCTACGCTATAGCCCTATGATTAGGGAGAGGCGCGGTCAGAAGCGTCATGGAAGCGAGCAGGCATGGACATTTACATCGGTTTTGATTCTGCGTGGACAGATAACCCAAAGGCTCCCGGAGCCATCTGCGCTGTCGGCACCGAGGAGGGTAACCCCACGGGGTTCCATGCTCCGCAGTTGGTGTCCTTCGATCAGGCGCTCGCTTTCATCCAGGAAACTCGCTCCAAAACTGGCGTGACGCTTATCGCGCTCGACCAGCCGACGGTGGTTCCTAATTTGGTCAGCATGCGGCCGGTGGAGCGCGTGGCCGCATCTCTCGTCAGCTGGCTCGGCGGAGGCGTTCAGCCCTCCAATCGGGGGAGGCAGGGGATGTTCTGTGACGCCTCCCCAATATGGCGTTTCCTGACGGCGCTGGGAGCCGAGGAGAGCCCTGAGCAGGCTCGGGGGGCCGCTAACGGCATCTATCTGATGGAGGTCTTTCCGGCTCTCGCCCTGGCATCATTGGACAAAGGGTTTTTCGGTCGGATGAACGCGCCCAGATACAACCCGGATCGCAAGAAGACCTTTCTTATGGCGGATTGGGTCCGTGTGGCAGAGGCCGCTGCGCGAGAATCTGATATGGTGGGTTGCAAAGAACTGGCGGAATGGTGCCGCACCGCCGGGAGAATTACCCAACCACGAAAGGCGGACCAAGATAAACTCGACTCCGCGTTATGCGTGTTGATTGCGCTCCATTGGCGGTTGCGCCCTCGTGAAACGTCTTTGCTTCTTGGCGACTTGACAACCGGATATATGGTTCTGCCGGCAAGCCGAGAGGTGCGCGAATACTTGGTCAATCCCGCTCGAAAACACTTGGTCGCAATGGACGGCGTAGTTCCGTCTGGATGACGCGATCTCGCCTCATAGCGTGTCCCGGCCAAGTGTCACGGCCGGGCGGACTGGGTTGCGATGCCGCTTCACCGGCACCCACTCGGTCGCCGGCTTTTAGAGCTTCCGCCAGTTTCAAGTTCATCCAATTCCGCCGGCACACGACCCTGAGCTTCGAGAAGCAGCGAGTCCCTCGTTTCCTTCCGCCGCTTGTCAACGATATCGGGCAGGAATGGCAGAGTTTCCTCGTAGCCGCCGGCGAACCGCTTGGTAGCTTTAAGGGATTCGTCATGAACACGGACGAGCGACTGAGCTGCGGCTGGCGGCAGTGGTTTTGTGTGCGACCGAAATTTGCTCGCCAACCGGCCTTGCGCCGTAGTCCGGTTCACGTCTTCGAGCATTGCAGCTACATCGTCGATCGCCGTGACGACCGGCGCATCCTCGTATCTCAGAAAGCGAGCTGACGGATCGTCCTTGTCCCAGCGAACCTCCGCGCGCGTGTTCCCAGCGTGCATAACGACCGTAACTGGCGGCGTAAGGCAAACCAGCCGAGCCCCATCGTTGCCTCCCTGAATAAACGCCAGCCGCGCGCCGCTCAAACGCGGTGCATTTCGAGGGTGCAGCAGATTGGACCGATGGCAGCCGGTGAGACCGAAGCTGCCGAACTCATAGAATGGGTCCGTGCGGCGGTCGTTCTTCCGAGGACGCCGAAGCAGGACCATAAAGATGGATGGGGAGGACACAGGGCGCGATCCGCGTAGGCGTTGAACAGCGATCACCCGATATGATGCCTTTCTGCTCTCGCTGTGCCAAGCTGAGAACCCATCAGGACCGCCGATCCGTTGGCCGGCAGCAGGATTCGAACTGCCACTTGGCGTAGCATTGCTCGTTATCTGGAGAGTCTTTTGAAGATCGTGCTGAGTAGAAAGGGTTTTGATTCAGCAAGTGGGGGCGTGCCAAACCCCATCCTGCCCGGCGGCGCCTTGATACCATTGCCCATCCCCGCTACCCGCGACCCTCACACGTACGACGAGATCGCTGTCAATGGCATGGCTCTTGGATCGCTGGTCGAGGACCTGACTGGAGGAAAGATCGAAAGGACGCGTCGATGTCACCTTGATCCAGACCTGGATGCTGGATCCTTGCCGAGGGCTGCTGGTTGGCGGCCCGCTTTTGGACAAATCAACGCCGCGCAGAGCCACCTCGCACGACATGCCATCGGCATAGGCGATCTCTTCCTATTCTTCGGCTGGTTCAGAGAGGCCGAACGCGCGGGCGGGCGCTGGAGGTTTGTTCGCGGAGCGCCGAACCTGCACGTGATCTATGGATGGATGCAGGTGGGCGAGGTAATCAGGTTGGCAGAATCGCGTGACCTGAATGACCGATTGGCACCGTTCGCCGATCACCCTCATCTGCATGGACGCACTGATCCATCGAACACTCTCTATCTGGCGGCCGAGCGCCTATCGCAATGGAATTGCCGAGGAGGAGGCATCTTTAGAGAGTTGTCGAGCGTCCGCACTCTAACCGATGTCCGCCAACCGAAGCGCTCTACTTGGAGCCTGCCGGCTTGGTTCCATCCCGAAAACGGAGCTGCGCTCAGCTACCACGAAACGTCCGATCGATGGCAAATCGACGGAACGGCATGCAGGCTATCTTCAGCAGCTCGTGGGCAGGAGTTCGTGCTCACGACTCCAAATACTGAAGCAGCCGATGCGTGGCTTCGAGGCATTTTCGGCGTCTAGCAATCGGCAGGCGAAATCGTGGTGGAGAGTGTCGGCAATATCGAGACGATGGAGCCGCGCCGGATGTCTATCGGGACGGCAAGTTAAAACGGCGCGCCGTCGGTTGGGTTGTATGTCGTTGGGTTAATTGGCGAATTTGCGCCGACGCGGAAACACACCTTGCTGGCGCTTTTGTCCAATAACTCAATGATATCAATGCTCCGAGCGCCAGCCGCTTATCCCAGGGCCGCCCACAGCCCGACCTTGCTTGTGTTGCTTCAGTATGATAACTATATGCCGTGACGGAGCCGCGTGACCCGACCCTCGATGTGCTTCTCGACCTCGACGGGCAGGTTCTCGTAGTGGACCCGGAGGGCGGCCACTGGGTCCGGTTCGTCGTGACGCGGGTGCCGGTGTCGCCGGAAAAGCCGCATGGCATCGACTACTCGCTCACGCTGCATGGGCCGGAAGGCGAGCGTCTGGTCGGCTTCGACAACGCCCATCCGGTGGCACGGCAGAAGCGCGGCGATCCGCAGGACCATCGCCACCGGCTGCGGAGCATCCGGCCCTACGAGTACCGGGACGCGGCCACCTTGCTTGCCGACTTCTGGGAGACCGTGGACGCGATGCTACGCGAGAGAGGAGTGATCCCATGACGACGCTGAAGGTCGGCATCGCCAGCTACGAAGAGATGAAGGCGCGCACCATGGCCGTGGCGCGCGGCGAGCGTCGCGTGGCGGCCGACGAGCCCAAGGTCTGGTTCACCTCGACCGAGTCCTTCGCCAAGGTGCTCTCGGCCGGCAATCGCGAACTGCTGCGCGTCATCGCCGAGAAGGCGCCCGGCTCGCTCGACGAGCTGGCGCGCATCACCGGAAAGGCGAAGTCGAACCTGTCGCGCACGCTGCGGACCATGGAAGGCTACGGCCTGGTGCGCCTCGAACGCGGCGAGCGCGGTCGCATCACGCCCAAGGTCATGCACGACCGTGTGGAACTGGACCTGCCGATTACGCTGTCCCGCAAGGCAAGCTGAACCATGACCGCTTGGGCGCGAGCAGGCCGAACCGCCGCCAGAGCCCGTCAAGGCTGGCGCGTTCCGCGCCACCGCTTCGCGGCTTTGGCCTTGACCGGCTGTCGCCGGCCCGGCGGAGGCTCGCCAAGCGATCAAGGTTCGAACTGAGCGCGAGCGCTCCCATCGTTACCGATTTGGAGGGAAGGAGAAGGGTGCTGGCGGATAGAAATCGGTCATTCGCTTGCGGGCCGAGCGGCGCGATACTGCGGGGATGTCTCGACCACGCGCCAGCTTGGGCTTGCTGCCTGACGATCTTTACATCGAGCCGGAGCCCTGGCCGCGCATCGGGCGCCCACCCAAGCATGATGTCGAGGCGTGGACGGTCACGGACGATTGGCCGGAGCGCGTGCCGATCACCGACGCCGAGCTCGACGTGTTCGAGGCATGGTTCGGCGATCTGCTCGATGACCTGTTCGGGCCGCATCGATGATCTGAGGGAACAATCGCGATGACCGTGTCGTTGCGCGCCGCGTTGTATCTGCGCGTCTCGACGGCGCGGCAGGCCGAGCACGATGTCTCCATTCCCGATCAGAAACGGCAGGGTGAAGCGTATTGTGCCGCACGCGGCTATGAACTTGTCGAGACCTACGTCGAGCCTGGCGCATCGGCCACGAACGACCGACGGCCCGAGTTCCAGCGCATGATCGAAGCGGGCACCAGCAAGCCCGCGCCCTTCGATATCATCATCGCCCACAGCTTCTCGCGCTTCTTCCGCGATCACTTCGAGCTGGAGTTTTACGTCCGCAAGCTGGCGAAGAACGGCGTCAGACTCGTCTCGATTACCCAGGAGATGGGCGACGATCCGATGCACGTCATGATGCGGCAGATCATGGCGCTGTTCGACGAGTATCAGTCGAAGGAAAACGCCAAGCATGTCCTGCGCGCTTTGAAAGAGAACGCGCGGCAAGGCTTCTGGAACGGCTCGTTGCCGCCGATCGGCTACCGCGTCATCGCGGCCGAGCAGCGCGGCGCGAAGGTCAAGAAGAAGCTGGAAATCGATCCGCTGCACGCAGACACGGTGCGGCTGATCTATCGCCTCGCGTTGGAAGGTGACGGCACGAACGGCTCTATGGGCGTCAAGAACATCGCGGCACACCTAAACCAGCATCGCATCTTCACGCGCGACGGCGGGCGCTGGGGCATCGGCCAGGTCCACCGCATCCTGACGCGGACGACCTATGTCGGCCGCCACGAGTTCAACAAGCGCGCCAAGAACAAGACGCTGAAACCCATCAGCGAGATCGTCACCGTCGAAGTGCCGCCGCTCATCAACCAAGCGACGTTCGATGCGGTGCAGGCGCATTTGCACGCTCGCAATCCCAAGGTCACGCCGGCGCGCGTCGTCAGCGGCCCCACCCTTCTTACCGGCATATGCTTCTGCGCCGACTGCGGCGGCGCCATGACGCTCAGGACCGGAAAGGGAGGACGGTACCGCTACTACACTTGTTCGATCAAGGCGCGGCAGGGCGAAGCAGGCTGCAAGGGCCGGTCGATCCCGATGGAGAAGCTGGACGATCTCGTTGCCGAGCACCTTGCCGATCGCTTGCTTCAGCCGGAGCGGCTCGAGGAGATTCTGGCGTCCGTCCTCGACCGCCGACAGGAGCGCGCAGAGCGCCGCCGCGAGCACATCGCCGAACTGAACAAGCGAGCGGCCGAGACCGATCTGCGCCTCAAGCGGCTCTATGACGCCATTGAGGCCGGCGTCGCCGATCTCGACGACCCAGCGCTGAAAGAGCGCGTCGCAAGCCTCAAGGCGATCCGCGACCAGGCGCAAGCCGACGCCGCGCGTGCCGCCGCGATGCTGGAGTCGTCAGCCCAGCAAGCGATCACGCCGCAAATGGTCCAAACATTCGCCAGCACGGCACGTGAGCGCATCAGGATCGATGGCGGAGGCTATCGGCGCGATCACCTCCGCGCGCTCGCCCAGCGCGTTGAGATCGCCGACCGCGAGGTCCGCATCATCGGCTCGAAGAGCAATCTGCTTCAGACCCTGACCGCCGTGGCCAGCGTAAAGCCGGCCACGCCCGGCGTTCGCAGTTCTGTTCCGAAGTGGCGGAGAGGGGGGGATTCGAACCCCCGATACGGTTGCCCGTATGCCGCATTTCGAGTGCGGTGCATTCAACCACTCTGCCACCTCTCCGGAACGGAAATCTCTGGCGGCGAGTCGTCGCGGCGACGTATTTAGCGGTGGTCTGGCCGCCGAACAAGGTGCGCACCGGCGCCGTCGTCGCGGTGGCGCCGACAGCGGCCGTCCTACAGCTCCCAGCCGATCTTGCGATCGAGCGAGGAGGGCCCGCCGCCGAGCGCAATGGCGAAACTCGCCAGGCCCCTTGTTGTCGAACCGCCAAGTGGCCCTTTCCCGAAGGGGCGGGGGCGCTATAACACCCGCCGCGCTTTCTGACGCAGTAAGACCAGCTCAACGGGGACATGGGATGCCTGCCCCACAATTCTATTTTTTCGCTATATGTCGGCCCCAATCAACCGGCGTTGCGCATCTTATCGGCTAATCTGCATTTCGTGTTCGTCGCCTAATCCCGCCCCTACGCCGCCTGGCGGGCCAGCCGGTCCATTTCCCGCTGCACGAGCTCGCGGTAGAGGCCTTCGCGGCGCATCAGCTGGTCGGGTGGGCCATCCTGGACGACGCGGCCGGTCTGCAGGACGACGATACGGTCGAAATTGCGCACGGTGGAGAGTCGGTGCGCAATCGCGATCACGGTGCGGCCGTGCATCAGCCGGCCCAGCGCGTCGCGGATCACTTCCTCGGAGTCGCTGTCGAGCGCCGAGGTGGCTTCGTCGAGCAGCAGCAGCGGCGCGTCCTTGAGGAAGGCGCGCGCGATGGCGATGCGCTGGCGCTGGCCGCCGGACAGTTTCACGCCGCGATCGCCGACGATGGTGCGCATCGCTTCGGGCAGCTTCTCGATGAAATCGCAGCGCGCCGCGATGGCGGCTTCCAACACTTCGTCGTCGGACGCTTCGGGCTTGCCGTAGCGGATGTTCTCCAGGAC
>JASHOJ010000327.1 GCA_030041155.1 Candidatus Binataceae bacterium | reverse complement strand
CGACGATGAATTGGCTGATCTGCCAATTGTAACCGAGATGCGCGCCGCCGACGATGCCAGAGTCGTCATGGGAAAGCTGAGGAATATAGAAATCCTCTGCAGGATCATCCTCGTTGGAATATAAGGGGATCATTGCTGTTGCCCCACTGATAGCCGACCTGGCCGCCGACATAGAAACCCGTCCATGAAAAAGCCGGCGGTGGCGGGGCATATACCGTCGGCCCTTTGATGTTCGGTAGGTCCGCGGCCAGCGCGGCCGAGGACAAAGATCCAAGGATCAGAGAAGCGACAAGCGGCCTCGTTATCATGATAGTTTCCCGACCATGCTCTGGTTGGCCCGAACTTTAGCCCATGCCGACAACTGGAATCGACGGACAATGCGCGCGCCAGGGCAGATTCGCGCCACGCGCGCCATTCCGGCAACACTGCATGCTTACCGCCCCATCCCGCTCGCGTTGTGCTTGCGCCAATCGATCGTGCCATGCCCGCGTTGGGTTGTTTCCGGCACAGTCAGTGCACGTAGCCGAAAAAGCAAAGCACGAGGCCGAGAATAACGAGGACGGTGCCGGACACTTGGAAGAATAGCTTATTTCCTATGATCTTCGACGCGTAGCCCATGACCGTTTCAGGGAATCAGGATACGCGCTGCACCACGCAACAGCATCAGCCAGCCGAAAAGGGTGATGAGCACGTACCAGTGCAACGTCCAAACGTTGTGGGTTAAGACAATCGCTAGGCCAGCGGCCAAATCAATGAAGCCCGATCGTGGCGACGTTCGATTGCTCGACGATCCCAAAGCCGGGCAGGGCGGCGCGTACCACGTCGGCGGCGGTTCGGTTCAGGCCGCGATCGATCGCTGGTCGGCGCCATCGCGTAATTTGGCGCAGTGGGCCGCCCACCATTGCATCATCTTCACGCGCTCGTCCCAAAATTCAGCGCGTGCATATGCTGCGCGGATGGCATCGTGGTCGGCATGTGCCAGTTGGCGCTCGATAGCGTCGGGATTCCACAACCCGCTTTCGTTCAGGATTGAGGACGCCGCTGCACGGAAGCCGTGCGAGCTCATTTGGTCTTTCGAGTAGCCGAGCCGGCGCAATGCGGCGTTCATGGTGTTTTCGCTCATGCACCTGGCCGGCGATCGGAGCGATGGAAAAAGGAATTTGCCGCGGCCGGTGATGGCCTGCAATTCCGTCAAGAGCGCGACGGCTTGCGGCGCAAGCGGGACACGATGCTCGCGCCGCATTTTCATCCGGCCCGGCGGAATGATCCATAGGGCCGCGTCAAGATCGAACTCTTGCCATTCTGCGGTTCGCAGTTCGCCCGGCCGCACGAACGTCAAGGCCAAGAGTTCAAGGGCGATCCTTGTTTCCGGGGCGCCGTCATAGCCTGCGACCGCGCGGAGCAGTCCGCCGAAAGCTTTTGGCTGAATGATAGCGGAGCGATGCTTCGTAGTAGGTGCAACCAACGCGCCGCGCAAATCGCGCGTCGGATCGGTTTCGGCTTTCTCGGTCACGACAGCGTATCGAAAGACGGCGCTCAGCGTCGCCCGCAACCTGTGTGCGGTTTCGTGCCGCCCGCGCGCTTCGATCGTTTGAAGGATATTCAGCACTTCTGCGGCGCTGACTTCGCTGATCGGGCGTGTGCCGATGGCTGGGCTTGCTAAGCTAAGCAGCCATTTCGTTTTTGAGAGTGTACGACCTGCTTTCTTCTCAGCGCGTTTCTTCGCGAGTAGTTCGGCGGCTATGGCGTCGAACGTGTTTGCCGATGCAGCCGCTTTGGCGGCTTTCTTCAGTTTCTTGACCACACACGGGTCTTGCCCGTCGCGGAGCACGCGTTTGGCTTCGTCACGGCGCTCGCGTGCATCCCTGAGGCCCGTCTTGGGATAGACTCCTAACGCAAGTAATTTCTGCACGCCTGCGAACCTATACGCCAGGCGCCAACGTTTCGCGCCGTCGGGAGTGATCCAAAGCTGCAGACCGCCGCCATCGGAGAGCTTTTTGAGACGTGCGGCGCGCTTCGTCGCGCGAATCTTCACCTCGGTGAGCATGTTGGTATCTGCCTGGGAATCGGCCTCATGATACCAACAAATATACCAACGCTTTTGGCCGGATGCCAGCAAACCAACGCGAACCTCTGTGGACTGCTACGGCATTGAATCCGCCTCTGCTTTCGGCACCAAGTGCACGAAACTAGAGGGGGGAATGGCTCCCTGAGCAGGACTCGAACCTGCGACCGATCGATTAACAGTCGATTGCTCTACCAACTGAGCTATCAGGGAATCAGGGGGAGCCTGATATAGCAAGCGGGGCGCAGCTTTGCAAAGGCAATGCACGGAATGCGCCGAGGCATCGGTTGCAGGATCGGCGCATCCTTTGCTATACGCGGCGCGCCGATCCGGTGGCTCGGCCTCGTGGCGGAGTGGTTACGCAGAGGACTGCAAATCCTTGCACCCCGGTTCGATTCCGGGCGAGGCCTCCAGGCGCAGCGTGCCGCTGGCAAATGATTGAGTCGGTGTTCTGGGTCTGCAGAAATCGCGCGGCTCGCGCGCCGATTCGTTGGATCTTTGCCGCTCTCTCCAAAACCGCTTGCAAATCGGTTTACACCGGTCTTCCGGGCCGCGACGGCCTAGTCATCCACAGTTTCGCGCAAATTCCGCCTTTT
>JASHOJ010000326.1 GCA_030041155.1 Candidatus Binataceae bacterium | reverse complement strand
GCGACATCAACGCCGAACTGCTCTTCCAATGGGGTTATCGCTCAGCCGAGCAGCTTTCGGAAGCCGATGAGAACAATTTCGAAGTCGAGGGTATCAGCCCCGAGCGCGCGCGGCAGATTATCGCGGCGGCTCGTACTCACGTGGCCGAAAAACGATCACTCGAAGAAGCCCGCGCCGAGGCCGAAGCAAAAGCCGACCGCGAGCGCGCCCATGCGGCCGCCGAGGCCGCGGTCGAGGCGGCGTCGCGCCGCGGCGAGCCGGGCGCCGATGGCGTTTCCGAGCCGCCAGCCGAGACGACGGATGCGGGCGCGCAGGAAGGTGGTGCGAAATCGTAATCGCGAGCGAAAATAAGATCCGGCGGCGCGTTCGTCGCGCACGCTCAAGCGCGCTCATCTCGGGCGGCCCGGTAAGGACGTGCCTTGGATGCATGCGCGCGGATGCACAGAGCGCGATGGTCAGGGTCGCGATCAGGGATGGCGCACCGATCATGGATCTTGAGCGCCGCGCCGGCGGTCGCGGCGGCTATCTGCATCGCGATGCGGATTGTCTGGATCGTTTTCTGAAATCGAAAGTGCGCGAATTCAAATCACTCAAATGCAAACTTGCCCGCGCGGATCGCGAGTGCCTGGTATCCGCAATCCGCGCACGGCTGGATAGAGCGGCATCGCTCGAATACAATAGCTGAGATGGCGCGAAAGCGGATCAAAACACTTGCTTCGGATTGGGGCGTCTCGGTCGACGACGTTCTGCAGAGTTGCGCGCGGCTGCGTCTTGCGCACGCGCATTCGGAATCCAATTTGCTCTCGCCCGAAGAGGCCGACCGGGTTAAGGCCGATCTCGACGAGCAGGCCAGTCGCGCCGCCGCGCTGCGCCGCGAAACCGTGGTGGAAACCAGCGCCGGAAAAGCGGTCGAAAAACGCCTCAACGCGACCGTGATTCGCCGTCGTCCCGACGCGCCATCGGCCAGCGAGGCCGAGCCCGCGCAGCCATTCCAGTTCGAAGTCGAGAGCAAGAACGACGAACCATTCGTCTCGCCGTTTCTCGATGAGCCCGCGACGCCGAATGCCGAAACTCCGGCCTTGTCCGACGTGTTGCCCGTTGCCGCTCCCGAGATTCTGCCCGATATCGAGCGGCAAGCTGATGGGTCGGAGGCCGCCGCGCAAGCGGCGGCGGAGGGCGCGGCAACATCCGAGCCGCAACCGGCAGCGTCGGCCGCCGAACATGCAGCCAAGAGCGATTTCGCGTCCCACGAGCAAATTGAAATTTCAGCCGCTCACACCGTTGCGAATCACGAGCCTATAGCCGAAAAGGCCGAGCTGGCGCGCCAGGAACCGCCCAAAGCACCGCCAGCCGCACCCGCGTTGCCGCCGCATATCCAGCAGCGGCCGCGCCCCTCAGCGCCCGCGGTAGTGACGCGTCCCTCTGCCGGCGATCGCGGCACGATCAATCTGACCAGGGCCGCTTCAGGCGGACCTTCGCTGGATGACGGACAGCGCGGCCCCAAGGTCTTGGGCAAAATCGATCTGCGTCCCAAAACGCCGCCTCCGCGTCCCGCCGCGCAGCCGCCTACGCGATCAAATCAGCCGCCGCGCCCGGGCGCAGGCAGATTCAATGCGACTCCCACTCCACCCGCCGAGCCGGTCGGTCCGCCTCAGGAATCGGGCAAGCCCGGCGCCCGCGCCGGAGTGCGCAAGAAGAAGGTCGTTAAGAAGGGCACGGTTGATTTTACCGCCGAGCGCGAGATGCGCGGGCTCAGGGTGCCGAAAAAGCGCCGCGCCCTGCCCGGCAAAGAGCAGCGCAAGACTGAAATCACCACCCCAAAAGCCTCCAAGCGCGTGGTGCGGATTACCGAAGGCGTCACGGTCGGCGATCTGGCCCGCAACATGGGCGTAAAGGCCGGCGAGCTTATCAAGAAGCTGATGGAGCTTGGCCAGATGGCGACCCTCAACCAGGTGCTCGATGCGGACACGGCGACCCTGCTTGCGGGCGAGTTTGGCTACAGCGTTGAGAATGTCGCGTTCGACGTGGAGCAGGCGATCGAGGTGAGCGAAGAGGTTTCCGCCGGCGAGGCGCTGCCGCGGCCTCCGGTGGTTACCGTGATGGGCCATGTCGATCACGGCAAGACCTCGCTGCTCGACGCGATTCGCCACACCAATATCACCGCCAAGGAATTCGGCGGCATCACCCAGCATATCGGCGCGTACACCGTAACGGTCGGTGAACGCAAAATCACCTTTGTCGATACTCCCGGCCATGAGGCTTTCACCGCGATGCGAGCGCGAGGCGCCAAGGTCACCGACATCGTTGTGCTGGTGGTGGCGGCGAACGAAGGCGTGATGCCGCAGACGATTGAGGCTATCAATCACGCGCGCGCGGCTGGCGTTCCGATTATCGTTGCGATCAACAAGATCGATTTGCCCGACGCGAATATCGACCGCACCAAGCAGCGCCTGACCGAGCAGAGCCTTATTCCGGAAGATTACGGCGGCGACACGATTACGGTTCCTGTCTCGGCGCGATCCGGCGAGGGAATCGAACGGCTGCTGGAGATGATCCTTTTGCAGGCGGACGTGATGGATCTGAAGGCCAATCCCGATCGTCCCGCGCGCGGCACCGTGGTCGAGTCCGAGCTCGATCGTGGCCGCGGCCCGGTCGCGACCGTGCTTATTCAGGAAGGCACGCTTCATCAGGGCGACCCGTTTGTGTGCGGCGTCAGCTTCGGACGCGTGCGAGCGATGTTGGATCATCTGGGACAGCGGCTGTCTGAAGCCGGTCCATCGACTCCGGTTGAAATATTCGGATTGTCCAGCGTTCCCGAACCTGGAACCGCGTTCGTGATGGTGGCCGAGGAATCCAAGGCTCGCCAGGTTGCCGAGTACCGCCGTTCCAAGCAGCGCGAAGGCGAACTTGCAAAGACCAGCCGCGTATCGCTTGAGGACTTGAGCCAGCGGATGGCGGCGGGCGAGGTCAAGGAACTTGGCGTTATCGTGAAGGGCGACGTGCAAGGATCGGTTGAGGCTCTGACCGACGCGCTTACCCGGCTCTCCACCGGTGAAGTGAAGCTGAACGTGATTCACAGCTCGGCCGGCGCTATCTCGGAAACCGATGTCACCCTCGCGTCAGCCTCCAAAGCGGTGGTGATCGGATTCAATGTGCGTCCGGAACCGAAGGCGGCGCAGCTTGCCGAGAAGGAAGGCGTCGATATTCGTCTCTACACGGTTATTTACGAGGCGATTTCCGACATGCGCGAGGCGATGGAAGGGCTGCTCGCGCCGACCTTCCGTGAAAAATCGCTCGGCCGCGCCGAGGTGCGCAAAATCTTCAACGTTCCCGGCGGCACGATTGCGGGCTCGATGGTTACCGACGGCAAGGTCACCCGTTCCGCGCGCGCTCGCCTGGTGCGCGACGGGCGCGTGGTTTGGGAGGGCAGGATCGGATCGCTCAGGCGCTTCAAGGATGACGCGCGCGAGGTTCAGGCCGGATACGAATGCGGTATCGGACTTGAAAATTATAACGACGTGAAGCCTGACGACGTAATCGAGAACTTCGAGATGGAGACGGTGCTGCGAAAGCTTACGCCCGCCTCCTCCGGCGGACCGTCCCGCGGCTCGGCCACGGTCGAAAAACAGCTTCAGCCTTAGAACTCGCGCATCCGCGCGCGTATCGCCGGTTCCCCGCGATACGCACGGGGCGGATAGGGGCGTGGTTATGGTGGTCGGCGTTTTGCGGCTTACGCTTTTCCTGCCTGAGAATCATTCACTCAAGGGTAAACGGCAGGTTCTGCGCGCGATCAAGGATCGGGTGCGCAACAAGTTCAACGTCTCGATCGCCGAATCCGACGGCCACGACATGTGGCAGCGCGCGGAGCTTGGCATCTGCCAGGTCGGCAGCGACCGCCCGTTCGTGGATCGGGCGCTGCGCGAGGTGGTGAACTTTATCGATTCGCTCGGGCTCGCGCCGCTCGGCGAGGAACAGCTCGAAATAATCAACTGCTAAAGCGTGCGCGCCTAGGCGCGCACGCGCACTCGCAAAAATGGAGATGGTCCGGTGAGTGAAGCAAGACGGCCCGAACGCGTCGGCGAGATGGTGCTGCGCGAGCTCTCGGGCCTGCTTAACCGCGCCCTGCGCGACCCGCGCCTGCGCGGCGTGACTATCACCTCGGTTGCGATGAGCGACGATCTGCGGCACGCGCGCGTGTTCTTCTCGCATCTGGAAGGATCGGCCAGAGCCGCGGATGCACTTATCGGCTTCAGGAGCGCTTCGGGCTTTATCCGCCGCCAGATCGGCCATGCGCTCGGCCTGCGCTACACGCCCGATCTGGATTTTGAATTCGACCCGGGCCCTGAGCGCGCGGCGCGAATCGATGCGCTCCTGCGCGAGTCGCGCGTCAAGCAGTGAATGATCCTGCCCGCGCGAAGTTTTGCGATTTTATGGGGTTCTTCATAAGCCTCGCTTTTGCCTCTTGAAATTCATCCGCAAAGCTTCTAATGAGGAACGTGAGCCTACTAAACGGTCGGTTTGGCCTAAACGATCGTTTAGGGAGAGGCAGCGCCGTCGCGGTCGAAAGGCGCGCTTCTCGCATGGGCTGCCGAGCGGCGTGATACGGCCTCCATCCGAAATCACGCCGCCCTTTGGTTTCCCTCCTCTTTCCTCGAGATGGGGAGACGGCCTTGATGCGTGCGAGGCTGTCTCCCCGCTCCCTCTCTTTTTTCCGGTAGCCGCCGCGTCGCGTGCGGATCAGATCAGTCGCGCAGCAACCGGTCGGATAACGAATCGCATGGCATGAAAAGCGCCGATCACCGCCTTACCACGTGAATCGTGGTTCGATATTCTGGTCATCTTGCCACAGGGAAATCGCCGCGCGCGATACTTACGATGGACGCCGTAATTCTGATCGACAAGCCCGCCGCGATTACCTCCGCCGAGGCGGTCCGGCGCGTCAAGCGCCAGGTCAAGCCCAACAAAGTGGGGCATCTGGGCACGTTGGATCCGTTCGCGACCGGCCTGCTGCCGATCATGGTTGGAGAGGCGACCAAACTCGCGCCATTTCTTGAGAGAGGCAACAAGGAATATGAGGGCGTGATCAGGCTCGGCGCCGAGACCGACACCCTGGACCGCGATGGGGCCGTGATGCGCACCGCGGAGGTTCCCGCGCTGACTTCCGAGCGTCTGGCCGAGGCCGCCGCGCGGTTTACCGGCAGGATTTCCCAGGTGCCGCCGGTTTTTTCCGCGATCAAGCGCGAGGGAGTGCCGATGTACAAGCTTGCGCGGCGCGATGCCTCGGTTGAGGCTCCGCCGCCGCGCGAAGTGGAGATTCATAGCCTTGCGATCGAAGCTATCGCGCCCGACGCGCTTCGCTTCACGGCGGTCTGCTCCAAGGGGACCTACGCGCGTTCGCTCGCGCGCGATATCGGCGCCGCGCTCGGCACCGCCGCCTATCTTGCCGACCTTCGCAGGACTCGCACCAGCGGGTTTAGCCTGGCCGACGCAGTCGCACTTGAGCTAGCGATCGAATCGCTCGAGTCCGGCACCGAACTGCCGACAGGATCTATCCTTTCGCCGCGCCAGGCGCTGGCTACGATGCGCGAAGCGGCGGTCGGTGCGGCAATCGAGCGGCGGCTTCGCAGCGGGGATTCGTCCGCGCTCGACATGATAATTCCGGTCGCAAGCGGCTGCTTTAAGGTGATCTCGGAAGCCGGAGATTTGATCGCGGTCGCGCGTGCGACCTCCCGCGCAACCGCCGTAATCGAGCGAATCTTCAATCCATGAACGCCGGAAGTTACACGAAAGAACGCGAATCCGCTCGGACGGACGTCAGGCCCGCTAGACGGATGTCAATCGGACTTCAACAGTTGTCAAGTGTATTTGACGAGCGCCAGATATCCTTTACTCCCCGGTCAGGGTCTGTTAGCTTCTGCTGGATAAATAGAGGAAGAAAAGGGAAAAGTAAGAACTCCTGATGCCCCTCGAAGTCGCCCGGAAACGGGAAATTATCCAGGCTAACGCGCGTTCCGACAAAGACAGCGGTTCTCCGGAAGTTCAGGTCGCGCTGCTGTCGGCTCGTATCGAGCAACTGACCGCCCATCTGGGCACCCACGCGAAGGATCATCACTCGCGCCGGGGACTGTTGCGTCTGGTCGGAAAGCGACGTCGCCTGCTGGATTATCTGCATTCGCGCGACTTTGACCGCTATAAAGGGCTTATCGAGAAACTCGGCATCCGGAGATAGGCCGCATCCGGCCGCGCCGTCCGTGCAATTCGCGGACAGACGCGGGCCGTGGCCAGCCGCCCGGCCGGCCACTTTGGCGCATCATCAGGGATGCCCGGCGCGAGACATAAGCCATCCGCGGACGTAAGCGGTCCAGCCCCCCTCCTTCAGGTATCATTAGACCGATGTATCGAAAACTCGAAATCGAATTCGCCGGGCGGCGTTTGTCGCTCGAAACCGGCCGTCTCGCCAAGCAGGCGCACGGCTCCGTACTCGCGCAATATGGCGAGACGGTGGTGCTCGCCACCGTAACTTCCGCATACGAGAGCCGCGAGCGGGTGGATTTCCTGCCGCTTACGGTTGATTACGTCGAGAAGACGTTTGCCGCAGGCAAGATTCCCGGCGGATTCTTCAAGCGCGAAGGCCGCGCCTCGGAGAAGGAAATCCTGACCTCCAGGCTGATCGATCGCGCGATGCGCCCGCTGTTTCCCAAGGGCTACGACAAGGAGACGCAGATTATCGTGACGGTGCTGAGCGCCGATCGCGACAACGATACCGACGCGCTTGCGCTTATCGCGGCGTCGGCCGCGCTCCAAGTCTCGGACGTGCCGCACGAAGGGCCGGTCGCCGCGGTCCGGATGGGCCGGATTGACGGAGCTATCGCCACCAGCCCGACTATCGGCGAACTCGAAAACAGCGACATCTCGCTGATGGTGGCGGCCAAGCCGGACTCGATCGTGATGCTCGAAGGCGGCGCGCATGTGGTTGATGAAGACACACTGGTCGAGGCGCTGTTCACTGCGCATGAGGCGATGCGCCCGCTGTTCGAGATGCAGGAGCAGTTGCGCGAACTCGCCGGCAAGCCCAAACGCGAGTTCAAGCCCAAGGTTATCGACGCGGAACTGCTGGACGCGGTGAAAAAGCATTCCGGCTCGGCGATCGAGACCGCGCTTGCCACCGCGGGCAAAAAGGAACGTAACGCCGCTGTCTATGCGGTCTCCGATGCGGCGGTCGCGGCGCTGGCGGATCGATTTCCCGACCGGTCGGGCGAGATTGCGGAGGCGTGCGAAAAGATCATCCGCGAGCGCGTCCGCTCGGCGATCCTGGACGATCACAAGCGTATTGACGATCGCAAGCCGACCGATATCCGCCCGCTTAGTGCGCAGGTGCAGGTGCTGCCGCGCACGCACGGATCGGCGCTGTTCAGCCGCGGCGAGACCCAGGTGCTGGCCACGGTAACGCTCGGCACTTCTTCGGATGAGCAGAAGATCGATGCGCTGCTCGGCGAGCGATTCAAGAAATTCCTGCTCCACTATAATTTCCCGCCGTTCTCGACCGGCGAGGTCAAATTTCTGCGCGCGCCCTCGCGCCGCGAGGTCGGCCACGGAGCGCTCGCGGA
>JASHOJ010000325.1 GCA_030041155.1 Candidatus Binataceae bacterium | reverse complement strand
GTCGAGTCCTCATATTTGCCTCGCTCCGACGTAAACGCGTGCAGCACCGGCGCTTGAATGTTCGGGGCCAGCGAGAAACCCGTGTTGTGCAGACGAAGCTTGCGCAAGATCATCTCTTTCAGTAGCGCTCCGTACTTCTTGCCCGTCACTTTTTCCAGGATAGCTCCAAGCATGACGAACCCAGTATGCGAATACAGCCAATTGCCACCGGGGTTGTTGAACTGCGGAACCTGATAAGGCGCCCGGCTGCGCCTGATGAGCTCGCGTGCGGTGAACTTTCTATACGGATGCCGATCGAGCAGGTCGCCGAATGACGGGATATTGAGGGCAGGATCGGCGGGCCCGTAAACGTAATCGCCAAACCCGGCGCTCGACGCGTCAAGCATCCGGACCGTCGCCAGGTCGGCGTACGGGTAGTCGGGAAACCACTTCGACACTGGATCGCTGAGACTGATACGGCCGCGATCGACCAGTTGCAGCAGCACGACGGTCTCCAACTGTTCCGCCGACATACCGACGCGAAAGTGCATCGCGGTTGAGGCTGGAACGTGAGGCAGTGAGTTCCCCAGCGCGACCGTCAGTATCGGTGTCGACGCCACGGTCGCATCGAAGATGATCGCATTAAGGCCGTAGGTACTCTTCGCGTCGATTAGAATCGAAAGCAGCGACGCAGCTATTCCGGTGGGAGTGCCGGTGGTTGGCGCACACTCGGCGCTGACCGGCGCGGGCGCCGATGAAGATGAACCGCAGCCCATCAGAACGAGCGCGAGCAGGGTAACTCCCAGCCAACCAAGGTACCGGGTTTTCACTTATCTGGTTTCCTTTCAGGCCGCATGCCGATCTTCCGCGCCGCCCCCGAACGTGCCGTCAAATGATGCGGTCATAGTACAAAAGGCGCGCGGTTTCACGCGCAACAGGCAGCCGTATCCTCGATGCGGCGCCGCGATCTCGCCGCTCTGTCACCCATAGCGGCTGCGCGATGAATCTCGCGCAGTCCCCCGCATCCGCGTGTCAACCGGCAGAGTCCAGTCGTCATCCCAAAAGCTTATTTAGCACGCGGCAGCATGCTATAGAGGTGCGATCGGAGAATCTTGACTTCAGCGCAAGAACGGCTCCCTTGAAGCAATTCTGGTAACATTTACGCTAGGACGTTATGCCTACCCCACCTGTAAAGACTCTGTACGATCCCGACTTGACGACAGAACAGGTGCGGCCATTCACGGATCTTGTTGTCCCCCTGCTAACGGAAGTCCTGCACTACGGCATTGCCCTCTTTGCTCGCTGTTCCTATCGGCCAGAAGGCGAAGATGAAAACCTGGTGATCCTGTTGGCTTATCGGTATCTGCTGGAAATGCTCGATGCAGTGATCATCTTGATCAAACAATGCGCCCCTGCGCCAGCGGGATTGCAGCTTCGTTCGTTGTTCGAGGCGCTTCTAACCATCGAATACGTCACAGAATCCAAGAGCGATGTGCGAAGAAGGGCATTCGCGTATCTATATGAGGTAGAGCTGAAGCGGAAGCAATTCTACCTGTCGCAGGATGTTAGCTCGCCCGAAGGGAAGGCATTTCTACGAAGGATCGCGAATGATCCTTACTCGAAAGAATGGAAGCCCGCGCGCGATCAGGCCGCTTTGAAGAATCGGCTCGACGAGATCGAGAAAATAATGAGCACACCCGAAATGCGCCAGGTCGAAGAAGAGTACAAGAAGACACGTAAGGTGATTGGCCGTAGACCGAAATGGCACGCGCTGTATGAGGGGCCGAAAACGATTCAAGAGCTAGCTGATCGCCTTAGGCGGCCTGCAACTTATGAAATCCTTTACAAGGCGTGGTCGGAACGGGTGCATTCTTCCGACGCAGTCGATCGAATACTGACACACAACGATTGCGGACCCGCGGTGAGGGGTCTCCGCGATCCATCGGAACTCAATACGGCAACCGATTTTGCGATCACCTTTTCAATTGATGCTGCCAGAAGACTGATCCAGTACTACCGGCATGCGGAAGAACCAGCGTTCGACAAGTGGTTGTTAGAAGAGATCATGCCTACTTGGAAGAACTTGCCCCGAATCGACGTACGAGACGGGCTACGAGACTGAAATCTTCAGCGAGGAGCAGACGATACGGCCGACTCAGATGGGTTTGGCCCTAGTTGGTCGCGACCGGGCGTGGATTTCGTTTGACAACTAGCCGCGCGGTGGACCAAACGATTCTATGCGCGATGGAAAGATCGTCATCCGGCGGTGCCGCTCCGCCGATGCATCCGCGGTCGCGAAGGTCTATATCGAATCGCGGCGCAGCGCGCACGTGGTCTGGTTTGGACCCGTTCTGTCATTCCCGCGCGTGGCTGCTGCGCGAGGAATCCCGATTCTCTTGCCTTGAGTAGCCGCCGGGAGAATGGATCCGGGATTCCTCGCGCGCCAGATAAACTCAAACGCGCGGGAATGACAGAGAGCCACAGGACTAATCCTGCAAGCTCGCGCATGTGAGGCATCTGCTTGGCTGCGCGTCCCGCGAGGATTTCGTTTGACAACTAGCCGCGCGGTGGACCAAACGATCCTATGCGCGATGCAGATATCGTCATCCGGCGGCGCCACTCCGCCGATGCATCCGCGGTCGCGAAGGTCTATATCGAATCGCGGCGCGCCGCCGCGCATCTGTTTCCGACCGTGCATAGCGATAGCGAAATTAGCGCCTGGATTACCGGAGAACTGATTCCCACATCCGAAGTCTGGGTCGCCGCGATAGCCGGAGTCACCGCGACAGCCGGGGTTACGAAGATATCGAGCGGCGGTGCAAGCGAGCTTGCCGCCGGCAAGCTCGCCTCGTGTCATGCCGAGCGAGCGCTGCGCGAGTCGAGGGATCCCGACCGGGATCTGGAGCCTGCCCTGAGCGGCGCTGAAGGGACTACGGCCGCAGCGGTCTCCGCTCAAGATGACACCAGAGCCGCCACCGGCGAAACAGCCGCCAAAATAATCGATAAGATCGTTGCGATGATGGCGCTATCAGGCGACATGCTCGATCAGCTTTACGTCGCGCCTACTTGGCAGCGTCGCGGCGTCGGCGGCGCGATGCTCACAGCCGCGATGAGTGCGCGGCCAGCCGGGCTCAAGCTGTGGACCTTCCAGAGCAACGCGCCCGCGCGCCGCTTCTATGAAGCGCGCGGCTTCACGGCGATCGAATTTACGGACGGCCAACGCAACGAGGAGCGGCAGCCGGACGTGCTCTATGAGTGGAAACCGGGTAAGCGGGAGTGAGCCGATGCCTGATGCCGCGTCATCAGATCCAATCGTCGCGCCGGTGATGCCGCGCATCACCTCGCGCCTAAATCAGCTAATGGCCGAGCAGGGCGTGCCCGGCATCGCTCTCGCGATCGTGCACGATCAGGCCGTGGCCTTCATGGGCGGCTTTGGCTATGCGGATATCGCGGCGGAGCGGGCGATTACCGCGGACACGATCTGCGCGGTCGCCTCGATCAGCAAGACTTTTACCGCATCGGCGATTGTCCAGTTGCGTGACGAGGGAAAGCTTACCCTCGATGACCCGATCGTACGCCATATTCCCGAATTCAA
>JASHOJ010000324.1 GCA_030041155.1 Candidatus Binataceae bacterium | reverse complement strand
AGTTCGATAAAGATTTCGTTCTTGGTCTTGAAGTGCAGATAGAACGTGCCAAGGCCAACATCGGCATCACTCGCGATATCCGAGATCCGAGTGTTGTGGTAGCCCTTCGCGGCAATGACCCGCTTGGCCGATTCCAGAAGATCGACGCGGGTCTTCTCGCGCCGACGATCAAATCGGTTCTGCATCCGCGCCTCTGATTTTGCCGCAACTTCCGCCATCGGATGATTATTTAATCGATTATGAATCGTGTGTCAATGGCGATCGATGATTCAAGACTGAACTGTAATTCACTATTGAGCAGACCTTCTCTGTGCGCGTTTGCGCGGCGACTAGAGACTGTTTGCCGTTCGATTCTAGGCCTGAATTAGCCGTCGCCCAACTACGGAGATGCCTGGTCGCCGCCGCCGTCTCCGGCATCTCCCGTATCTCCCATCGAATTATCGTCGGGAGCTAGCTCGTCGGGCACGATGACCGGAGTAGTGAAGTCGGCCGCAAGATTACAGCACATCGCGTAACTGGTTCCGGCACGCGGCTCGGCGGCGTAGGCCTCCAGCGTGCCATCGGCCAGGACCTTCACCGCCTCATAGCTGGTCGATCCGGATGCGCGCTCGATAGTGAAGACATAGAAACCGCCGCGATCGAGCGGTTCAGGCGGTCCTTGGTCGGGAATAATCTGCTCGAAATGCGACGGCAGCTTGCCGTAATCGAGCGCCTTGATCGTGTAATCGGATCTGCCGAACGACGACACGGAATTCGCAAGGCTCTTGTCGGCTTTGATCTCCCACACCGGCACGCCACCGTCGAAGCGGACGATCGAAGCCGTCCGCCCACCGCCGCCGGGCGAGTTGGCGATTATCTCGGCGCCGAAGAACTTGGTCACGGTGGCCCTCATCAGCGAATCGCCCGGGTGATGATAATTGATTTCGACCGTAGCTTTCGGGGCGGGCATCGGCTCTCCGGTGCCCGCATCGACAACATCGTCGGCGGTGTCATTTTTCGAGGTTGAGCATCCCGCCGCGACAATCGCGAGCGCGATCGCGCCAGCCAGCGAGATCCAGAGACAGCGCCGCGCGCGCGTATGCTTTCGATCCGCGTTCAATCGGCTTCTCACCGTCGATTCACTTTCCATGACACGATCTTTTGGCTAGCTCCGCGGCCTGTGAACAAGCGGGATTCGGAAGAGAAGCCGGCCTCGAGCCACCTCTAATTTACGCACAGGCACAGAGCGGCCTCAACCTGCGCGCAAATTTCTGCGCGACACCTGAAATTCCTCTTGCGCCAGGCAGCAGCGCCGGGACCGGACACCCGAGTGATTTGACCTGTCCCGCTACTTGATCGGAGGGATAAAGTCGGGGAAATCTTTTGACGGCTTCATCTTCCACGCGGGCTTCCGTTTCTGCAAAAACGCGGTCACGCCCTCATGCGAATCGGGCTGTTTGCCGACCCACCAGAACGCGTTCGAATCGACCGCCTGCGCCGCTTCAATACTGTCCTCGGCGAGCAGACCCCAGACCAGCCGCTTCGTCATCGCGACCGATACCGGCGCGGTGTTGATCGCGATATCGGCGGCCATCTCGCGAACCTTGTCCATGAACTCGGCATCGGGCCATACGTGGCTGACAATTCCGAATTCCAGCGCCTCGCGCGCGCTCACGATCTTGCCGGTCAGCAGCAACTCGTTGGTTTTGGCGAGTCCGATCTGGCGCGCGACGGTCCACAGGCTTAGCGCTTCGGGAATAATTCCGCGGCGCACGAAGACGAACCCGATGCGCGCGCTTTCGGCGGCGACCCGGATGTCCCACTGCATCGGCAGCGTGATTCCCATCCCAACCGCCGGCCCGTTGATCGCCGCGATGATCGGCTTCTTCATGTTCCACGGACGGACCGGCGCCCGCCGCGGCATCTCACCGCGCGCCGCGCGTTTGTCGGCATTAAAGGTGTCGCCGCCCGCGCTGGAAAGATCCGCGCCCGCGGAAAATGCGCGACCGGCGCCGGTCACGATAATCACGCGGACCTCGTCGTTGTTGTCGAGATCGGCGAAAGCCTGGTACAGCTCGGCGCTCATCGCGGCGTTGAACGCGTTGAGTTTCTCCGGACGGTTAAGCGTGATAGTAGCCACGCCTTCTTTGCTATCGACCAGAATTGCCGTGTATGCCATCGAAATTGCCTCCAACTCAATTGGAGCCGCGACTCTCCGGTTCTCTCTTTCGCGTTATAGCGCGCGAGCGGCGCGATCGAAAAGCCGGCGACCGCCCATCGGTGCCTCACTTCCGCGCCGTTCCTCAGGCGTCTTTACTTAGAAATGCGTGCCGATGAACCGGTCCATCGCGCTGTGGCGAACTGTCATAATAGTGACAACGCGGCGCGACTCATCCACTTCAAAAAGTACGCGATAAACATCGCGCTTTGCTGCATAAAGCAGGTGCCGGAGCTTGCGTCCGGCCTTTCGCGATTCAGGCACTACCGGACATCGAAAGGGAAATCGCTCAAGCGTCGCGATCGCGTCTTCGAGACCCTTTAACCATCGCGCCGCAGCGCTTGATTCGGCTGCTTCGAGTCGATGGCAAAGATATTCGAGATCGCGCTCGGCTCGCCGGGTCAGCCTAACGCGATATTCCATAGCGCCGGCGCATCCGAGCGAATACCTCGCCGGCAGGCCGAGTGCGCCCAAGTTCCACGTCGTCGGCCGCCTGACGAATTGCCTCGTAGATATCGGCGCGGGCGGCAGCGTCCAGCAGTTCCTGATAAGCGCCCGCGTCTTGCACCACCGCTTCGGCGCGGCCGTTGACCGTCAGCACGACCGGCCGCTTGCGTTTCTTTAGCTGCTTCAGGAATTCAGCCGATTTGCGCCTGAAGTTGGTTAGCGACTGGATGTCTTGTCTGAGATCGAGCATCGCCATCAGAGAAGCATAGCACCTTATTAGGTGCTATCAAGCACCCGGTAACCCGGCTATTTTGAAAACTCGATTGGCTGGCCGCAAGCGTTCCCGCCGGCATTATAGTCGAACACCATCCGCGCGCCGTAATCCGCGCCCTTTGCGATAACTCCGCACAGCACCAGCATCGCGATCAAAAAACCCCATCTCACGCGCACCGGCATCGGACGGGCAATAAGCGCCCACAGCGCGAGCAACGCCGAAAGCGCAAGCGCTGCGATCATCAGGTCCCGATGATAATCGAGCAGCGCGCTGCGCACCGACGGCGCGATCATCACTCCATTGCTCGCCTCAAGTCCGGTGGCGACTGAGGCGGCCGCTCCCAGCACGCCGAGAACTAGCGACCAGAGGCCGGCCCACTTAAGCGAATCGCTGCGCAGGATCGCGGCCAGAAAATAAAGCAGCGTCGCCGCGTACAGAAGCCCGATCGGGAAGTTCACCAGGATTGGATGGACGTTCTGTACATGGGCCGCTCCCGGAAAAGCCCACGCGGCAAACCGATCAAGCATTCGCTACTTGACGGATTCGGCGGTTAGAAAATGCACACCACCCTTGGTGTACTCTTTTCCACTGACAGTGACTTCATCTTCCATGTGGTTAACTACGTCGTCGGGCAGCGATTCCGCGTTCTTGGGCGGCATCAGAACGTAAATCCGATCGGTGCCTTTCTGGACCAACGCGACCGGAATTCCCGCCTTGGCGCATCCCATCGCGCACTTCTTGTGACTGGCTCCATGCGCTCCCATCGACGTGTAGCAGAAGCTGTCTTCCAGAGTGCCGGTGACGCTCTTCGGTGTCCCGTTCTCGGCCGCCATCGCGGCGGCGCCGAGTCCGACACTCAGCACGATGCCCAGGCCAGCAATCAGCAATCTCTTCATGGATTTCTCCTCCCGTTGCGCGGTCGTTACGATCGGGCGGCGGCAAGCCGCCGAGGGCTCGCGGGACCCAAGCGAGCGTCAAGGGAATTTCAGCGCGATTATTGCGGAAAACGGGCTACTGCGCCAAGGGAAAAAAGCAGAACAAAGAGCGCTGGGTCAACGGCGAACCTGCGGCGCCTCGACCCGAGGCTCCACGTCACCCAGCATCTCGCGCCACTGGCTTCTCCTGCGCGCACTGCGAGGACGGGCTCCAAGCTTGACCAGGTGATATTCGAGGACCTGGCGCAGCTCTTCGCCCAGGCGCTCGATCTCGATCTCTTCGGGCAGCTTCGGGCGAGGCTGTCCATCCGGCAGCCCACCGCGGCGGCGGCCGTAAAGCTGCTGCAAGCGCAACTCCGCCTTCGCCAGCATCGCCTTGTACTTGTAGTCCAGCCTGCCGAGGTCTTCGCACGTGTTCGCCAGCGCGACGTAGCGCCGCCGCATCCTCCACCACTCGAACAGCGTCACGACCATCACGCCGAACATCAGGATCGCGGCGACGGTCGTGCCGAGCGCGGTCGCCCTCCACCACGGCATCACGCGCAGGCTCGCGGCCAGAGTCTGATTGTCGCCGGTAAGCTCCTGGTTCTTGTCCTGCAGCGAGCTGACATCGCGCGCGGCGGCGTCGGCCTTTTGTTCGGCGGTCTGCGCTTCGGCATTGAGCGACTCGATCTGCGCCTGCATCGATTTGGTCTGCGCAAGGAACGGGTTCGGCACCTTGAGTTCGTCGCCCGCTATCAGCTCGTCATCGGGATTGATCCGATTACTGCGTGCAAGCGCCTCCGGCGTAAGCCCGAACATCGCGGCGACCGATCCCAGCGTATCGCCCGGCCTGATTGTGTACGGGATCGTGGAGCGCGGGCGCGGCGGGAGGCGCGGCGCTGTTTCATCGGAGGCGGAGGCGGTATTGGCGGAAGCGGCGGCAGGCGCGTCGGTGTCACGCACCACCGAGGCGGGGACGTCCTGTTCAGAAAAGCCGCGGCTCTGCGCGATCGCGCTCGGCGCTATCGACAGAACCAGAACCACGGCCAGACAGCCAACCAATGCAAATTCTCGTCGCACGGCTAATCCGGCGCACAAAACGCGCCGCATGAAGAAGCCTATTCCAACCGCGAACGTAAGCAAATGGTATAAAAAAGCGCGCAAAATCATCGTCTCGGCGGATAGAGCGCCGCATGCGCCGCGCCCACCACCCCGCTTATCGGCCCAAGCGCCGCGCGCACGATTCGCGCCTGCGCCCCGATCGCGGAGAAGGCGCGCTCTGAAACCGCCGAAATCATCGTCGCCCGCATGAACGGCAGAGCGCCCGAAACTCCTCCTCCCAGGACCACCAGTTCAGGATTGAAGATGTTCACCAGCGAGGCGATCGCTATTCCAAGATAGTGGCCCGCCGTCGCCAGGGTCTTAAGCGCAACCGCGTCGCGCGCGCGCGCGGCGGAGGTCAGATGGCGGACGCTGAAGTTGCCGCCCGAGTCGAGATAGCGATCGGGAAGATCGGCGTTGCGCCCGAGCCGCAGCGCCACCAGCCGCGCCATCCCCGAGGAAGACGCATACGCCTCAAGACATCCGCGCACTCCGCAATCGCACGGCATCCCTTCCGGATCGACCGCAATATGGCCCAGCTCTCCGGCCATCCCGCTTTTGCCGTGGACCAGCTTGCCGCCGATAATCAATCCGCCGCCGACTCCGGTGCCGAGCGTCAGCAGCACGACTTCCTTGCGGCCGCGCGCCGCGCCGCGCCAGAACTCGCCGAGCGCCCACGCGTTGGCATCGTTTTCGATCACCACCGGACGGCCGAGCTGCGCCTCCAGCCGCCGACGCAGCGGAAAGACGCGCCAGTTCTTCACGTGCGGCGCGTCCATCACCACTCCGCGATAAACGTCGAGCGGGCCGGGCACCGCAACTCCGATCGCAAGCGGAGCGCCGAAGCCGCGCGCACGCGCCGCGGTCTCGAGCGCCTGGATCTGCGCGGCGATATTGGCGGTGACCGCCGGCGCGCTCGAGTCCGCGTTCGACGGCCCGCGCCGCAGCAGCAGGACCTCGCCTTGCGGCGAGACCGCGGCGCATCGAATATTCGTCCCGCCCATATCGAGCCCGATCACGTAGCGGGTAGTCATGAAGCGCGTCGCCGGATCATCGCCAGGTACTCGCGATTGCCTTTGGCGCCTTCGATCGGCGACTCGATCACGCCCGCGACTTCGAGCCCGATTCCGCGCGCGAACTCGACCACCCCGTCTACCGCGGACTTGCGCAGCGCCGGGTCGCGCACGATTCCGCCTTTGCCCACTTTTCCTTTTCCGACCTCGAATTGCGGCTTGATAAGCGCGATAACTTCTGCGATCGGGGCGCAAAGTGCAAGCGTCGCGGGCAGCACCAGCCTAAGCGAGATAAAACTCGTATCCACGGTCGCCAGATCCGGCGTGTACGGCATATCCGCCGCACGCGCATAGCGGATATTGGTCCGATCAACCACCGTCACCCGCGAATCGACGCGCAGCCGCTCCGCGATTTGCCCGTAACCGACATCGAGCGCGATCACGCGCGCTGCGCCGCGGATAAGCAGCACGTCGGTGAACCCGCCGCTCGACGCTCCCACATCCAAAGCGTCGCGTCCGGCGACCTCGACCGCGAAATGATCGAGCGCGGCAATAAGCTTGTACGCGCCGCGGCTGGCATATTCCGATACCCGCCCGACCAGCTCGACGACGTCGTCGGGCGCGACCTGCTGGTCGGATTTAAGCGCGGGCCGGGAATTGACGCGCACCCGCCCGGCCATGATCAGACGCTGCGCGCTCTCGCGGCTTTCCGCGATTCCGCGCCGCGCCAGCTCAAGGTCGAGCCGCGCGCGCTTCATGATTCACACGTTCTCGCAGAATCCCAACCGCTTGTTCCGCTGTCATCCCAAGCGAGCACCGCGCGAGTCGCCTGCCCTGAGCCCATCGAAGGGGAT
>JASHOJ010000049.1 GCA_030041155.1 Candidatus Binataceae bacterium | reverse complement strand
ATAGACGCGGCCGGGAGTCCCGGTTGGTCGACACGGAGCACCGGCAAGATAGTGAACATAGCGTCATCGCCATCGGGCGAGGTTTACGTCGCCGGCACCGATGGCCGAGTATGGGCATTCAAGTGAACCTGAGCTTTTCATATGCGCTGTTTTTTCCGATGTTGAGCGAATCTAACCAGGGTAACCTGAAGGACATGGCCCGCCGCCTCCAAGCTGGCAAACTTGTGAAAATCCGACATATCGGGATTTGACACTTTGGGGGGCTGCGGATAGCCTCGCTAGGTTCGTAAGGCATTGGGATGGAACGGCAGGCTCGGCGGGCGCAGGTGCTGCGCCATGCGAAACGGATATTCGCGCGAAAGGGATATCATCGCACCAACGTCGCCGACATAATCGCGCGCGCTGGAATCGCGCGCGGGACGTTTTATCTTTATTTTCAGAACAAAAAAGACCTGTTTGAGGAGCTGTTGCAGCAGGTGCTCACCGAGCTTTCGACCAGAATTCTCAGGATTCGTGTCGGGGGCGAAGAGCCAAATCCGGTTGAACAGCTTCGAGACAACTTGCGGCGCGTGGTGGAGTACGTGCTGGATGAGCGCGAACTCACGGACATCCTCCTCAACCACTCCACCGGGTTTGACCGTGACCTCGACCAGCGGATTCTCGAATTTTATGATCGCATCGCGGCGCTGATTGAGCGTTCCCTGATTCTGGGCATCGAGATGAATCTGGTCCGGAAGACCGACACGCGCGCGATCTCGTATTGCATTCTGGGCGCGATTAAAGAGGTGGTTGGTCTTCTTTCGCGGACCCCATCGATCAACACCACCGCGCTGGTGCAGGAGATCCTGGATTTCGGCTTGCGCGGAGTTGCGCGTCCGGAGTTGCTGGAAGCGGCAAGACGCGCCGGCACAGACGATCCCAAAGCTGGCTTTTTATTTAGCCATAACTAGAATGACATGTCAGTTTTGAGGGAAAAGGCTGGCCGATCCGCACACGTGAAACCACGGGCTAGCGCTGCCTTTTACGATCTCGACGGCACTCTGTGCGACCTCAACCTGGTTCACTCCGCCGTGTTTATTCTGACCAATATGGGACAGTGGAGCGAACGCGCGGCATACGCGCTGTCATTTCTCGCGCGCGCCCCACGCCTCTACCTTGCGGAACGCAAGGACCGCCAACTCCTCAACGAGGTGCTGTTTGAATCTTTTCAGGGAGTCTCGGCCGACCGCCTGTTTTCGCTAGGCGAAGAATATTGCGAACGTGTTCTCATCAAGCATCTCTACCCTCAGGCCGTGGAACTGATCCGCTCGAATCGCGAGCTCGGATTCGAGCCGGTCCTTGTCACCGGCTCGCCGGATTTCATTGTCGCTCCGCTTGCACGCCATCTCGAAATCGAGCATTTCGCAGCCAATCATCTGGCGATGGCGCGTGGACGCGCGAACGGCCGGATGGCGCGCCCGGTCATGGCGAGTGACGAAAAGGCGAGATGGTGCACCGCTTTCGCCGCGCAGCGCGGCATTTCACTCACCTCGTGCTGGGGGTATGCGGACTCCTATTACGATTTGTCCTTTCTTTCGGCGCTGGGGCATCCCGTCGCCGTAAATCCTGATCCTAAACTGCGCGCGGCCGCCCTCAGCAGGCAATGGCCAATCATCAGTTTTGAACGCCCGAGTACGATTGAACGCGAATTGGCCGACACTCTGGATGGCGCAATCGATTCAACTGGGAGCACTGATGATGGCGCGGCCTGAAGCGAAGCTTAAGGAGCTCAAACCCGCCGATCTCAGACACGATGTTGGCGCGCGCCGTGATCTCGTCGTCACGGTCAATAGGCGATCCGAGAAGCGCCTTATCGCCTATGGCGACGAATTTCTGTTCGAAAAGCTCCCGGTAGGCACGAGGGTAATCTACCCTCCTCCGCCGCTGGACGAACTCCCCGATCCGGATCAGGCAATTCGCTACGCTCTGCTTCGGCCGGAAAACGCGGATCCTCTCTTCGCGCAGCTTAATCCGAACATGCGCGTAACGATCGCGATCGACGATATCAGCCTGCCGCTGCCGCAGATGCGCTCACCTGACCTGCGCGAGCGCATCCTGAATCAAGTGTTGCAGACGCTCGCCGACTACGGCGTCGATGACGTGCATCTGATCATCGCGACCGCGTTGCATCGCCGGATGACCGAAGCGGAAATTCGCCGCGTCGTCGGCGAGCGCGCTTACAAGCAATTCTGGCCCGATCGTCTATACAATTTCGATGGCGAGAACCGGTCCGAACTCACGTTGCTGGGAAAAACCGACCACGGCGAGGAAGTCTGGCTCTCAAAGCGCGCGGCGGAATCCGACCTGCTCCTGTACGTCAACATCAACCTGGTGCCGATGGATGGCGGGCACAAATCGGTCGCGGTCGGGCTCGCCCCCTACCAGAGCCTTCGACATCATCACAATCCAACCATTCTGCGTGATTCGCACTCGTACATGGATCCGAAGAATTCAGGATTGCATCGGTCCGCGAATCGAATGGGCCGGCTGGTTAATCAAAGCCTGAACGTCTTCACCGTCGAAACTTCCGTCAATACCCGGATGTACGGAGGAATGCTCGACTTCCTGCATAAGAACGAAGACACGTTCAGTGATTGGGATCGGACGCGCAGCGGAGCGTTTCGGTGGGCGATGCGCAACATGTCATACGAACTGCGCCGCCAGACTCTCCACAACTATCGCTCGCCTTACGGCCTTACTGGAGTGTGGGCCGGCGACACCGAAGCGGTGCACGAGAAAGCCTTGGCCCGAGTCTTTCAGCAATACTCGGTGCCAGTTAAGGGGCAGACCGACATCCTGATCGTCGGCGTCCCGTTCATTTGTCCTTACAATGTAAACTCCGTGATGAATCCGGTGCTCGTGCAGTGCACCGGCATGGGGTATCTCTTCAACATGTATCGCGGCAAGCCGCTGGTTCGGCCCGGCGGCACCCTGATCATCTGCCATCCGCTGCGGGACGAATTTCATCCCGAGCATCATCCCAGTTACATCGAATTTTTCCACCGCTGTCTCGCTGAAACGACCGATGCGATGGAGCTCGAAAAGAATTTCGAGCACGAGTTCGCGCGCAACCCGACCTATATTCACATGTATCGCTACGGCCACGCGTATCACGGAGTGCATCCGTTCTACATGTGGTACTGGGGCGAGCCTGCGCGCCAGCACCTCGGACGGGTTATCGCCGCCGGATGCGAACAGCCCGAGGTCGCGGCGCGGCTCGGATGGGATTCGGCGGACACCCTCGACCAGGCAATCGCGATGGCAACCGCCGAGCTTGGCCACTCCGCTTCTATAACCTATCTGCATCTGCCGCCGCTGGTGATCGCGGATGTCGAATAGAAACGGCAATCGACGCGCCGCCATTGGCGGCGGGAAGCCACGCACGCCCGCAGGCACGATGTCTCCGCTTCAACATATCTTCCGCAAGCGGCGAATCCTGCTTACCGGATCAACCGGGTTTCTGGGCAAGGTCTTTCTGATGCTGCTGCTCAGGTGGCACCCGGAAATCGAGCGAGTCTACCTGCTGGTGCGCGGCGACCGGAAATCGAGTCTCAACCGATTCCGGCGCGAGATTCTGGACTCGCCAGTCATGACTCCGCTACGCGAGCATCTGGGTGCCGACTTCGATCATTACATCGAGGAGAAAATCGTCGTCGTTCCGGGCGACATAACGTTCGCGGGACTGCTTGCGCCCGATGCCGAACTGTTCAAGCGCGACAGTATCGATGCCGTAGTGCACAGCGCAGGCCTGGTTAATTTCGAGGCATCGCTTTCGAAATCGATCGAAGTCAACGTGTCGGGTGCGGCGAACGTTATCGAGTTTTGCCGCAAAATCGGCACCGCGATGCTGCACGTGTCGACCTGCTACGTGGCTGGCACCGCTGACGGGCAGCGTTTTGAAGATGATGTTCCGGTCAACTGGTGCCCAAGGGGAAGCAAGAGCTTCAATCTGGAGCGCGAGATCCGGGATTCCCTGGCTGCGATCGCCCGGGTCGAAGCGGAATCGCGCGATCAGTTACGCCATCTCGAGTTCCGCGGTGAATCCGAAGATCTGGACGCGGACGTCGAAAACCGCGACAGTGCGCTTGAGCATCGCCGCAAAGCATGGGTGGAACGACGGCTGAAGGATGTTGGCCGGCAACGCGCGCTGCATTGGGGATGGCCTAACACCTACAGCTATACCAAGAGCCTCGGCGAGCAACTGGTGCTCGCGGCAAGCGATCTAGCGTCGGCGGTGGTGCGTCCGGCGGTTATCGAAAGTGCGCTGTGCGATCCGTTTCCGGGATGGAACCAGGGCGTTAATACCAGCGCGCCGCTGACTTATCTTTCGGGGCACGGCTATCGCTTCTATCCGGCGCGTGCCGAGTTGGTCCTGGATGTTATTCCGGTGGACTTGGCTGCGCATGCGATGATCGCGATCCTCGGAGCGCTGCTGGCGAAAAAGCAGAACCCGATTTACCAGCTCTGCACCTCCGATCGAAACCCGCTGCCGATGCGGCGTTTGGTAGAGCTAACGGCCCTTGCCAATCGCCGCGATCATGGCAATGAGAAGGGTTCGGCGGCGCGGCTTGCGAGGCATCTTGAGGCCGTGGTCGTATCTCAAAGCACCTACGATCTCGCGAGCGAGATCTTACCGCGCGTTCTTCAACGCGCCACTCGGTTCGCCCGATCGCTTGCGGGCGAAAATTCAGAGACGCTGCGGAAGCTCGAGACCCGCATCGACAGCTTCAAGGACAACACCGATCTCGCGCGCGAACTGGTTGAGGTCTATCGGCCTTATATTCAGGAGCTGTTCTATACATTCCACGGCGTCAACATGAGAGCTCTGCACGCGAGTCTGACCCGCGAGGACGCCGAGCATCATCCATATCATCCAGACAAGATCGACTGGCGCGATTACTGGATGAACGTGCACGTGCCGGGATTGCGCCGGCATATCTTTCCGCAACTCGATCTCCACACTCGCCGGACGCGATCGCTTCCACGCTATCGCAACCTGGTTGACCTGCTCGATCGCGCGGCCGAACGCTACGGCTCGGCGCCCGCGATGATTGGCCGCAGTCCTTCCGGTGCGCGCACTCAGATCACTTATCGTGAGCTGCGCGACAAAGCGCGCCGCGCCGCTCTGCTTCTCGCGCGGCGTGGAATTGCTCCGGGCGAGCGGGTTCTGCTGATTTCCGAAAATTCGCCGGATTGGGTGCTCGCCTATTTCGCCATTCTGTGCGCGGGCGCTATCGCGGTACCGCTGGACCATCTGATTTCCGCGGAGGAGCTGGCGCCGATTTGTAAGATTGCGCAACCGTGCGCCGCCCTTCTCTCAAGCTCCGTGGCTCGCCGACTCGAAGGCCGCCTTAGCGAGGCGGCGCCTGCGATCATCGAAATCGACCTCGCTGATCTAAGCCGGCCGTTCATTCTGGGCAAATCGGTAACTCCGGCTACGCCACCGGATCGCAAAGATATTGCCTCGCTTGTGTTTACTTCCGGCACCACCGGCGCGCCCAAAGGAGTGATGCTTACGCACGGGAACTTCGCGGCTGAAATCGCGATGCTGAGCCGGGTGTTCACTCTTTCCGCCGATGACATGTTGCTGTCGCTCCTTCCGCTGCATCACACGTTCGAATTCACCTGTGGGATGTTACTCCCACTCGCAAGCGGCGCCGCGATCACCTATCCGCTGGAATTCGACGCGAAAAATCTCTCGCGCATCCTTGCCGACGTGCGGCCCACCGCGATGATCGGCGTGCCCGCTTTGTGGGAAGCGATTCATCGCCGAATCATGGACGAGGTCGAGTCGCGCGGACCGTTCTTCGGCGCGGCTTTCGGCCAGTTGCGCGATCTTAACAGTCGACTCGACCGCGACTCCGGCATCAATCTCGGATCGATCCTGTTCCGCGGCGCTCACCACGCGCTCGGCGGACGGCTGCGCCTTGCGGTCAGCGGAGGTTCCGCGCTGCCGCGCCGGGTTGCGGAGTTTTTCAGCGACCTCGGCATTCCCCTTCTAGAAGGTTACGGCCTTACCGAGGCCGCACCGGTCCTCAGCACCGCGCATCCGGACGATCCGGTTGTTTGCGGGTCAGTCGGCAAGCCGCTAAACGGCGTCGAAATAAGGCTTCATCCCGAAGGCGCCGTGATCGGTGAAATCGTAGCGCGCGGACCGAACGTGATGTCCGGTTACTACCATAATCCAGCGGCTACCGAAGAAGTGCTTCGCGATGGATGGTTGCACACCGGAGACCTCGGGCGCTTCGACGATGACGGACGGTTATACATCGTCGGACGCGCCAAGGAAGTCATCGTCGATTCCGGCGGCAACAATATCTACATCGATGAACTCGAGGAGACATTCGGACACTCACCCTACGTGCGAGAAATCGCGGTAGTTGGCCTGAGGATCGGTCAGGGCGAACAGGTGGCGGCGCTTGCCGTGCCCGCATACTCGCGTGGTGAGAGCCGGCGGGCGGTCGAGGACGCAGTGCGGGCGCATTTCGACAAGATTTCGCAGGGGCTGAGCCCTCACAAACGCATCCGGATCTTAAGGTTTACCGATTCCGAATTGCCGCGCACGCGGACTCGCAAAATCAGGCGGCTTGAAGTGGTCGCTATTTTGCGCCGCATGCTCGAAACACAAGCAACCGATGTTTCAGCTTCGGCCAGCCCGGATGTGGAGCCATGGCTGGTGCAGGCATTCGCGCAGGTCTGCCAGGATAGCGCCGCGATCACGCCTGCAACGCGGCTGATCGAGGACCTGGGGCTCGACTCACTTGCGATGGCTGAGCTGGGCGAGCACATAGCCGAGCACGCGGGCCGCAGCATCGGGCCGGAAGAGATGGCGGATCTGCGCATGGTGGCTGATTTGCAGCGCATCGCCTCGGTGGGCAATGGCAATGGGCGCACTCGGATGCCTTCGTACGCCCGCTTTGCCGAGCCCTACACCGTCCAACTGCCCACTCCGATGCGATCGCTTGCGCGCAGCGTCATGCGGCGCACTCAGCGCGCCATTTTCGATTCATGGCTGCGCCCCGCGATACTCGGACGGGGCAACGTTCCCGCCAACCGGAACGTTCTGGTGGTTGCTAACCATTCCAGCCACGTCGATTTCGGACTGGTTGGATACGCACTCGGCGCGATGGGCGACGACCTGATTGTGCTGGCTGCGAAGGATTATTTTTTCAACACCGGCGCGCGCCGTTTTCTCGCCTCTAACTTCACTACTCTTATCCCTTTCGACCGTGAACGCGCACAGCTTGAGTCGCTTGACGACGGGCTTGCGGAACTAGCCCGCGGAAAGAGTGTCCTGATGTTCCCCGAAGGAACTCGCTCCCTTGATGGCGCGGTTCACGAATTCAAGAGCGGCGTTGGCTACCTGGCGCTACGCAGCGGATGCGACATTCTGCCGATTCTGATTCGCGGAACGCACCAGGTGCTCGGCAAGGGCAGTCTTATACCACGGCGCAATCCAGTAGAGGTGAGAATCGGGAGCATTATCTCCAACGCGAGTATGCGAGCGGTTGCCGAAAGTTCAGAGGGAACGGGCGCCTACCGGCGTATAGCCGGTTACATCCATGACGTGGTTGTCGCTCTGAATAGCGGCGCGCGTGCGCCTCGGGAATCGGCGCGCAAGACGAGCCCCAGAATTCCTGCGACGCCGACGCCAGCACATCCGGTGCAGCCTTCCACGAATAATGGTGCGCCCCATCGGGAGAACGGCGCACGTCGCGGCGCAAAGGCGTGACAGCCAGAGCGCACGAACGTTTGCCCGAAAATTCAACAAAACTCCTCATCGTAATAGCCGCGGTTCTCGCGCCGCTCATGCTCGCGCGCTCCGCGCAAGCATGGGACAGCGGGACGCATCGAATGATCGCGCGAATTGCCGTTTCCGCGCTTCCATCCTCGCCGCTTCGTCGGACCCTCTCCAAAAACGAATCGATGCTCCAGCGGGCGGCGGTCGCACCCGACACAACCTTGCGCCAGCGCTATGGCAAGGCTGAGGCGAGACGCCACTTTATCGATCTTGAGGAGTACGGCAGCGATCCATTCGCCGAACTTTCGCCCAATATCCATGTGATGTTCGCGAAATATGGCCGCTATCGAGTAGATAAGGCGGGCACTCTGCCCTGGAGCATCGCGCAGGAAGCGTCGAGAGTCGGCGCCAACTGGAGGAGCGGCGCGTGCGGGGAGCTGGTGCTACACTCAGGCTATCTTGCCCATTACGTCGGCGACGCCAGCCAGCCGCTTCATACGACGATCCATTTCGATTGCGATAGAACCGGGCGCGGATGTCACGCGCGAATAGAATCCGCAGTGGACCATCGGACGCGCGAGATCGAGCGCAGCATCGCGTCCGAGATACGTCCGGCGTCCATAAGCAGTGTGTGGAGCGCCGCCATTGCGGAGATTCGGCGCTCGCACTCGCTGGTGTCTCGCCTGATGTCGGATGACAGGACTGCCCGTAGAACCGCTCCGGGTGGACCGCTATACACGAGTGCCCTGTTCAAGGCCGATGCCCCGTTGTTCGATGCGCAGCTAGCTGACGCGGCATCGACGCTGGCCTCGATCTGGCTCTTTGAGTGGCGTGAGGCCGGAAGTCCGGATAGCTGCCAGGAGCCACTACAAGTGAATTAGTCGCATTCGACTCCACTGGCTAAACTTGGACGATTGCCGGTAAATTCAAGCCCGATGGACTGGTTCAGCAAACGTGAAGATGGCCACACGCCGCATGCCGCGCGCGGCGAGCGGCGCCCCTCGGTCAGCCAGATCACCGATAACCTGCTAATCGGCGAGTATCCCGCGCCCGAAGATATCGCGTGGCTGAAAGACACTTACCGGGTGACTGCGGTGCACAATCTTCAGGATGATGAAGATTTGCGCCACAACGGCCTCGATGCGGCCCGGCTCCGCTCAGAATACGCCAAAAGCGGCATCCGCTATGTCCGCACGCCTATCCAGGACGGAAGCGCGGACGCGATGGCGGAGCGGCTGGAGGTTGCGCTCCATGACCTTTGTGCATTGATGAAAGATCATGAGCGCGTTTATTTGCACTGCAACGCGGGAATGAATCGCGCTCCGACCCTGGCGATAGCGTTCCTGCGCCAGTGTGGCCGGATGTCGCTGGATGAAGCGATGCTTCATGTGAAGGCGCGCCGGCCCTGCGGCCCGTTCATGACGGTGCTGGAAGAGTACTTCGGCCCACGCGATCTCAAGCCTGGAGAATGATTTCTAAAATCGAGGCGATGGATTTCGGAGTATGCAAGCCGGAGTGAAAATACCGTGACCGGTGCGGCGGGAATCCTGCCCGGACCGGCCAGCTCGAGGCGGCTGCTCGTCGTCTGCGCGTGGGGTGTTCACCTCTACACGGCGCTTGGAGCGGCGGCTGGATTGCTCGCGATCTATTATGCCGCCGAGCAGAATTTTCCGCTCTCGTTCGGCGCGATCGCCGTGGCGATCTTCATAGATTCGAGCGACGGAGCCCTGGCGCGACTGGTTGATGTCAAGCGCCGAGTCCCCTCCTTTGACGGATCACTGCTCGACAATATCGTCGATTACCTGACCTACACGGTTGCCGCGGTCTTCCTGATGCTCGAAGCGGGCATCATCCCGCAGACGCTTCCCGGCCTAATTCTCGGTTGCGTTATCATGCTGGCCAGCGTTTACGGCTTCTGCCAGACGAACGCCAAAACCGAGGATCACTACTTCCTCGGCTTCCCCAATTATTGGAATATCGTCGCGTTTTATCTCTATTGCTTGCAGTGGCCGACCGCCGCTAATTGGGCGGTTCTGCTGCTGTTCGCGGTGATGGTGTTTGTGCCGATAAAGTACATTTATCCGAGCCGCACGGTGCCGCTACGTCCTTTCACGATCGCGTATGGAATCGTGTGGGCTGTGATTACGATCGCGATGCTGCCGATGCTGCCTGCGGTTAATCCAATCATGCTCGGGATCTCGCTCAGCTTCATCGCATACTACTTTGCGGCCTCGTTTATCCTGCACCTGCGCGCCAGCCTTCGCGTCAACTGATGGAAGCCCGCAAGCCACTCGATGACGCGCACGCCTGGTTTCAGGTGATTGAAGCCGATTCTCCACTGCTTCTGATCGCGCCCCATGGCGGTCACGCCGGTCCGGCGGCCCGTGCAGCAGGGCATCCAAAAGTAAATGATCTTTACACGGCGCAGATCACGCGCGAGCTTGCCCGGCATCTCGATGCTTCGGCGCTGATCAACTTCGCGATGGATCGTAATCGGCTGGACTGCAACCGTATCTCGCAGCTTGCGGCCGAAGCGCCCTGGATGCTCGACACGATAGCCGCGGCAGTCGCCCGGATCGTTGGACGGCATGGCCGCGCGACTGTGCTCCTCATTCACGGCTGGAACATCATCGAGCCGCGCGTCGATCTTGGGCTCGGATTAAGGATGGTCGGCGGCGAACTGCGCCCGCCCGGATCCGCGCAGGTGTCGGCCAGCAACGATTTCATAAATGGCCCGGTCCTGGAGTACGCCTCGCTCTTGCGGAGCAACGGAATCAAGCCGAGCTTCGGGATGCGCTACCCGGCGGGCGCGAGCCACAATCTCGTTCAGGCCTTCACGGCGCGCCATCGCGACAGCTCCATTTCGGCGCTGCGCGATCTCGCCGCGATCTCCGCGCGTGGTGCGGTAGATGCCGCCCAGCTTGAACTCTCAGTCGCGGTGCGGATGCCGGGGCGGCTGCGCGACGGCTGCATTCAGGCACTGCGGCGCGCGTTTTTGCCGGAGCGCGATTGTTCAAGCGCGCCGCGCCGGCGCCTCACCATCGTTCGCGACCCAGCGCCGAGGCCTGCTGTCGCGAATCGAAAGCCCGCACCGATACCGACCCGTGTCGGACTCGAGTTTTACGATCCGCATGCCGGCATTGGCGCGATGGTGAGCTTTGACCTGACCGGCGGATTTGGCGCACGCATCATGCTCCTGATGCCAAATCGCAAAGTCGCGCTATGCACTTGCGAAGGTCGCGTTCAGCATGCGGGAGATGGACTGATGCTTGGTCCGCTCTCACTTGAGTCCGACAACGGCGAGCTGGTGCTAAAGTTTTCCGGGCCAGCGGTAATCGTTCCCGACGGCTCGCACTACCTGAGTATCGAGCGCGCGCTGGCGTCGGGGCATCTCGATACCGACGTAATGGTCGAGCTCCGAATGCATTTGTCAGATAGCGCTCGAGATCGCGCGCTCTTCGATGTGATCGGCGATGATGCCAATCCGCGGGAACCCAGAGCCGTGTTCGCGCCGATGCGCGGTGAAATCCGAATCGATGGCGCGCGGCACCCGATAAATGCGGTTGCGCGCACTGGCGTATCCTTCACCGGACTCGGCCAGCAAAAGTTTCGGCTAAGACGCATGATATGGACTTCCTTTGCTGCTGGAGATGATTCTGATCGCGCGATCGAGGTGCGAACGGTTATCGGCGACGATGGATCGACCGTGAGCGAAGCCGCGTCTGTTGGCCCGCACGCCAGAACGCCCCGCGAGTTCATTTCATTGGAGATCGATACTCCACGTGATGACGCGCCACCTGACCGGATTGTCGCTCATATCGGATCGCCAAACGGTACGACGACACTCGTCGGCGATGCGAAAACGTTTGTTCCGCTTTCCCGCCCCGGTCCCGACCAAAGCAGAATCTATACGACCCTTGGATTCGCGGAATTCACGATGGGTGCGCGGCGCGGCGCAGGGATGTTCGAGTACTCGCGCGTGATCGCAACCCAATCTACGGCCGCCAATGACGATTCGGAGCTCGAACCGGAATAAATTCCCGCTCGCTACTTTTCCGCTGCGTCGGGCTCGCGCTGGTTCGCGATCATCTTCTCAAACGCATGCGCGAGCACCGCAAGGTTCTTCGCGATAGGCGTGTCGGAGAACTCGTGCACGAATAGCACGCCTCGATCGGACGCCTCCGCGATCCTTGGGTCAAATGAAAGCCGCCCAAGAACCGGAAGACTGAACTCGCTTGCGATACCGGCAAGATTTCCCTCGGGAAAGAGCGGCCGCACCGAGCGGCAGGAGTCGCAACTGAAACCCGCCATGTTCTCGACCAGCCCCGCGATCGGAACTTCCAGCCTGCTCGCGATCCGGATGGAATTCCTGGTCGCGGCGACACCGTGCTCCGACGAATTGCTGACCATCACGACCGCCTTAAGCGGCGCCATCCGCGAAATTTCATAAAGACGCTCGATACCGGGCGCGAGGTCGATAATCAGCGTATCGACCACGCCGATTCTCGCCAGCGACAGCATCCGCGCGAGCGCCTCGCCGTATCCCATTACCTCGCTCGAATCACGAGGCGGCGCGGCAGGCGCCTCGTCATCTAAAAATGAAATCGCGGGTGCCTCGCCGCCCACCACGAGCTCACTGGATAGGACGCGAATCCCATATGGTCCTGAAACTGGCTCGATACCTTCAACCAGTGGAAGCCCGCGCGGCGTCTTCATCCCGAGCATCGAGATGATACTCGGCGCGTTGAGATTCGCGTCGAAGATCACAACCTTGCGACCCTTTAGAGCAAGAGCCGCACCAACGTTAACCGCGACGACGCTTTTGCCGACGCCTCCCTTTGCGCTCGCAATTGCGATGATCGAGGATGCGCCCGCCAGATTTTCACGCGAACTCAAAAGCATACTGCGCGAATTTCCGTCGGCGGCATAATCCTGAGAACTGATGTCGGAGAAAATTCTCATGGCCCGGAATTTGCTCCCCTCCGCGCCCTCACGCGGAACGAGGCTCCCATTACGATGCTACGTGCGAACGATGGGCGGTACAATCCTTATTGCGCGCTGGATAGCTCGAGCCGCAACATGTCGTGAAAGGATTGAGTGGTCAAAGGTTTCGGTGCCCGACGGCGTTTCGGTTGAGCCGGTCGGCCCTGCAACTCTCAATGAATACGTGCTGGTGAAGCCCAAGGGCTTTGCGAATTCCGAAGATGAATCGCCACGCGGCACATCACTCAAGAAACCGCGATCCGAGCCGGAGAATCATCGGCGACCTCTCTATCTCGCCAAAGTGAATGGAGAGCCCGCCGCGGCTATCGCCTTCTGGTCGATGACCGCCTGGTCCTCAAGCTGGCTCACGCGCGTACCGATGCGCAACCGAGGTATCGCGAGAATCTTGTTTTGTAGAACGATTGCGCGGGCCAGTGAAAAGGGATGCCGCAGCGTGATAATCAAGGCCAATCACGAGGTTACGCCCCTCCGATGGTACCGGCGGCTAGGCTTTGACGATGAAGTCTATTGGCTCAGAAGTTACGTTTCTCGGCTTAAGCCCTAAATATTCTCCTCGTCCGCATCGGTCGAACCCAGCTTGCGATACGACGTAGTGCGTTCATCCTCAAGTCGCCGCTGCGACTTGGCCTCCCGCTCCATATCCTGCTGGCAGTCGCGGCAGAGCCGGGTGAACGGCATCGCGTTCAGCCGCTCCTCGGCGATTTCGAGTCCGCACGACTCGCAAATGCCATAGGTATGATCGTC
>JASHOJ010000323.1 GCA_030041155.1 Candidatus Binataceae bacterium | reverse complement strand
GATCTGGGCGCGCGAGGTTCTGGAGAAATCCAGGAACTATTGGATTTCGACGATCTGTCCCGATGGCGGCCCTCATTCAGTTCCGGTTTGGGGAATCTGGATGGATGACAGCTTCGTTTTCAGCTCAGGCGCAAAATCGCGAAAGGTGCGCAACCTTGCCGGCGAGCCGCGATGCGTCATCACCAACGAGAGCGGCGCCGAGGCGGTAATCGTCGAGGGCATCGCGGTCGAAACCACCGACCGAACGCTCCTGGAGCGCTTCAAGAAGCTCTATTACGCCAAGTACGAGTGGGAGCTTGACCTGGCGAACGGCCCCTTCTTTGTGGTCAAGCCCGACAAGGTGCTCGCCTTCATCGAGCACTCGAATCAGTTCACCACCACCGCAACGCGATGGAAGTTCGCGTAGGCGGCCGGACGCGCGGCGAGCTTCAGTGCTCGGCGCCCGAGTGCGCCAGCGGAATCGATTGCGCCAAGTCGCACTGCACCAGCGCGCGCAGCTTGTTATCGATTTGAAAGAACCGCGTGACTTTGATGTCCGGCAGCACCGCGCGGAACTTCGGAATGTATTCCTTCTGCGTGTCCAGTATCCCCTGCTGAATCGATATCACCTCGTCCAGCTTAGCCTTCGCATCGGCGTCAGTCAGAGTCGCGTAGTGTTTCGCATAGTCGTGAACTTCCTTGATATGGCGCGCCTCGATCTGGTCCATCTGCTTTTCGTACTGATCGTAAACCGGCCAGAATTTTTTTGCCTCTTCCGCGGTCAGATGCATGTTGTCGTTGACCGCAGCCTTGCGCTCGGCGTGCGCGGCCGCAAGGTTGATCTCCTTGCTGGTTTCCGCTTTTCCGTTCTGCGCTCGCGCTGCGGGGACATAGCCGATAAGGCACAGCAAAGCTACCGCTGCCGCATAGCGCCATAGATGGTTCAGGTTATTCATGTTTCGGCTCCTCCCCTCGATGCTGAATCGCCCCAACTAGCGCGATAATCGCCGGATGCTCCTTTATGCTCGCATCCTTGTCAAGCACCCCGATTCGATGGCAGGCGTTCCGATTCGACGAGAAGCTAGCCGATGCGATAAAGTCTGAGCGGAGGACGGTTTCCATGGCTTCGATTCCACTCATGTCTTCCAGCGATTCTCACTCCGATATCGTGGCCACGCTCGAGCGAGACGGATGCGTGGTCGTGACCGGCGCGCTCGATGAACCGACCCGCAAGTCACTTGCGCGGGAACTCGGCCCGTATATCGAAAGAGCCGACGCCAACGCGGATCTTGATGCAAAATACAGAACCGAAAGTGGCGCGATGGCCAACTTCTATCCCGGCAGCACCAAGCGCGTGACCGCGCTCGCGGCGCGATCCGAAAGCTTTCGCTCTATCCTGACCCATCCGATGACGCTCGCCGCGTGCGAGAAGATTCTTAAGCCGAACTGCGTCAGCTACCAGGTGCATGCGACCTCCGCGCTGGTTGTCGGGCCTGGCGCAACCGAGCAGGTGCTCCATCGTGAGGATGATGGGTTTCCTTTCTTCACAGTGCCGCGGCCTAATCTGGTAGTCGCCAGCATGTGGGCGATAAGCGATTTCACGGCAGCCAATGGCGGCACTCATCTGGTCCCAGGCAGCCATCGGTGGGTCGCAGGGCGGCGCGCGCGCGATGATGAAGTCGCGGCGGCGGAGATGCTCGCCGGATCAGTCCTGATGTGGATGGGCGGAACGCTGCACGGCGCCGGCGCGAATGTGTCGGACGGATGGCGATTCGGCATTTTCACTTCTTACTCGCTCGGATGGCTCAGGCAGGAAGAAAACCAATATGTCGATACGCCGATAGCGCTTGCGCGCTCGATGCCGCGCGAGGTTCGCGACCTACTCGGCTATCGGATGTGTGGCGCGCTCGGCTTTTACGATCCCGGCACCCGCCCGTAAAAGTTTGACATGTGATCAGCATGTAAATATGCTCAAGACATGTCGCCGATGATTCAACTTCGAAATGTTCCTGTATCGCTGCACCGCAAGTTGAAGGCGCGCGCGGCGATGGCTGGCATGTCCCTTTCAGATTACCTGATCGCCGAAGTGCGCCGGGTCGCGGAGCGGCCGAACCTGGAAGAGATGCGCGAGATCCTGCACCGTCGGGAACCCGTCGTGCTTCCGGCATCAGCCGCTAAAGCGGTTCGAGCGGAGCGCGATTCTAGGTGATCGTAATTGATGCGTCTGCGATGATCGAATGGCTGCTTGAAACGCCAATCGGAACAAGGGTCGAAGCTCGCGTTTTTTCACGACGCGAGTCGCTTTGCGCACCACATCTCCTGGATATTGAAGTTGCGCAGGTACTCCGACGCTACGCAATGTCTCGGTTCATCACGGAGACGAGAGCACAAGAGGCGTTGCAGGACATGATCGATTTTCCAATTTCGCGATATCCGCACGATGTTCTGCTGGCGCGAGTCTGGGAGCTACGAACAAACCTGGCGGCATACGACGCCGCCTACGTCGCGCTTGCTGAGGCGCTTGAGGCTCCTCTCCTCACTTGCGATCGCCGGATTGCGCTCGCTCCGCTTCACCGCGCTCGCGTCGAGGTCATCTAGGACTGCGCCTGCATGAAGGCGATCGCGACGCCATCGAGCGGCTCGATGATTCGCGCGATCCTTCCACCCTGAACCGCGACCTTCGGCTCCGTTGCTTGAAATCCGTTCTCGCGCGCGAGCGCGACCGCCCGATCGATATCGCCGCACATGAAAGCAAGCCCCCAACATCCGGGACGCCCGCGCGCCGGCCCTGCGACTTCCAGCACGGTTTCTTCGAGCTTGAAAAATGCCTGCCGAATACCGCGACCGGCTTCACGAATCCGCTTGCACGCGACGCCGATTGTCTCGTTCGCGGCGATCGCCTGCTCGAGGTCGGGCGCCATTATCACGACATGATCGAGATAGCGCACCGTGTTCGGATTCTCGCCGCGCAGGGCAAGCGCCGCGCGGCGGTCCTCTATGGTGCTGCGTGTCGGCGTCGCGGCGCTGAAGACGCCGGCTAATCCGCCGGTGATCACGCTCGCGCGAATAGCTTCGCCCGCCAGGCCGGGCAGAGTAATTGCCTCGGCGGCGGGCTCAAGCGGCCGGTGGTCGTCGATGCACCAGACCCATCCGATAATTCCGCCACCGCGCGCCGAGGTCTTCAGCACCGCGCTTGCGAGCGCTCCGGTAGCGCCGGGAGCGGCGGTGCATAGATCGATTTCGACTGCACCGGCTGCCATCTGCGCGAAACCGAGCGCGCCGAGACGGCAGTCGTCGGAGGCGAGCGCGAAACCCGCGCGCGCCCATCGCTCGCGCGCGGCGTCAAGGTCGGCCACCGCGATCAGCACGCGTTCGACGCAGTTTATTGTCACCCGGTAATGTCTCCTGCCGCCACGATGCTACCGCGTGCGAAGCGCCGAATGCCATCCGGAAGGCCTGAGTCCAGCTTGCACGCGGGAAACGGCTCTGGACATGATCATGAGGAGCAACATACGTTTGCTCCGGATATTCCTGCGGCTTTCGCGCGGGAGTCGAAAGGTTACCGATGCGAATTTCGTGGGAAACCGCAAAACAGGAAGCATTCGGCGCGCTCAGCGCGCTGGTTAAGCTTGATACCAGCAATCCGCCCGGAAACGAGCGTATCGCCGCGGATTACCTGGCCTCCGCGCTCGCGGATCATGGGATCGCTTCGGTGATCAAGGAATCCGCCCCGACCCGCGCGAGTATCGTGACTCGGATTTCGGGCAACAATTCCGCGAATGCGCCGATCCTGCTCGGATCGCATACCGATGTGGTCCCAGTTGAGCCGTCAGGATGGAGCCGCCCCGCCTTCGACGCCGAAGTCGCCGACGGATGTATCTGGGGACGCGGCACGCTCGACATGAAGTCCAAATGCGCGATGGATTTGATCCTGATGACGGCGCTCAAGCGCGCCGGTGCGGTGCCGAATCGCGACATTATCATGGCGGCGGTCGCCGATGAGGAGGCGGGATCCGAGCACGGCGCCAAATTCCTGGTCGAGCGGCATCCGGAACTGATCCGCTCGGGATGGGTGCTGAATGAGGTCGGCGGGTTCACGATCTATATCGGAAACGGACGCTACTATCCGATTCAGATCGCCGAAAAAGGTTTCGTTACGATCAGGATGACCATGCAGGGGCGGCCTGGGCATGGCTCGATGCCGCGGCGCGACACCGCGATCGGCAAGCTGAGCGCGCTCGTCGCGAAAATCACCAGCACCCCAATGAGCATGCGGGCGACTCCTTTCATGCGCAGGCTCCTGGCCGAGTTGGGCGTCCCGCTCGACAATCCCGGGCCGCTGTTTCGCCCGATGCTCGGCAACACCGTTACTCCGACGATTCTGCGCGCCGGTTACAAAGATAACGTGATTCCTGGCGAAGCGTCGGTAGTGCTCGACGGGCGCACTGTTCCCGGCGAAGATCCGGAAAGCTTTATGGCGGAGCTTCGCGGTATCGTCGGGCCGGAGCCGAAATTCGAGTTGATCAAAACCGCCCCGCCTGCGGAAACCAGTCCCGACACGGAACTGTTCGCGATTATCCGCGATCGCGTCGAGACCAATGATCCCGGAGCGCGCGCGATTCCGTGGATGATTCCGGGGGCGACCGACAACAAGTTTTATTGCCGGCTCGGCGCGAACTGTTACGGCTTTCTACCGGTCAAACTCGATCCGCATCTGCCGTTCGGGTCGCTTTTTCACAGCAATGACGAGCGGCTGCCGATCGAGGGCTTCTACTGGGGCCTCAAGGTGTACGCGGAAGTGGTGCTGCGGTTCGTCGGCGTCCCATTCGACGCCGTTTTCTGCTGATTCCTAAAACGCGGAGCTGACTGCTTGGCTCTGGGGCATGAACGTGATCAGCAGCCGCGGCGGATTGTCCAGCGGTACCACCTCGACATCGCTCAGTGGAACGGTGTTGAGCGTGACGGTCGTGCCCTGCGCGCTGTTGCTGATACTGCAGTCACGGAAAATCGATCGGTCAAAGACCAGGTGATGCTCAAGGCTGGCGTCGGGCGTCACATCCTTGAGAGTCAGAATTGCCGCTGAATAGCCGATTCCGTTCTCGATGCGCTTCTTGTAGTCCACCGGCCCGGTGAGGTCGAAGATTACCGCCATCGGAGGATTCGCGGCCGAGAGCCTGATCGTCTTAAGCGTCGCCGGACCAGGCTTTTGCGCGACGGTTTGCGGCGCTGGCCGATTAAGAATCGGCAGCCCGTCGGGTCCGTAGGCTGGCTGTGCTGTCGACGCCGCTTTCTGCGCGTGGACCGGCGCCTGCGAATCGGGAGTTCCCGGCAGCGGAGTTCCCGGTGATCCCGACATCAAGTCGTTATCAGACAGGCCTGCGTCGCGCTGTTTCACCACGACGTGAGCCTGCGCATCTGCCATGTCCGTTCCGTACCCGCTCTCAGCAAGCACCATCGGCAGCGGGTCAGCTTCGTTGTCGACTGGCTGCTTCAGCCGCTTCAGCGCGGCCTTTGCTTTGGCGGCGTCGGGCGACTTGGGGAAATGCATCAGCAAAGCGGCATAGGCCTGCGCGGCGGAGTATTTCTTGCCCTCTTTATCCAGCGATTCCGCCAGCTCGAACAGCGCTTCCGGCGCAACCGGAGTGTCCGGATATTTCTGCATCAGCTCGGCCAGCCGCGATTCGGCGGCGCGGAAGTTCGCGCGCTTGAAATAGTAGCTGCTGACCACCATCTGATGCCGCGCAAGCATCTCGCGGCATTCGGCGCTCCGCTCTCTGGCAAGTTCGGCGAACGATCCTTCCGGAAACCGCGATTCGAGTATCTCGAAATGCTTCAGCGCCTCCTCGGTCTTGCTCTGATCCTGATCCTCGCGCCCGATCTGCACGTAGTAGCTCATCGCGATGTAGTAGCTGACTAGGTCCAGCTCTTTGCTGGTCGGATGCATCCGCTGGAAGTCGTCGAGGGAGCTTATCGCCTCCGGGTAGTCCTTCATCTCGTAGTAGGCGAGCCCGATTTTCAGCTCCGCGTCTTCCGCGTAAGGACTGAACGGAAAATGGTCAATTAAAAGTTGATAACTTTCAATTGCCTCGTTGTATTCGTGATCGGCGAAGTTGTACTGCCCCTGCTGATAATAATCTTCCCCGGTCGGCGGCTTTCTGATCGAGCATCCGGCGGCCGACACAAGCATCAGTGCCAGGGCTGTGATGAGCAGGCGCTTCATGAAAATCGGGCCTTGACCACACTAGAGAAGCGATGCGCGCATTGCAATTCGTGGCACTGTAGCAACCAACAGCAAAAATTCAGCAAAAAGCTCACAGTGCTGAACGTGCGGCCTAATGGCTCAATCGATCCCGTGATCGATACTGCTTTTGTCCGCCACGAACTTTCCTGCGAATGTCGTCTTCCCGATTGCGACAAATTTGCGCCCAAACGCTGTTTTGTCCGCGCCGGGCACCGGCCCCTCCGCTCGCCGAAATCCGGCAGCGACGAGTACCCTCACAATCTCGTCGGCATATTCCGCGACGTCGGTTGCGACGCGCACTTCGCCACCGGGCGCGATTGTCCGCCGAAGCCCCGCGGCGAAGCAGGGCGTGAACAGGCGATGCTTATGATGCCGCTCTTTCGGCCACGGATCGGGAAAGTAGATGTGATGGCGGCTCACCGACTGCGCCGACAGCATTAGATTCACCAGCGGCCGCGCGTCCATGCGCGCGACTTTCAGATTCGCGAGTCTCGCCGCGCCGCATCGAACCGCCAGCATCTTCGCAACCGGGTCGGACAACTCAACAGCCAGGAAATTGCGATCCGGATATTCAGCCGCTCGCGCCACGATGAAATCGCCGCGGCCCGCGCCGATTTCGATTTCGAGTGGTGCCGCGCGTTCGAAGATCCGCTCCGGAGAAATCGTGAAGTAGCCGTCCTGATGATCAATCAGCACGGATCGGGCGGCTGACCGCGCCTCTTCCCGCCGCCATACCCGCCCAGCTTTTCTTAGCCGCGCCATAGTTTGCGCAAACCACGATGGCGAAGCGTCGGAAATCGGGCAAGGCGCCGCGCCTTCTAAGCTTCAATTTGGTACCTTCAGGAAAGGGTTCACCCGTGCGAGAAGCGGCGCAAGATCGATCCCGTCAGCCAGCGCAGTAGCGGGATTGCTCCCCGACAGGCGCTCGATAAGCAATTGCCGAGCGCCAAAAGCGCTGCACGTCGCGTCCCACGCAAGCCGATAGAGTGCCGCGCGATCGCGCGCTTCATCCGCGTCATCGGCGTCCGTGGCGAGTGATTTATCGATCGCGATGCGCTCGTCCTGCTTCTCGAGATCCTCCTCCTGCGGCGCGATCAGCGAAAATGATCCCGTAGTTTGGATGACCTCGACGGTCCGCGGATAAAGACGCGCAAACAGGATGCGCGCGGCTTCGAGCGGCGCGCGCGCGGGCGCGCAGATGCCCCATTGATTGACTGCGGCATCCGCAAAAGCCGCCCGCAGGCACGCGCGTATCGCTTCGGTCGCGGCGCCTGCTTCCGCCAGCCGGTCGCGAATCCACTCGGCGGCGGTCGTCCCGCCCGCCTGCGCGATTCTAGTGGCCAGCGCGAGCATGAATTCGCTCTTTGCGATATCCCGCACCACCCGCTGATGCACCATATGCGCGATCGCGCCGGTGGCTTCGTACAGCGCGTTGCATCGCTGGATGTCGCTACACAGAAAAACGCGTCCCCATGGCACATGGACGTTGTCGAAGACCACGGTGCAGTCGGTTTCATCGAAGCGGGTGGCTAATGGTGCGTCGAATCGCGATTGTCCGATGTCATAGCTTTCGCGGCAGATAATCTTCAGCCCCTTCGCGTTGCAGTTGATTGCGAAGAACAGCGCCCGCTCCGCCAAATCAGAGTTGAGCGCGGGCTCGGGAAACACGATCAGCTCTTCCGCCATCGGGGCAAGCATCACGGGCATCCTGCATCCGGCCACGATGATGCCGTCGCTCGTCCTATCGACCATCTTGAGCGCGCGGGCGTCGTCAATTTGCCCGCTGCCTGCCGCGTTCACCTGCGGATTTGACAAGGTGTGAGCGGCGCACCAGTCGTTGTCACGCGCCAATCGGTAATAGCTCCGGATGTTGTCGCCGAAGCGGGGTTCGCTCTCCGCAAAAAAACCGTGCGCCGCGGCCATCGCGGCGATCGCAGCGTTTATATAGTCCGGAGTTGAGGTTAGAAATCCGCCGCTGAAGTTGGCCCAATCCGCCATCATCCGCGATCGCCTGCGCAAGTCGTCCGCACTGATCGCCTGGATGAACGACATTCCGGCACGACCGCCGTCCTCGGTGCGAAAAGTCAACGCCTCCGGATGCTCCAGTTGCATATCGTAGAGCGAGGCGATCGAGTGGGCGCAGTTACGCAGCGCCGGATGAGTTGTTACGTCCTTGATTCGCTCGCCGTCCAGAACCGCTTCCGCGTCGAGTTTCTTAAGCGCTGACAGATAGTTGTTGCCCGACCGCGCGCCCATCAGCACTCTCCTTCAGGATTTCTTGCGCCTATTTGTCCTGGCGCTTACCGCGCAGCTTTAATAGCCTGCCGCCATGCCACCCTTGCGCGGATCTCCCGCGCCGCGCAAATTTCCCGGCTCGATCGTAATTGCGCCGACGGCGCCAAGCATCGGCACCACGCGAATCTTGTAACCCATCTCAGAGAGCGCGGTTCTGGCCGCCGCTGGCATCGCCTGCTCGATCAGCACGACGTCCGGCACTCCCTGCTCGTGAATTCGTGGCAGATCCACCGCGGCGCGCGGCTCCATGTGATAATCAACCACGTCGAGCACCACCTGCAGCACGCCCGTGATTATCGTCGGACCGCCCGAGCCGCCGACCGCCAGAATCGGTTTGCCATTTTTGACTACGATCGTTGGCGACATCGAGGAGAGCGGCCGCTTGCCAGGCGCGATCTCATTGCGCACCACGCCTTCGAGTTTGAACGCGTTCGGAACGCCCTTGGCCACCGCGAAATCGTCCATCTCGTCGTTCAGGATAATGCCGCTCTCCGGATCCATCAGCTTCGATCCGAAGATGGTGTTGATCGTGGTGGTAGCGACCACCACATTGCCTTCGCTATCCGCCACCGCAAGCATCGCGGTGCCATGATCGTGCGCGGCGGTCGGGTCCGGCGCGGGCAGATTATGATGAAGCGCGCGATCGCGCGCCTGATTAATATGCTCGGGCGAGAGAAGGGTCGCGATCGGAACGTTGACAAACGCCGGATCAGCGTACTTCTCGCGATCGACAAAGCCCTGCCGCATCACCTCGATCAAGCGTGCGAGATAGGGCGGCGAATTGACTCCGAGGCCCGCCAGACGCCCCGGCTCGAGCATCCCAAGCATCTCCAGCACCACTCCGCCCGACGAGGGCGGCGGCATCACGTAAACCTCCTCGCCGAGATACGCGCGATGTAGCGGCTCGCGCCATACCGGCTGATACGCGGCGAAATCCGCGGTCGAAATGATTCCGCCGTGCGCCTGGATGAAGGCGGAAAGCTGAGAGGCAAGTTTGCCGTGGTAAAACTTGTCCGCCGGATGGTTGCCCAACGAGATCAGGGTCGCGGCGAGTTTCTTTTGAAAGATCAGGTCGCCGATTTTCGGCGCGCTGCCATCCGCTTTCAGGAAAACCGACTTAAGCCCCGGATCTTCGGAGATCTGCGGCGCCATGTAAGCGATACCACGCGCCATGTGCTCGCCGATCGGATGGCCGTCGCGAGCAAGCCGAATCGCGGGCGCGGCAACCTGCTGAAATTTCATTGTACCGAAACGCGAAAGCGCCGCGTCGAGCCCCGCTACTTCGCCCGGCACCGCGACCGCTAGTCCGCCATTGCGCGCCATCTCCTCATCGGGCTTTCCGTCGTGAAAAAACATCGTGCACGTAGCCTTTAGCGGCGCGCGCTCGCGATAATCGAGTGCATAAAATTTTCCGGTGCGGGCGGAATAAATCAGCATGAAGCCGCCGCCGCCGAGTCCGCACGACGTGGCATGGGTGACCCCGGTCGCAAGCGAAGTTGCGACCGCCGCGTCAATCGCATTGCCGCCGGCTTTCAGAATTTCAACCCCCGCCGCCGCGGCCTCCGCGTTCTCGGCAACCACGACGGCGTGCTGCGCGTGCACCGAAGTATCCGCGCTTAAGTCTTCGCCAAGCGTCTGCCGCGCTTGTGCGCAGATGAATATCGACATCAATGTCGAGAGAAGAGCGAGTCCCAAAAGCGCGCGAGTTCCGCGCGCCGCTATCAAGCTGGCATCGGCTGTCCGCATCAACGGTTCTAACTAACAGCCAGCCTCATCGGATGAAAGAACGCGCGACGGTTAGATTTCGCGCGGATTAAGTGCTTTGATCGCCGCCAGACCCGTCGCGGAGGTAGCAAATGGAATTCAAGGAAATCATCTACGAAAAATCCGATCGAATCGCCACCGTCACCTTTAACCGTCCCGCGAAGTTGAATTCGTGGACCGGAACGATGGGTGTGGAGACGCGAACCGCGCTGATGGATGCGGAGCGCGACCCCGGAGTTCGCGCGATTATCATGACCGGCGCGGGCCGTGCCTACTGCTCCGGCGCCGATATGGGATCGCTGTCGGAAATCTCACAAGGCCGCGGGTCGGCGACCGGCGGAAACGCAGCGGCGGCGCAGGACGGATGGCTTAAGATGCTGCGCGCCGATTATCGCAACCAGTACGCGTACCTGCTCGGGATGAGCAAGCCGGTCATCGGCGCAATAAACGGCCCCTGCGTGGGCCTCGGCTTCACGACCTGTCTCTACCAGGACATCCGGATCGCGTCGGAGACCGCGCGGATGGGACTGATCTTCGTGCAGCGCGGGCTTGCGATCGAGCACGGATCCTCGTGGATGCTGCCGCGGATCGTCGGGCTTGCGCGTGCGGTCGAGATGGCGATGACCGGACGACTGGTGGACGCGCAGGAGGCGCTCGCGATCGGGCTGGTAAATCGCGTCGTCGCGGCGGACAAGCTGATGCCGACCGCGCGCGAGGTTGCATCGCATATCGCGGAGAAATGCGGCCCGCTCGGCGTCGCCGATGCGAAGCGGCTCATCTATCAGCATCTGTTTACTGATCTTGCGACCGCGGTTGCCGACGATGACGCGTCGATGACCCGGATGACCCAAAGCGATGACTTCAAGGAAGGCGTAAAGGCGTTTATCGAGAAGCGTCCCGCGCGTTACCAGGGTCGATAAGAAGCGCGCCTGGGGCGCTACTTGTCTAGGGGATGCTTGAACTTGCGATCGGGATGCCGAATCGTCAGCACCGGCACCGATGACTTCTGCACCACGCGCTCGGCCACGCTTCCCATCAGGACGTGCGCTAGCCCCGTGCGGCCGTGAGTGCCGAGCACGACCAGGTCGGCATTCTCGGTCTGGCTTGCGTGCAGAATCTCGAGAAACGGCGACCCGACCCGCAGCAGGCTCTTGGCCCTGATACCGTCGTCGCGCAGCCGCTGAACGATTCGGTCGAGTTCGCGCTGCGCGACCACGCGCTGCTCTTCGGCAATCCGATTCATCGCGCCCATGTCCATCGAGGGTCCGAGGTCCGGCGACACCATCACCGGCGCGAGTGGCTGGTCAACGTGCAGGACAACGATCTCGGCGCCATACTTTCGCGCCAGGTCCTCGGCATAGGTGAACGCCAGCGAGGAATCTTCGGAAAAGTCCGTTGCGGCCAGCACTTTTGCGATATTCGGCACGAAGCGAACGATAGCCCGCGCGTCATCCTCTGGCAAGCACGCGGCGCTTCCACCTTACGTCTCGACCGCGCGGCTCCACTTGCCCTAAAATCGCAGCAGACCGATGGCGAGCATATCCAAATATCGGGGTTTCATGCTCGATGACTTCGAGCGGACTATCGATGAGTTCTTCGATCAAATCCTGATCGAGAGATGGCGTTGCGGGACCGGCGACGATTTCGAGAGCGCCGAGATACTCGAATTTCCCGAGCGCTACGAGGTGCGGCTCAAAACCGGCAAGATCGATCCCGCCGGCATCGAGATCGAATTTCGCGGCCGCAGCCTTACCGTACGCGCCCCTGGCGCCGAAGGCGCACGCCGCGAAAGCACTTTTGAGCTTCCCGGCGGCGTTAACCCGGACGCCGCGACCGCCAGATGGGACGACGGAACACTATCGGTGGTCGTGCCCAAACATCAGGTCCGCCGCATCAGCCTCAAGAACGACTGAAACGGGCAGCATCGAATCTGGGAGCACTTCATGTCCGCATCAACCGACTCCGCCGGCGACTCTGCCGGTCCGAACAACCAGCGAGAGCTTAAGTCGGCGCCGGCCGCGCCGGAGCTTGCGCCCGAGAATCTGCGCGCCAGCGCGGCGCTTGACGGCGCAGCGTTGCTCGCCGCTTCGGAGCAGTATCAGGACGAGGAACTGCTCGGACAGAGCCGCGCGATCGACGCGATAAGGCTCGCGATCGGAATCGACGCGCCCGGCTATAACGTCTTCGTAACCGGCCTCAGATCGCGCGCTGAGCGCGATTCGATCCTGCGCCTGCTCGCGGAAAAGGCTGCCAACGCGCCGACACCCGGCGACTGGGTGTATGTCAACAATTTCCGCAATCCCGAATCGCCGACCGCGATCTATCTGCGCGCGGGGCAGGGGCGCGATCTCGCACAGAGGATGGCCTCGCTGGTCGATTACGTGGTGGAGCAGCTTCCCAAGGCGTTTCGGCGCGAGGACTTCGACCAGGAACGCTCGGGTCTGCGCGACAAATACAACAAGCGCGCGCAGGAGTTGTTCAAGAATATCGAATCGCGAGCCCACGACCGCGGCTTCGCCATCCAGGGCGGACCCAACGGCCAGGTTATCTTCATCCCGCTGGTCGACGGCAAGATGCCTGAGTCGCCTGAGGCGCTGCAAAAAGCTATCGCGCAGAAAAGCGAGGCCGAGCGTGAGGCGATGGGGCGCGCACAAGCCGAGTTGCAGGACGAGATCGGCAGCCTTATTTCGCGCCAGCAGGAGCTGATGCGCGAACTGGTGGACGAGATTCGCGCCATCGAGCGCGCGTTTGCGGCACGACTGGTCACCCCGGCTATCGAAGAATTAAAGCGTCACTTTAATAATCCTGGCGTCACCGGCTATCTCGACAGCCTGGCCGAGCACATGCTGTCGCATCTTGATCGCTTCCGTGAAGCCGCCACGCCAACCGCGCCTCAGCCGCAGCAGCAGGGCGCTGACGCAATCTTCCCGCAGCAGAGCGAGGATCATCACAGATGGTTCGAGTACCAGGTCAACCTGATGGTCGACAACGGCGCCACCCGCGGCGCGCCGGTGGTAAGCGAGGATGCTCCAACTTATCGCAACCTGTTCGGCACTATCGAGCGATGGCTCGATCCGCTCGGGCGCTCTGCAACCAACTTCACGCGGATCATCGGGGGGTCGTTTCTGAAAGCGCACGGTGGATACCTGCTGTTCGACATCGATGACGCGATCGTCGAGCCCGGAGTCTGGAAAACCTTAAAGCGCAGCCTCAAGACCGGGATGCTCACGCCGGAGACCTTCGAGCCGCTGCCGTTTTTCGCGGTGAGCGGCCTCAAGCCCGAACCGATCGAGGCCAGGACCAAGGTGGTGGTGCTCGGAAGCCCCTATCTGTACAACATGCTCTATTTTTATGACTCGGAGTTCTCCGAGCTGTTCAAGATCAAAGCCGAGATGCGCCCCGCTATCGATGCGGGCGCCGATGCCGCGCGCCATTACGCCGCCCATATCGGATCGCTCGCGCGCCGCGAAAGCCTGCCGCCGTTTTCCGCGGGCGCGCTCGCGAGGATCGTTGAGTTCGGGATGCGTCAGGCGGGGGATCGCACCCGGCTGGCCGCGATGCTCGAGCCGATCGACGATCTTGCGCGCGAGGCAGCCTACTTCGCGCGCGGCGCGCACGCAAATCAGGTCGCGCCCGAGCACGTCGAGCGCGCGCTCAGCGAGCGCGTGCTGAGGCTCGGCCAGATCGAGGAGGAAATCCGCCGGCTTATCGCGCGCGGCGTGCTGGTAGTGCATATCAGCGGCAAAGAGGTCGGGCAGATAAACGGGCTCGCGGTGCTCGACGTGGGCGGCTACGCGTTTGGCCGCCCTTCGCGCGTCACCGCCACGGTCGCGCTCGGACAGGCCGGCGTGATCAATATCGAGCGCGAGGCGCACCTTTCGGGCTCGACCCACGACAAGGGAATCATGATCTTAAGCGGCTTTCTGCGCGGCCGCTTCGGCCAGTCGCATCCGCTCGCGATGACTGCGTCCATCTGCTTCGAACAATCCTATTCCGGAATCGACGGCGACAGCGCCAGCTCCACCGAACTTTACGCGCTGCTCTCCGCGCTCACCGGCGTGCCGATCCGGCAGGATATCGCGGTCACCGGCTCGGTCGATCAATACGGCAAGGTGCAGGCGATCGGCGGCGTAAACGAGAAAGTCGAGGGTTATTTCCGGCTATGCAAGGCGATAGGACTTACCGGAACCCAGGGCGTGATGGTGCCGCGGACCAATGTCGATAATCTGATGCTCGAGCCCGAAACGGTCGCCGCGGTCAAGAACGGGCAGTTTCATCTCTACGCGATCGACACGATCGATCGCGGAATCGAACTCCTGACCGGTGTGTGCGCGGGGAGTGTCGATGAGCCCGGGACGATAAATTATCTGGTCGCCGAGCGGCTCAAAAAAATGTCCGATATGCTGCGCGATCGCCCCGGTTCGGAGACTCGCGTCGTGCACGAAACCGCCCCGCAATCGCCCGCGCCCACGCCGCCGTCGCCACCGGAGCCGCCGCGCTGATGCCGATCGATTTGCGATTCGACGCGGACGAGACCGCGCTCTTTACCGATCTTTACGAGCTGACGGTGAGCGCGGTTTTTTTTGACCGCCAGATGAACGACACGGCGGCGTTCGAGATGCGGATGCGGCGGATGCCGCCGAACCGCGGCTTCATGATCGCGGCCGGCGCCGAACGGCTGCTCGAAGCGCTCGAAGAGTACCGCTTCGATACGGCGGCGATGGAGTATCTCGCTTCGCTCGCGCTCTTCAAGCCGGCGTTCCTCGACTATCTTGCGAATTTCCGCTTCACCGGCGCCGTCCGCGCGATGCCCGAGGGGACGCTTTTCTTCCCCGGCGAGCCGATCCTGGAAATTTGCGCGCCGCTTATCGAGGGGCAGCTTCTCGAAACGCTGGTGCTGAACCAGATCGGGTTCGCCTCGGTCGCGGCAACCAAGGCTGCGCGATGCGCGATCGCGGCGGGCGGACGGCGGCTGGTGGATTTCGGGCCGCGCCGCGCGCAGGGAGTCGACGCCGCGATGATCGCGGCGCGGTCGAGCTATATCGGCGGATTCGCGGGAAGCTCCAATGTGCTCGCGGGACGCCGCTACGGAATTCCGGTGTTCGGCACCATGAGCCACAGCATGGTGATGGCGTGCGAGCGCGAGCGCGACGCGTTCGAGGCGTTCGCCGCGAATTTCCCGAAGCTCAGCACGCTGATCGTCGACACCTACGACACGATTCGCGGGGTTGAGAATGCGGCGGCGGTGGGCGCCAGGCTCCGCGAGGCGAACGTCAAGCTGGCCGCGGTGCGGCTTGACAGCGGCGAGCTTGGCGATTTGGCGACTCGGGCGCGGAGGATTCTCGATCATGCGGGTCTTGGCGACACCGCGATTTTCGCAAGCGGCAACCTTGACGAATATCGAATCGCGGAGCTGCTCGCGGCGCGCGCGCCGATCGACGCGTTCGGAATCGGCACCGCGCTCGCGGTCAGCGACGACGCGCCGTCCGCCGATTTCACCTACAAGCTGGTCGAATACGCGGGCAAGCCGCGGGTCAAGCTCTCGAGCGGTAAAATTTCGGTTCCGGGCCGCAAGCAGGTGTTTCGGATGACCGGTGCGGACGAAAAATTCGCCGCCGACTTGATCGGCGCGATCGACGAGACTCCCTCAGGCGTGGCGCGGATGCAGCGGCCCGCACCCGCGATTTCGCTTCCGCTCCTGGAGCCGCGGATGGAAGCGGGGCGCCGCATCGCTCCCCGCGCGAGCGCGCAGGCGGTCAGCGAAGCGCGCGAGCGCGCCGCCTCCGAGCTCAAGAAACTTGATGGCCGCTACCTCGCGCTGCGCAGGCCGGCGGAATATCCGGTCAAGCAGACCTCGGCGGTCAACGCGATGGTTATCAGCGAGAAAGTCCGAGCCGAGACTCGCCAGGAATAGAGAGCGAGCAGCGCTATTTCGCGGATGAAAGCGATTCTGTGCGCGGCCAGAAACCGGCTGCTTGTTCCGCTTGCGGCGTGCCGAACGTTTGCGCGGCCTCTTTGATCTCATGGGAATCAAACTCGAACACGACTTTTACCCGCGTGTCCGCCGGATAGTGAATATCGGGTTGCCATAGCGTCGGGTATGGCAGGTAGATCGCCGCGGCGTATGGGCGCAGGCGCTCGATAAGCGGCTTCATCGCGACGTAGGTGCCGCCCATCACCAGCGCCAGGCGCGCTCTCCCGACTGGCGTGAGCGCATAGTCGCGGTAACCATCCGCGCCGCGATCGTAGCTCCAGTCGGCGGGCAGAAGTCCGGCGGCCTTGAGCGCCTCGGGCGAGATCGCGGCCGGTTTGCCTCCGGCATCCAGCCATGCGGCGATCGCGCGGATCAGCACGCCGGATCTAAGCGCCAACGCGCGCGCCTCCAGGTTGACCACGCTGATATCGCGATACGCGGCGAATGCGCCGGGAGGAACCGCGTACACACGTGCGCCGTCCATCTCGATTGCGCCAAGGCCCACCTTTTCGAGCACCTGGCACCATCGTTCGAGGTCGGGGTCGCGGTCATCGATTACGATCGCCGCGATATCGTGCTGCGCGACGAATGCCTTTACCTGTTCGGCCACCTCGGGCAAATCGAACGAGCCGAGAAAAAATCTTGCCGCGGGGTAGCGTCGGAAACTCTCGGGAGTAATCGACGTATATCCGCTCGCCATTCGAAAGCCCATCTTCGCGCTCGCCTGCCAGAGCATCGAGCTGCCGTTGCGCTCGAACGGAAGCGGCAGAATTACCGAATCCGGCGCGATCACCTTGCGCCACGATCCATCGGCGAACATCGCGGGCTGATACGCTTGCGTGCTCCAGAAGACGGCGTCCATACGCGGCAGCATCATCAGGATCACCCCCGCAAGCGCCAATGCCTTGACTTCGCGACGCGATGTGGACGAGGCGAACCACGACGCGGCGATTATCGCGAGGATCAGGAACGCGTACATCGCGAAACGTCCGGGCAGCGCGTTGGCGATCAGCGGCAGATGAGTCGCGATCGCCCACGGCATCGGAAAGGTCGGCCTGCCGGCGACCATCAGGGCGGGTCCGAGCGCGGCGATCACGATAGCGGCCAATACCGCGACCGCGATTTTGCATTCCGGCCGGGTCCAGTTGCTCCGCCGCCACGCCTCGGCGACGATAAGCAGCGGAAATCCGAAGCATGCGCCGTGCTCAATCCAGTTGCCGGCGAAATGATCGCTGACTCCTCGAATCCACGCGAAATTTCCGAGCCACGTGAAGCGCTCGGGAACGATGAGGCCGAGAAGATCGGCGGCGAACGGGCCCGGTGGATAATAGGTGCCGCGCGGGATTCCCGCCATCAGCATCGCGTATAGATATGGCGACAGGATCAGCGCCGATAATCCGAGCGCGGCGGCGCACACGCCGGCCAGGTGCACGACGCGCCCGCGATCGGGCCACAGCCAGAGCGCAATCACGAACGCTATCGCGGCGAACATCGCGGTCGTCGCATACAGCTCTGGGAAGCACAGGAATTGCGCTGCCATCAAAAGCGCGATCGTGACGGTCGCCGCGCGAGTGCGTATCTCGCCCGCGAAGTACTTAAGCGCTACCAGCACCATCAGCGGAATCGGGAACACCATCACGATATCCACATGGGCCAATGTCTGGCCGAACATGTAGGCGGAGAAGCCGAAGATCGCGCCGCCGAGCACTGACGGCCAGAACTTTTTTGTGATCCATGCGCAGAGCAGATAGGCTGAAAATGCGGCCGCGGGCGCCGCGATCAAACACAGCACGTTGTATGCCGCGATCGGTCCCGCAGTCAGTGTTATCGGCGCGGCTGCGGCGGCGGGCAGCGGAATCGGCGTGCCCCAGGCGAGGCTGATGCCGTGCGGCGCCCACAACAGGTCGGTGAACATCGGGTTCAGATGATGGCCGAGCGCATACGGCCACCAGGCGAGAAACCAGAAAAAAGCAGACGGGTCGGTGCCGGATCCGATAAAGCGGGTGGTGAAGGCGCCGTGTAATCCGCGTCCGAAAATCAGGTACGAAATCGCGCAGAAGATCGCGGCGGCAATCGCGCCGCGCAGAGCCGGCGATAAAGCCACGATATGAACGCGCCGCTTCATGGCTTCATCGCACCGCCTGACGCGATCTCGCGACGGTGGTAAACGTCGAAGTAGTTGCCGTGGAAGGCAAGCTCAAAGCTTGTGAGAGCCTGCTGAAATTCCGGTGCATGAGGAATTCCACCGCAGGAAGCCGGCCCGAGCGGCACCACGACGATGTCTGAGGCGGCAATTTGGAGCAGCTTGCGATCGATTTCGGCCCGCGACATCAATCCGGGGTCTAGCGCGAGTGTCACCGGCGGCTCGAAATCCGCGAAGAGCAGCTCGGCGGCACCTTTGGTATCGAGAATCGTCGCGCGGCTTCCGCTCGCAAGCGCCTGCACGCGGCTCCATTCGCGGGCCTGGCTCTCGGGCGCCCACAAGTACGCAGTGAAATGGCTTCGCTGCTCGCTCTTCCACTGACGGAAGACCACAGCGCTCACGCCCGACCACGACAGGGTCGCGATACAGCAGAGCGCGAAGCCGGTTCGGCGCCATCCCGCGCCATAGTCAATTGTCGCAGCTACGCCGGCGATTAGGAAGTAAACATAGTAGTACCATGACCAGGAATTTCCAAAAAACAAAAAGATAAAAGCTGCATGAAGGAGAAAACAAGTCAGTATGATCTCCTCTCGCCGCGTGACAAGCGAAGGGTCGAATCGATTTCGAGTGGCTCGCGCTATAATCCGCAATGACGCGGCAAGTAGATACAGAGTGGCTATTATCCAGAAGCCCGCTACAAAGACTACGTAGTATAACCAACTCGCACCCGACGGATCCCAGAAACCGCGGCCCCCGCCGAAGAACCCAAAATCTCCCGCGCGGTAAGTCTTCATCGCGGTAAGGGGGAACTGAGTCCGAAGCACCGCGAGCGGGCCGTAAACGATCGCGAGAAAGGCAATCAGAATCAGGCCAGTGGTGATCGCCGGCGCGAGCGCGGCGCGCCATCTGTTAGCTGCGGATTTGTAACGCAGCAGATCATAAGCGATCAATCCGAGCAGCAGCAAGCCATATAGGTACGCCATTGCCGGCTTAACGCAGGCCGCGGAGACCACCAGCGCGAGCGCAACATTCCTGCGGCCCGTAGCTTGTTCGGCAAGGGCGCTGGCGAGCAGCGCCGCCTCCAATGCCTGTACGATTTGAGGATAAGTTGGAGAAGCCGCGTACCCGACCATAACTATCAGCAGTGCGATCGCTACGACGCCAAAGTCGAGGGCGGCGGCGATCCGCGCGAGGCTCCAGGCTATTATCAGGTCACATGCGAACACCGCCGCCTGGTACGACAGCGGCGACGAGGTGAACAGCTTGAACCATAACGATTGGACGGCGAGCGTCAGCAGTCCGTAGGGATAGGAAAAATCGATGATCGGGTGGAACCCATGCGCCGTGAGATAGGCAAGGGCAAGGTTTTCTCCCGAGTCGCAGAATGCAACATGGCGGAAGTCAAATTCTACCGGCAGCTCGAATATAGTAAGTGCGGCAATTTCCAGCGCCATGACCGCGAATAGCCATACGAGCGTCCTTCGGTTTGAAACGTGATTACTCATCTTAATCAGTGAGGAACGCTAGCCACGGAACTCCGCTGATAAACGTCAAAGTATCTACCGCGGAAAACCGGAGCGAAGCTGCGCAGCACATCGTGAAATTGCGGCGCGCGCGGTACTCCCGCGCATGTATTTGCCATCAGCGGCACCACGATTAGTTCAGAGTCCTCCACTTCCTGCACTTTTCGATCAACCTCCTCCGGGAGCATCAGACCGGGATCCAGATACAAACTTGTAGGAGGCTGAAAGCCGGGAAACATCAGCTCGGCGGCGCCCTTGGTGTCGAGAATCGTGGTACGATGCCCGCGTGTGAGATCGGTAACCGCTTGCCACTCGGCCGTCGTATCTGGCGGACTCCACATCCATGCGGTTGCGGCGCTACGCTCCCGCGTTCTCCACAGGTAAAGGCTTGAATGAACCGTGCCGAAGAGCGAGAGAGCCGCGACCGCGCAGACTGCCATTCCTGCGCGCCGTGCCAGAGGCGAAATGTCGACCGCTGCCACGATCCCGATGATCGGAATATACGAGTAGTAGATCCACGACCACTGATTTTCGAAAAAGAACCCGATGAATGTGACGTGGAGCGCAAAGCAGGTTAGAATCAACTCGTCCCGGAGGCTGGCATTGCCATCCTGGGAGCCCAAGCCCTTCCACAGCCGCGATGCGGCTTCAGCCGCGGCCCAGAAGAGAAAAAGAGTAGCGGCAATCCAAATACCTGTGGGGCCTAACACATACATAACCCATGAGTTATAGCCGGGCTCCCAGAACCGCCGTCCAACTCCCGCAAAAAAACCAAAATGCGCGGCCCGATAGGTAGTTACTCCGGAAATGGGAAGCACAGTGTTGATTACGGCGCTCGGTCCATAAAAGCCGACGAGCAGGAGTGTGCAGATCCCCGCGGTGATCGCGATCGGGAAAGCAACTTCGCGTCCGAATCTGGCCTTTCTCGATCCCGACGGTGTTCGCAATACCCAAATCGCGATTAGAAGGGCTCCATATACGTATCCCATGCTTGGCTTCGCAAACACCGCGATTGTGGCGAGAATTAACGCCATCCGCCGATTGCCACCAGCCTGCTGAGAGAGCGCGAGAGCAAGCAGCGCTGCTTCTAAAGCTTGCGCGAGGGAAGGATAGGTCGCGGGTATGCTGAACTGAAGCGTAAGAAGGACGATCGCGATGGCCACAAGGTCGGCGTCGAGAGTGCAAACCAATCGTGCGAATGCAAATATCATGATCAGTGCACAAAGGCGAGTTAGTACTTCATAGGCGGCTGGCGTCAGGCCAACTGCGTCGAACCACACTCTTCCGAGTA
>JASHOJ010000048.1 GCA_030041155.1 Candidatus Binataceae bacterium | reverse complement strand
ATCGCGCCGTCCGCGCCGCGGCTCAACTCTTGCGGCAAATAGAGGCCCCCGTTGCCGGCGAGTATGCTGATCCGCCGGTGCGGTCCGGTGCCGCACGCTTTACGGATTTGCTGCAGCTTGCGCAAACCGGGGCAATCCTCGTGCTTTAGCATGACAAGGCTTGGTATCGCGTCGACAAGGCCGACGAAGCACTCGGTAGAAATATTGACGCCGGTCGATTGCGGATAGTCTTGGTAGACGATGGGAATCGAAGGGCCGAGCGCTTGGGCCACTTGCTGGACATAGCTGGCGATTTGAATTTCGGTTTTGAGGCCCTGCATCGGCGCGACCATCACGCCGGCGGCGCCCACATCCATCGCCGCCTTGCCCAACATCGTGAGGTTGCCGAGACCGGCATTGCTGACGCCGACAACGACCGGAACCCGATCGTTCACCCGCCGCAGGAGATAGCGCGTGAATTCGATCGACTCGACCTCGCTCATCTTCGGCGCCTCTCCCATCATTCCGAGGATGGTCATTCCGTCGACGTCATGGCGGAGATAAAATTCGACCATGCTGTCGACGCTGGGCCAGTCGATCTCGCCGCAATCGGTAAAAGGGGTCGCGGCTATGATGTAGACGCCCTTGGCGCTCTCGTTCAGCAGGTTTGGCATGCCGGCGTTTCCTTCTGGGCGGCGGTCGTAATCACGGGACATTCGTGGGGGGACGAAGAATCGGCTCACGTTTGGTACGTGGGTTGCATTCCTTTGGTATACCATATTAGAGTTATGCCGATGGCGGTTCGTGAGTCAAGCGCAGCGAGCGAGGCGGCGGTGAACTTCCCCGCCACCAAGCGAATGTGTGCCGCGGATACATAAAATGCCGCTCGGTCTCCTACCAGATTTCGCGAACACCTCGGCGCTCCGCTATTTTTATGAAGTCGCGCAGACGGGCTCCTTCCGGCGCGCCGCGGAAAAAATCCACATCGCGCCTTCTGCGGTGAGTCGGCAAATCCAGCTCATCGAGGAGGAGTTCGGCGTCAAATTGCTCGAGCGCGGCCGAAAAGGCATTCGGCTCACCGTGGCTGGCGAAGCGCTGATGTACCGCGTGCGCCGCACAATGAACGAGCTTGCTGCTGCGCGCGCCGAAATTGGCGCGCTCAAGGGCTCGCATAGGGGGCTCGTCGCGCTCGGGATCAACGAGACAATTGCCCGTCAATTCATGACCGGGTTCCTCACACGCTTTCACAAAGCCTACCCCGACATCACGTTCAACGTGGTGGTCGGCAATACTGAGACCCTTATCGATCTCTTGATGCGGGGCGATATCGAAATCGTGATCGGATACGCCATGCCCGAGCACCGGGACCTGAAGCGCATCGCGTCATTCAAGCTTGAGACGTGCATCATGGTGCGCAAGCAGCACCGCCTCGGCGGCAAGAGAGTCGTCCACGTCGCCGACATCGTCGACGAAGAACTCGTCATGCCCGATGGAAATTCCTTTCTCTTCCAGGTCGTCAACGCCATGTTCGCGCAGGTGGGGGCGCGGCCTCTCTCGAGCGTTTCGACGAATTCATTCGAGCTGATGGCGGACCTCGTCACCTCGGGCGCGGGCGTTGGCGTACAAATCCGGCTTTCGCCTGGATCCGACGAGATGCGGCCAGACATCGTTTATGTGCCGATCCGGAATTCCGAAGTGCGCGTCGCGGTGCTTGCCTGCTGCGTGCACGCCGGGAGGATCCCTTCGGCGGCCGTCTCGACCTGCTTCCACGAACTTGGCACCGCTCTCCGGAATTGGACGCGGGGCTCACCGGCGATATCCGGCGCCGAGAAGGCGGCGAACGGCAAGCCGGTGCGCTGCAAAGCGCTTGCCGACACCGCATGGGCGCGGGGTAGATGGGCCGGCAAGATCGTCCGCGGGCCGCTTCGCGTCCGCTGAACGGCCATCGGGTTCAGGAGAATTCGAAGAACAATGCCGCTTTTGCAGACACGCGGTCCTCAGCCGGCCGAAATAGCGCAAGAAAGCGATTGCGATGAAGTTCCCTTCATAGACATCGGGAACTCCAGCCTGTCCTATGGCTGCAAAAATCCGATCCTGGCGCTTGCCGAAATCTCGCTCAAGATCAGGAAAGGCAGGCTTGTTGCCGTGGTGGGGCCGAGCGGCTGCGGAAAATCGTCGCTGTTAAACTCGTCTCGGGACTGAATCCGCCGCTCACCGGCACGGCGAAGGTAGCAGGCGAGCGTCTCCGGTTCGCTTGAGATTTGCGGCATCGCCTTCCAGAACCCCAATCTGCTTCTCTGGCGGACGACCCTAAATAACACACCCTGCTGCCGTTCCGAGATCGTCGAGCCCTACCCCTCTCAGTTCCGCTGACGGCGAGCCGAATACGGGAAGGAAGCGCGGGAGCTGCTTCGCATCGTCGGCCTTGAGCAGAAATATCCTTGGAGTTGTCGGGCGGAATGCAGCAGCGCAGCTCCCTCCGCCGGGCCCTCATCCATTCGCCCTAGATCCATGCCTGGGACGAGCGACCCTAGGGTGAACACGCTCTTCCAGCAG